>NZ_JBSHBJ010000023.1:0-34735 GCF_053611945.1 Kribbella sp. NPDC054772 | reverse complement strand
CTCCGCCCCGCCCCGCCCCCTGGGGTTCCCCCAACCCCCCTCTAACCCTCTCCCAAACTCAAACAACCTAGCCTGACACCCCGAACCTCACACACTCAGCTCAGTGGGCGGAAGCGCCTCAGGCGCAGGCTGTTGGAGACCACGAAGACCGAGCTGAGGCCATCGCGACCACCCGTCCCTCGTGCGCGGTGGCATTCGGCCCGGCGCAGTCGAGCGAGCGGTGCGCCACTCCCGGACGCTCGCCGAGTCAGTCGACTAGTGCGTCGAGTGTGGCTAGGTCTTCGGGGGAGAGGATCAGCTCGCCTGCTCGCAGGTTTTCCTCGAGGTGCTGTCGGCTTGATGTACCTGGGATGGCGAGGACGTGGTTGCCGCGGCTCAGTGTCCACGCCAACCGGACCTGTGCCGCAGTCGCGCCGAGTCGGTCCGCGATCTCCTGGACCACGCCTGCCGCCGGCACCGCGGTCGGCACCCCGCCGGCCTCGCGTGACTCGGCGGTCAGCGCGAAGAACGGGATGAATGCGATCCCGAGCTCACCGCACAACTGCAGGATCTCGTCGTTCACCCGCCCGAACCCGACGCTGTACCGGTTCTGCACCGCGACCACCGGCGCGATCTCCCGCGCCTCCTGCAACAGCTCGACACGCACGTTCGACACTCCCAACTGCCGAATCATCCCCTTCTCCTGGAGTTCGGCGAGCACACCGAAATGCTCCGCGACCGACGGCAGTCCCATCTGCCGCAGATAAACGAGATCGAGTGCGTCGACCCCGAGCGCGCGCAGATCCTCCTCCACCAACCCCCGCAGCTCGTCCGGTCGCGCCATCCCGTGAGCGGTCGGCCCGACCTTCGTGGCGATCAGAAGCTCGTCCGGGTACGGCGCCAGCGCGCGCCGGATCACGTCGTTCGCCCAGTCCAGACTCTCGAATCGGGTCTGCCCGGCCGCCCCGTGGCTCGGGTAGAACGCGGCCGTGTCGATGTGGTTCACCCCGAGCGCGACCACCTCGTGGAGCAGCTCGACGGCGCGTTCCCGGGAGTCGGCCCCGCCGTCGCCGGACCCCGCGAGCCGCTTCGCCCCGAACCCGATCCGCCGGACCGAAACGTCCCCGAGTCGCCAGAATTCGACGGACTTGCTTTCCGCAATTCCCGATGATAGGTTTATTGGTAGAGAGACATTTCCCTGTGAATTCTGCATTCGGCCAGGATAAATCCTCCGGGGATATTCGTCCAGCTTTCTCCGCACATTTCGTGCGCTAGTCTTCGCGAGTGGGACTCACCCGACGTCAGCATGAACTCCTCGATGCGTGGCTGCCGTCCGCCGAGGTCGTGAAGGACCACAGCTGGGGTCTCGTCGGCACACTCGTGCTGGAGCTCATCCACGACGGACAGCGGTACATCGCGAAGGCGGGCGACGATGCCGACCATCACCTCGTCCGCGAGCTCCGGGCCCACCGCAACTGGCTACGGCCCTGGAGTACATCTCAAAGAGCGCCCGAACTCGTGCACGCCGACGACGACGCGAAACTCCTTCTCACCCGATTCCTGCCAGGCGAGCTGGTCGAAGGTACGCCGTACGAATGGGCGCCGGAGACATATCGCCAAGCCGGTGCGCTTTTGGTGGCGTTTCACCAGCAGTCCGCCGTACCGGATGACGACTATGAAGCGAGCGAGAATCGGCGGGTGCTGACAAATCTCGGCAAGCCACACCGCATCGCGCCGGGGACTGCCGAACGCCTGCGCTCCGAGATCAGCGCGTGGCCGATGCCGCCCGCAAAGCTCGTCCCGACCCACGGCGACTGGCAGCCGCGGAACTGGCTGATCGACGACGGCACCGTTCGCGTCATCGACTTCGGCCGCGCCGACCTCCGCCCGGCGTACACCGACTTGGCCCGCCTCGCCGCCCAGCAGTTCCGCGCCGACCCGGCACTCGAAGCTGCGTTCCTCGACGGCTATGGCGGCGACCCGCGGGAGCCGGCCGCCTGGTACCGCGCCCGGGTTCGCGAGGCCGTGAACACCGCGGTCTGGGCGTATCAGGTCGGCGACGAGGCGTTCGAGCAGCAGGGCCACCGGATGATCGCGGAAGCGCGCGGCGAAAATCCGTTGTGAGTCACCGCGCCCGCTGACACCGTCACACCATGTCCACCAAACAGTCCAGCGAACTCCTGCGCGAAGCGCTCACCCTCGATCGGTATCCGCGCTCGAACACCTACGACCAGCAATGGGTCGTCGACAACCTCATGGGCCCGCATCCACTGTGGAGCGCCGAAGGCCTGATGCAGGTGATGACCCTCGAACCCGGCATGCGCGTCCTCGACCTCGGTTGCGGTACGGCGCTCACGTCGATCTTCCTCGCCCGCGAGTACGACGTCGAAGTCTGGGCCACCGACCTGTGGGTCGACCCGACCGAGAACTGGCGACGTATCCAGGACGCCGGCGCCGTGGGTCGCGTTCACCCGATCCAGTCGGACGCACACAAGCTCCCGTTCGCGCAGGGCTTCTTCGACGCGGTCGTCAGCATCGGCGCGTACAACTACTTCGGCGATCGCGCAGATCCGCCGGATAGATCGCGAGCGTCTCCAGGTCCTCGGAGCCGGCCCACCGAACCTCGAAATGATTCGTCGGACAGTGCTCAGCCGCCTCGTCACCCGACAATTCAGGTACGCCATTCACATCGCCCACCAGGAAGTAGTACGCCGGCCGCCCGTTGTGGGTGCCGGTCCACAGCAGCCGATCGACCGCCCCGGTGAGCGTCGTCTCCTCCTCGAGCTCACGAAGCGCGGCGCCGGCGGCGGATTCACCCGACTCCACGTGCCCACCGGGAAGTACGGCGTACCGATGACCGGCGCAGTGCGGTCCTTGCGCGTCGGCGTACTCGCACATCACGCACTCGGCCGCGCTGGTATGCCGCAGGTACCGCTTGATGACCAGCACCCTGCCCGCGTCCACCACGACGGCGGCTCCGCGGGGAATCTTCCCAGTTGTCATGGTGATGGAGTGTGGCCGGGACCACCGACAAAATCGGTCGCCGGAGTTGGCGCTTCGTGGTGAGGTCGGGCTGTTCGAATCACCTGATGGAAGGATCCACGTCATGCCGAGTGTGCAGATCGAGGTACGTCGTCAGTACTCCGAGGCGGACGAAGTCGCCCTGATCGATGCCGTTCACAATGCACTCGTCGCGGCGTTCCGGATCCCGCCGAAGGACAAGGACGTCCGCCTCGTGGTCCACGCGCCCCACCGATTCGGCTGCTCGCCGAGCCTGACGCAGCCCGAGTTCTTCACGCTCGTCACCGTCGACTGCTTCGCCGGCCGCTCCACCGACGCCAAGCGCTCCCTCTACACGAACATCGTCACCAACCTGAAGTCCTTCGACATCCCTGCCGACCACGTCACGATCCTGGTCCGCGACCACACCACCGAGAACTGGGGTATCCGCGGCGGCCAAGCTGCCTGCGATGTCGACCTCGGCTTCAACGTCAACGTCTGAGCCCCGTGCACTCGACCCGCATGCTGACGTCGACCTTCCTCGTCCGAGCCGACCAGGTGCTGCTTGTCTACCGCCGAGGCTCCCGGGCCATCGCCGATTCCTGGGTCGGTATCGGCGGCCACGTCGAGCCTGAAGAGCTCTCCGACCCGGCGGCGGCCGCGCTCCGGGAGCTCGAGGAGGAGGTCGGCGTCACCGCGGACGACATCAGCGACTTCGCCCTTCGCTACACGGCGATGCGGGATACCGGCGCGGAGATTCGCATCACCTACTACTTCACCGCAGTTCTCCGGCCGGAGGCGCCCGTCCCGACGGAGTGCACCGAAGGCGATCTTCGGTGGTTCGGGCTGGACGTGGATCCGACGACCCTCGAGATGCCGCCGACTGCTCAGGTGGCCTTCGCGCACTGGCTGCCGAACGGTCGCCACGACGAGCAACTCCGCCTCATCACCATCGACGCTGATGGACGCACAGCGGGCCCACTCCAATGATCACGCTGCAGTTTCAGCCGAATTGGCCTCATGGTGGGCGGATGGTGATCGAGTCCTTGGCGGCGGACGGGGTTTATCGCTCGCAGTTCTCGACCGGGATCTCCAATGGCGGACTGACGGCGTTTCCGGGCGGGGACCGGTGGCGGTGGGAGAGCCGCTTGTTCGCGGGGGAGTACGACGGGAAGTCCGCGGCGGATCGTCCGGTGTACGGGGTGTGGAATCGTCGGCGTGATCCGTACGGCGGGGCGGTTCGCTTCGGGTCGTCGTACTTGCGCTTGAAGGACGAGGTGGTGGACCGGTCGACGTTCTGCTTTCCGGACTCAGCGCTGGACCCGGCGCAGGTCGGGGACAAGGCGATCCTGCCGCGGCTGTGTCAGCTGGCTGACGATTCAGGGGCCGACGAACTGGACGACTACGTCGAGGCGCAGGTCCACGGCCCGGTCCGCCTGGATGCCGACGTCGATGCCGTGGTGCTGGACCCGTCGTTCGCCGGCACGGCAGTCGAAGAGGCAGCGCGCCGACTGGGATGCACGGTCGAGGTCCACCCGGGTTTCCGCGGTACGACGGCCGATTTCGACCCGGCGTACCGCGGAGCGCACATCGTCGACCTGGCACGTTCCCTCGGCGACGAACTGACGCCGTACCTGCTCGGTCACGCCGCCCGCTCTGGCGCCCACCCGGCACAGTCCATCAAGCTGGTCTGGCACTACCTCGCCCGCTTCGGCCCGGTACTCCCGAAGCTGGCCCGAACCGACAGCTAGCTAGCGGGTGCTGGGGCGAGCCCAGCCAGTCAGCGGTCGACAGTGAGTCGGGCGACCACCAGTCGCCGCCGGGGGAGGTGAGGTTGGCGCACGGCGGCATGTCAGCGAGCTCAGGAGTGGTCGCGGGTGCCCTGTTCGGTGTGGGCGAGGAGGTCCACCAGTTGGCCGACTGTTCGCTGTCGCAGCAGAGCCTCGGGCAAGGGTTTGTCGACCTGGACCCGGTAGCTGTTGCGGCGGCCGTTCTTGTCCTTGACCACGTATCCGGCTGCCACCAGATCGGTGACGATGCCGAACGCCGCGCGCTCGGTGATGCCGAGCGTGGCCGCGATCTCCCGCAGTCGCACGCCCGGGTCGTGAGCGATGCACAGCAGCGCCCGCGCGTGGTTCGTCAGGAAGCCCCAAGCCATGACACAGAGCATACCGGTTTTCCAGATCTAGGAACTCTATTGCTAGTATTGAGATACCAGCGTAGGTTTAGTCGTGGAACTGGTTTGCGGGTCTACGTAAGCCGCTCCACCACAGGAAGGCACACCATGCGCTGCACGCGCGTCGCTCTCTATGACATCAAGACCGGCACCTTCGACGAGGTAGTCACCCAGGCGAAGTCCGGGATGGTTCCCTTGTTCACGGACAGCACCGGCTTCGTGTCCTACGGGGTTGCCCAGGTCGACAAGAACGCTTTCGTCTCCATCAGCACCTGGGAGAACCGGGCGCAGGCTGACGCGGCCGCCGTCAAGGCCGCGGACTGGGTGAAGGCCAACAGTCGGGACCGCTTCACCCTGCGCGACAACTACGTCGGTGACCTCGCCATCGACACCGGCCATCGCGAGCCGGCGCCGATCACCCACTAGATCGTCCCGGTAACGAGCCCCGCCGCGCATCGCGACGGGGCTCGTTGCCGGTCCGTCTGTTCGCCGCCGGCTTCGGGAATCCGGGCCAACCCACGTGCGAGCGTCCCCCTACGCCCAGAAGCGACGCCACACCTCGCGCTTCATCTCGGCGAGGGCATCGACAATGTCCTGCTCAGTCTCGGCACTGTCGGCGACCCCGAGTACCCGACCAACATCTGTCCACGAGGCGCCCGCCGCGCGAGCCTCACGGATCGCCTCACCAAGCGCCTTCTCGACAGCCACTGACGCTCGACAACATTCGCGCACCGCCGCTAGCGGATCTTGCTGCCACCGACCATGCTGCCGGAGCCGAAGCCGTTCACCGTGCCCAGAGAGCCGCAGATGGGGAGCTTGTGCCAACACGGAGACCACCTCCTCGTTGAACTCCTTCGAGGCTAGCGCGCCTCCTCGAGGCCCGGAAGCCAGGTCACGAACCGCATTGGGACGCAAACGCAGCCCACAAAGGGTCCCGATGTACACCCGAGTCAAGCGGCGGCGGTGCGCCTTCTTTTGAGGCGTTCCTGGTCTGGCCATTTGACGTCGTACGCCCAGCCGAGGCGTTCGAACCGCCTGATGAGCCAGGCGTTGATGTCGACCTGTCCTTTGAGTACGCCGTGGCGCGCGCAGGTGGGGTCGGCGTGATGGACGTTGTGCCATGACTCGCCCTGGCTCAGGACGGCGAGCCACCAGACGTTGCCTGACCTGTCGCGGGCGTCGAAGGGCTTCTTGCCGGTGACATGACAGATCGAGTTGATCGAGAACGTGACGTGGTGCATCAGCGCGATGCGGACCAGAGTGCCCCAGAAGAGTCCGGTGGCGGCACCGTGCCACGACCTGTCCCAAAGCCCGCCGATGAGCGCAGGGGTTAGCAGCGAGATCGCCGCCAGCTCACGGAAATGCCGCGAAATCGACACCAGGTCGCGGTCCTTCAGTAGGTCTGGGGCGTAATGCTTCGGGTCAGCGCGATCCTCGCCCCACAGCACCCAGCCGACATGGGCGAAAACAAACCCCTTGGTCACCGCCCAAGCGGTGGTGCCGTAGCGCCAGGGCGAGTGTGGATCGCCATCTCTGTCGGAGAACTTGTGGTGTTTGCGGTGGTCGGCCACCCAGCGGATGCCGGGTCCTTCAAGCGCCATGCTGCCGGCGATCGCGAGTCCGATCTTGAGGCCACGCTTGCTCTTGAAGGAGCCGTGGGTGAAGCCTCGGTGGTAGCCGACGCCGATGCCGGTCGCGGTGATCACGTAGAACACGACCAGGAGGACGATGTCGTGCCAGCCGATCCAGCCGCCCCAGGCGAAGAAGATCCCTGGCAGTAGCGCGAGAGTAGGTAGCACGATGAACACCCAGATGAGCCCACGCTCGAGCTTGCCACCAACGGGTTGGAATTCGCCTGGAGGTGAATCATCGGAACCTGCTGTTGAAGTCATGGTTCACTCCTAGATGCTGGTCTCCTCAGACCGACACCCGAGCACGGGTGGGGCCTTGGCGAGCCGCCTCTTCGGCGGCCCAAGCACGTCGCTTCTGAACCCCGAAGCCTCGCCGTCTCGGTCGGCCCGGGCGGACCGGCGCCGTATCCAAAGGATGCCCCGACGCACGATCATCCACTGGCGACTCCACCCGTAACGATGACACCTGACCACACCGCCTCCCACTCCGCATCGCCGAAGCCGACCCACCGTCCATCGCCAACTGCGCGAACCCGGCAGCTACCACCACGCCTATCGCGGGCGAACTCGAACCGGGTCGAGCCCGGACGCCGCGGCGGCGTGGCGTCCGAACTCGACGTGGCTGAGGGCGACGAATCGGTGCTGTGGGGTCATCCGTTTGCGCGACGCACATCCGGGTGCACCTCGAGGCAGCCGGGGGGGTGACGCCGGCCGGCATGGTTCGGCCGTGAGGGCCGCGCAGACCGCTGCTCACCGAGCCTCTGGTCCATAGACATCGGGCACCACACCGTGGACTCTGTTCTTATAGCGGTCGACCTGCGCGTCCCGCTTCGGCGATGTCGATGGGTCGTCGGTCTGAGTGCGTGGAACCACGGAGGTGGTCATGCTCATACTGCTGATCGTCTTACTGGTGCTCTGGCTTGTCCTGACGATCGTCGGCTTCGCCGTCGAGGGCCTGGTCTGGCTCGGCATCATCGGGATCGTCCTGTTCCTAGGGACCGGGGCGGTCGGGTTCGTTCGGCGCAAGGCCATCCACCGATAGTTGATAGGTCATGCCGTCGGCGAACCGGCCCGCGGCAGCCGGGAGCGGCGTCGACCAGCACCGTCCTCTGATCAAGCTGTTCCCTAGGGCATGCGCCTCGTGTCCGTTCCCGCGCGGCAGGCCAGGCGCCCTCAACATGAACAGATAGCTCCCAAGGAGGAGGCAGCGATGTCAGTGTTCAGGTTTGAGCCCTTCCGTGACCCTGCCCGTGAGCTCGACCGGCTCATGGCGATGGCCGCGAGTGGGACGCGCGCCCCTCTCGCGATGCCGCTGGATGTCTACCGCGGCGAGGACGGCAGCTACCACGTGGAGGCCGACCTGCCCGGCGTTGACCCTGACAGCATCGAGGTGATCGTCGATTCCGGCGCCTTGACGATCCAGGCCGAGCGCAGCCCTTCCTACCGCGAGGGCCAGCAGGTTATTGTCGCCGAGCGATCCCAGGGGTTATTCACTCGGCAACTGTCCCTCGGCGAGGGTGTGGACTCGGAGAACCTCACCGCCGCCTACGCCGACGGTGTTTTGCACGTCACCGTCCCGGCGTCACCGCGGAGCCAGCCCCATAGGGTCGAGATCACCCATTCGGGCGGCGCTGGCCGCACCATCTCGGGGAGCGCCGTCGAGCCGGGTGACGCGCCCGCCGGCAGCACGGGCGGCGCCGGCTGAAGGCGCCTGTGGCCCAGCGTCGTCGGCTGGCCATTGACCGCCGCGCCCTCGCCGAGTTTGCCGGCCCAACTCGTCGCCAGGCGGCCGAGTTCATGCAATGGTCGGCGCGGGCCCTGGGCGTGAAGATTCACGTGTCAACGATGGGGATCGGCGTGGATCGAGGCGGCATCGACACGAACGCCGACGATCCCCAACTGCGGTCATACCCGCCGCCACCAAGATCTGGGCCGCCGGCGTAGAAACATCCCGCTGCGCCCGGTCGGTTGGCCCGGCGCCGTGCTGCAGGTAGGCGTCAGCCTCTTGGTGCTCGTGACGTCGTTTCCTCAGCTTTGGCGCTCGCCTCGGCCGCGTCGGCACGGGCGGTGTCCCGGCTGGCCAGGTGCCACAAGGCGGGCACCACCGGCCTCGACGCTCGCCCCCGCAAGCCCAGGACAGGGCCACATGGAGCGGGTTGGGGGTCGGCAAGACGGCCAGACCCCCGGTCAGGCGTACGGGCCAGTCGCCTCGTCGTGGGCTGGTCGGTCGCCGGAGTCGAGGATGACGGCGGCGGCGACCTGGGCCCAGGCCACGACCAAGGTGGCGGGCGTATCCGAGGTGGGGTCGAGCACCGACAGTTGGGTGGTCTCGTTCTTCCCGACCTGGGTGATCGCCTCGCCTATCTGCTGCTCCATCCCCTCGGCGATGCGCCAGCGCTGGGTCCAGCCGCTGCCGTAGAGCATCAGGTAAGCCACGATCAGGTGCCGTCCGGCGGCAGGAGGATGGGGTTGTTCGACGTCGTCATGACGTCCGCCTCTCGACCGGCCCAAAGCCTCCGGACGGTGGCCACCGGACGGTCAGTCACCTCCACACTACAGCGGTCCACAACGTGGTCCGGAACCCCCGAAGCTGGCCCGGGCCGGTCAGGTCGCCGGCCCTGCCGTAAAAGGTCACGGTGTTCCGGTTCTCCACCACCTGCGGGCCGCCGTGGATCTCGCGGCGCCGCTCGGAGTCGGCGAGGTAGTCGCATGCGAAGATCGTCCGGGGCCGCTTCGGGAGGACCTAGTGGAATCCATTGCCAACGCCTTCGGACTCGGACGACCGGTCGAACCTCTGACTCCGGTCCAGCACACCAGCTTCGAGACCTGGCGTCTTCGAACCGCCTCAGCCGACTATCTCGTCAAACGGCTGTGGGGCCTCGAAGACCCGCCATGGTGGACGCGCATCGAGCAAGGCATGGCGCTGGAGTCGGCCGCGCTGTCGCAGGGTCTGCCGATCGCGCGGCCGGTTGAACCACGCGACCCGGCCTTCGGGTATGCGGCCCGGGTGGACGACCTCGGCACCGTTCGGTTGTACAACTGGATCGATCACCGCACGCTGATTGACGCGGATGACGTGGCTTCGTGGCTCGGACGGGTCGCTGCGGCGTTACACAGTCTGATGCCGCTGACCGACGAGCAGCCGGAATGGCGATGGTGGGGAGTCTTCCCGCGCGATCGCTGGGAAGAGTGGGTGCTGCTCGGCCGCAGCCAGGGCAAGCCGTGGGCTGACGCTCTCCACCGGCAGGTCGGCTTCTTCGACGAGCTGGGACGGTCGATCCAGGCAGCCTTCACCGCAGCCGACGACCAGGTTCTGAGCCACGGCGACCTTGAGCCGTACAACGTCCTGGTCTCTGCCGATGGCCCCGTGCTGATCGACTGGGAGAGTGTGGCCTGTGAGAGCGCCACCCTGGAAATCGGCCGCGCCGCACGGAGTTTCGGCGGTGACGACCCCGTCCGGATCTCGCGCATTCTTCAGGCGTACGTCGACGCGGGTGGCGTGCTGGCCCCGATCGGCGACGATCTCTTCCTCCGCAAAGTCTCGCTCCGGCTGTGTCATCTCGCCGAAGAGCTGGACGTTCAAGTCGGCAAGGAGTCCGCAACAGGCTGGATGCAAGGTCGCGATCTGGATGCCTTGATAAGCGAGCATGTCGATGCGCTTCCACAAGTCGTCGCCGATCTCCGCCGCCTCGCCGCGTCCTGCCTGGGGTGACTTCCAGTCGTCAGCCCAGTTGGTCGCGGCGACGGGTCAGGTAGGCGACTTCGGCAGTGTTCTCCGTCAGTTCGATCGCTTTGTCGTACGCCGCGCGCGACTGCTGACTCCGGCCGAGGCGGCGCAGCAACTCGGCGCGGGTCGCGTGGAACAGGTGGTAGCCGGCCAGCTTGTCCTCGAGGCGGTCGACCGCAGCCAGCGCGACGTTGGGCCCGTCGAGCTCGGCGGCCGCGATCCAGCGGTTGAGCGCGACGATCGGGGAGGGGTCGATGCGAACCAACTGGTCGTACAGCGCGACGACCTGCGACCAGTCGGTGTCGCGCACGTCCCGGACCGACGTGTGTACGGCGTTGATCGCCGCCAGCACCTGGTACCGCCCAGGCGCGACCCCGGCGGCGAGCCGCTCGCGCACGAGTTGATGCCCCTCGGCGATCAGTACGACGTCCCACGCACCGCGGTCCTGGTCGGCGAGCGTGACCAGTTCACCGCTCGCCGAGACCCGCGCCGTACGCCGGGCCTCGGTCAGCAGCATCAACGCCAGCAAACCGGCGACCTCGCCGTCGGTCGGCATCAGGGTTCGAATCAGTCGCGTCAGCCGGATGGCCTCGGCGGTCAGATCGTGCCGCACCGGATCGGAGTCCGGCCCGCTCGCCAGATAGCCCTCGTTGAAGACCAGGAACAGCACCGCGAGGACGCCGGAGACGCGCCGCGGCAGATCCTCCACGGCCGGCACCCGGTACGGGATCCGGGTGGCCTTGATCTTCGCCTTCGCCCGGGTGATCCGCTGACCGACGGTGGATTCCTGCACCAGGAACGCCCGAGCGATCTCGGGCACGGTCAGCCCACCGACCATCCGCAGCGTCAGAGCCACGCGGGCTTCCATCGCGAGCGCCGGGTGGCAACAGGTGAAGATCAGCCGGAGCCGCTCGTCGTCGATCACCCCGAGAGGCTCGTGCGGTTCGTCGTCGGACAAGATCTGAGCCTCCTTGTGCTTGTCGTCGCGCTTGGCCTCCCGCCGGATCCGGTCGATGGCCTTGCGGTTCGCGGTCGTGGTCAGCCAAGCTCCGGGATTCGGCGGTACGCCGTCATCGGGCCACCGCGTGACAGCGGTCGCGAACGCCTCGGCGGCTGACTCCTCGGCGATGTCCAGGTCACCGAAACGCTTGGTGAGCGACGCGACGATCCGCGCCCATTCCTCGCGATGGGCCCGGGTGATCGCGTCCTGGACAACGTCGACGGGGTTCACAGGAACGGCCGCACCTCGAGCTTCCGGTTACAGGCTTTGGACGCCGCCGTTGCGAGCTTCAGCGCCACGTCGAGATCCGGCGCCTCGAACACCCAGAATCCGCCGACGAACTCCTTCGACTCCAGGAACGGGCCGTCGCTGAACAACGGCTCCGCGGCCCGCCCGTCGATCACCGTGCTGGTGGCCGGCGCGTCGAGCCCACCGGCGAACACCCAATACCCGTCGGTCCGCAACTGCTCGTTGAAGGCGTCGACCGCGGTCAGCTCCTCCGGCGTCGCGGATCGCGTCCTGTCGTCGATCACTGAGATCAGGTACTGCATGCGTCATCTCCCGTGGTCCGTGCCGCCCGCCGTGGACAGCCACTCACCTCTGCAACGAACACCGACAGCCCGATCCGACAGCTGACCCGCAGCCAATTCTGCCTAGGCGACGTCCGGTCGTGTCATCAACGGCGCGCGCAGATGCAGCTCCAGGCTAGGACTCGTCAGGGGTACGGCGTTCCACGTCGCCACCGCAGTACCTGCCACCGAGTCGACCACCAGGCGGACCCGATGCGGAGACGTGATGACGTAGAGGTCGGCGACGAACGTGTCACGCTGCCACGCGCCGGTCGCGACGACTGGGCGGCCGAGCGGCGAACTCTCGCGCCAATCCCCATACCCGACCGCGACCTCAAAGGCTCCGAGCCGCAGCACCCAACCGCCGTCCACCGGATCGACGACCACCGTGGCGCCGTCAGGCAGAGCCGAGCCCTCGGCGGACGCATCGATTCTCGCCTTGGCGGAACGATCCGGGTCGACCGAGCCAGGCAGCACCTCGAGCGACAGCCGTCGCAGCCGCTCGGCGAGCGTCTCATCGTCCCGGGTGCTTCCCACGACCTCCAGACCGGGCAACAGACAGTCCCACAAGAGCCCCGGCAGCGCGTCTGTCGGGTCGACGACACCAGTGATGGCGACCACGAGATCGTGCTCCGGGACCACCACGCAGTACTGGCCGAAGGCGCCGTGACCGTGGTAGCCGTGCCGCGACATCCAGAACTGGTAGCCGTACCCGCTGAGAAAGTCCGGATTCTGCGACCAGCCCGGGAGCGGCAGGGTGTCGGCGTGCCGGCTGGTCGCGAGCTCCACCCACTCGCGCGGGACGAGCTGGCGACCGTGCCAAACACCACCACGCAGCAGCAGCTCACCGAAGGCAGCGACAGCCTCCGTCTGGAGATGAAGCCCGTGGAATCCGAAAGCGGCGCCGCTCGCCACCCGGTCCCACTCGGCGTGGTCGATGCCCATCGGCGTGAAGAGGCGCTCGTCGAGGAATTCCGGGAGGCCGCGGCCGGTGACCCGCTCCACCATCCGGGCGAGGATGTACGTCGTCGAGTTGTCGTAGGTATGCCGTGTTCCCTCCGGCTCGGCGAACGGAACCCGCAGGAAGCCCCTCACCAGATCGCCCGGCTCCAGCTGCCAGGCCTCCTCAAGGCTGTCCACCCCGTGGCCGGCCGTCATGGACAGCAGATGATGGACGGTGATCCGGCGCCCCTGCTCCGAGATGTCGTCGGGAACGTGATCGGGCAGCACGTCCACCACCCGGTCGTCGAGCGAGAGCAACCCGTCCTCGATCGCCAACCCCACGGCGATCGAGGTGAACGACTTCGTCAGCGAGTAGAGCAGGTGCGCACGATCGGCGGAGTACGGCGCCCACCAGCCCTCGGCGACGACCTGACCGCGGTGCACGATCATCAAGGAGTGACACTCGACGGATCGCTCTTCGAGCTGGTCCAGGAGCGTGGCGACCGCGGTGGCGGACAGGCCTGACGCGGCCGGTGTCGACCGTGGCAGCAAGGGGCGCTGAGAAGGCATCCACGGATGTTAATTTGCGGCGGGTCGCGCGGCACCCGCTTATTTCGGTCCGTGCCAGGTCTTCCACAGTCGGCCGTAGACGTGGTCGGCGTTGACGAGCGCGTCGTGGGTTCCGAGTTCGACGAGTTCGCCGGCTTCCATGACGGCGATGCGGTCCGCGTCGTGGGCGGTCTGGAGCCGGTGGGCGATCGCGATCACCGTGCGACCCCGGAGTACGGCGGCCAGCGACTGCTCTGTGTGCCGGGCGGTCTTGGGGTCGAGGAGCGAGGTGGCTTCGTCCAGGATCAGCGTGTGCGGATCGGCCAGGACGACGCGGGCCAGCGAGAGCTGTTGAGCGCTCGCGTCGTCCAGGACGGTGTCCTGTCCGATCTCGGTGTCGAGTCCGTTGGGCAACTCGTTCGACCAGACGGCCCCGACGGCGGCGAGTGCGGCGTACAACTCGTCGTCGGTCGCGTTGGGCTTCGCGATCAGGAGGTTGTCGCGCAGCGTGTCGTGGAAGACGTGATGCTCCTGCGTGATCAGTACGACGTGTTCACGGAGCTGGTCGGGCGGCAGGTCGGCGACCGGCGTACCACCGATCGTCACCGAGCCGATGTGCGGGCGATCGAGACCGGCGAGCAGCCGCGCGAGTGTCGATTTCCCGGCTCCCGACGTACCGACGATGGCCAGGCGTTCGCCGGGCTGAACGAGCAGATCGATGCCGTGGAGTACGTCGCGAGCGCCCGTGTAGCTGTAATGCGCGTCGGTCACCCGGATCCGATCACCGTGGACCTCTGGAGTGTGCTTCGCCTCCGCCTGCGGGATGTCGGCCAGGCCCTCGACGCGCGCGTAGGAGGCGCTGGCCCCCTGCAGTTGTTCGATCCAGAGCATCACCGTGTCGAGCGGGCCGACGAGTTGGCGCAGGTACACCGTCGCGGTGACGACGACGCCCAGGCTGACGAGGTCGTTCGCGTACAGGGCGCCGCCGATCAGCAGCACGCCGACCACGGGCAGCGCGAGCGAGACCTCCGACCAGGGGAACAACACGGTCCGCAGCCACAACGCCCCGAGGCGCGCGGACCGGGCCCGCGTGACAGCGGACTCCGTCGCCTGGGTACGACGATGCTCCAGCCCGAGCAGTTCGATCGTACGGGCGCCCTTCGCCGTACTGGCGACGACATCGGCGAGGTCCGCGCCAGATGCCGCGACTTCGAGGTACGCGGGCCGCGCGCGCCGTACGTACCACCGATTGGCTGCTCCGACGCCGATCAGGCACAGCAACCCACACAAGCCGAGGCGTGTGTCGAGGACGAAGACCGCCACGATGAGGAACAGGGCGTGGACGGCAGCGACCAGAACTTCGGGTACGGCGGACCGCAACGTGGTGGCGACGAGCGACGCATCGGTGCTCCCGCGGGCGATCAGATCTCCGGCCGGAAGATGGTCTGCGACGCGTGGCGGCAGCGCCAGCGTCCGTCGCAGGAATCGCTCCCGAACGCGCGCGGCGGTCCGCTCGCCGAACCGGTAGCCGATCTTGAGCGCCCACCACGTCAGAACGGTCTGCGCGACGGTGAACACCAGCGCCCCGAACGCGAGCCGATCCACGGTGCCCAGTACGTCGCCGGTGCCGGCTTGAATCGCGTCGATGATTCGGCCGAGGAGCCACGGGCCAACGAGACCCGCCGCGGCAGCGAGCCCATTGACCAGGACGAGCCCGATCACAGCGCGACGGTCCGCACTCAGGTCACGGATCGCGGCGGCGCGGACTTCGGCAGACCCTGCGGTCGGAAGCTGGTTACTCAACTTCGTCACCGTCCTGGGCGCGGGACACCAGGTCGCGATAGCAGGAGTCGCTGCGCAGAAGGTCCGCGTGGTTCCCGACCGCGGACACCTTGCCGTCAACCAGGAGGACGACCTCGTCGGCGCGGTCCAGGACGAGCGGGGACGTCGACGTGATCAGCGTTGTCGCACCCTTCCGCGCTTCCCGGATCCGGTCGATCATGGCCGACTCAGTGTTCGCGTCGACCGCCGACGTCGGGTCGATCGCGAGCAGAACGTCGGGTGTGGAGTAGACAGCGCGGGCCAGCCGGATCCGTTGCCGCTGGCCACCGGACAGATCACTGCCGCCGGCCGCGATCGCTGCGTCCAGATCGCCGGGCAAGGCCTCGACAACGTCCTCGGCCACGGCAATGTGGAGTGCGGCAGCGATCCGGGCGTCATCCGGCTCAAGGCGGCCGGAGACGATGTCCCGAACCGTGCCGGCGAACACCTCGGCATCGTTGTCGGCGACAACCAACCGGCTCCTGAACTCGTCCGGGGCGACGTCTGCAATCGGGACAGTTCCCCAGGTCACGCCCGTGTCGGCATCGGTGGTCAGCCCGAGCCGCTCGATCACCGCGCGTGCGTCCGCCGGCTCAGCAGCGACCAGCGCCGTGAACAGGCCGGGGCGAACGATCAGTCCTGAATCGGGGTCGACCAGCGGGCCGGCGCCGAGGGGGAGTGGCTCTGGATCGCGGACGGCCTCGCGAGCGAGCGGCAGGTTGAGCAGGCCGATGATCCGCCGACCCGCCACTCGGGCGCGAGCGATGTCACCGGCGCCTTCGATGAGAGCCGCCACGGGTACGACGAGCACAGCGACGTACCCGTAGACCGCGACGACATCGCCGATGGAGATGGCTTCGGTGGCAGCCATTCGGGCGGACAGCCACACGACCGCGGCGAGGAACAGCGCGGGTAAGCCGGTCGACAAGGCACCGACCCAACTGGCGGGCCCGGCGACGCGGTAGCCGTGTCCGACCAGGGTTTGCGACTGCTCGGCGTACCGCTCGGCGACGAAGGTCTTGCCGCCGAGGCCGTTGAGGACGCGAAGACCGGCCAGTACGTCGACCAGGCGGGTCGTCAGGCGGCCTTGGTGCACGCGGTACTCGCCGCCCGTGCTCTCGATGCGCTGCAGGAACGGACCGATCGCGAACGCGACCAGCGGGACTCCGGCGAGAACCACCGCGGCGAGCAAGGGGGAGATCGCGAACAGTACGGCTGCGACGACGACGTACGCCACGACTGCACCGACGCCGGGACCAGCGACCGTGAGCGCCTGCGCGACCGTGTACACGTCGGCGATGCCGACCGTCACGACCTCACCGGCGTTCAGGCGACGGCCCAACGAGGCGCCGAGCCGGGAGGTGTGCCACACCGTGGCCCGGACCGAGCGGAACGATGCGTCCATCCGGGCCTTGGTCATCGTCCGATGCCTCGCGATCGACAGCAGTGCGTTGAGCACGCTGACCGCCAGCAGGAGCAAGGTCCACTCGACGAGGGCGGTGGTGTCGCCGGCGACGAGTCCGTCGTCGATCGCGTGCGACAGGACCCAGGGCGGCACGGTCAACCCGACCATCCAGGTACTGCCCAGCACCGCAGCCCACGTGATGCGCCCGGCCTGCGATCGACTCAGCCAGAACAGCAGGCGGTACGGCGTCACCAGATCGCCGGCCGTTGGCGGGGTCCAGCTGTCGTTCGTTCTGTCCAGCCACTCACGAATCGGCGTCATCGGTCACATCGACTGCCGTGCCTGGGCGCTGGCCATGCGCAGATGCTAGCGACTTCGTGATTGCATTCACAAGGGGGTACGGCGGCCCTAGGCGCGGTCAGGCCGGGACGCGACGATGTGCAGGAACAATGGGATCCGCGACCACTTGTTGCCGGGGTCATCAGTCGCGTGTTCCCGGAGCCGTTCGATTACCAGCCCGGCGTCGGCGAGCGCCTCCGTGTAGGTCTGGAGTGGGCGGTGAATGCCGTGGTACGTCATCGACAGACCGTCCCTCTTGCGGGTGGTGGTGTAGTGCCTGGGTTCGGTGTAGGCGTCCCGGATCACGAAGGGCGGGTTCGCTGCGTCTGTGTCGAAGGACCCGGCCGAGTTGAGTGGGTGCACGATCGCCATCACGAGCTTCCCGCCGACCGCGAGGATCCGGCCGATCTCCGCAATCGCAGGTACGGCGTTGTCGATGTCGTGCAGGCTCATGAAGGCGACCGCACAGTCGGCGACCGCGTCGGGCAGCGGCAGGTTCATGGCGTCTGCGACGATCGCCGGCACCGGATCGTCCGGGTGCGTCGCCGCGGATCGGCTCATGGTCAAGGACTGGTCGACGGCCAGGACGCGATGTCCCCGGGCCTGCAACTCGCGGCTGACGCGGCCCTCACCGGCGCCGACGTCCACAGTGAGCCGGCCAGGTGGCGGGATCAACGGCAGGAAAGCCAGCTTGTGCTCGCTGTAGCTGTCGAGCCCGCGCCGCGTCCATTCGATCCACGCTCCGGCATTCGCATCCCAACCATCAGCCAGTCGCCGCATCCCTGCACCTTATCGACCGCGCCAATCGATATTCTCGCGGTCGGCCACCCCTTACGCGGAAGGTACGAGCACTGCGCTATGGAGAGCTATCCGCTGTTTGACGTGCGGGTCACCACACCGAGGCTGGAGTTGCGTGGTGCCACCGACGAGCTGTTGAACGAGCTCGCGGACACGGTGCGCGCCGGTAAGACGGACGCCGACCCGCCGCCGTACGACGACCCGATCTCGCTGTACGAGCCGGATCCCGACCTGCGGGTGGCCAAGTGGCTGCGAGCGATCTGGCGCGGCCGGGGGCGGGTCGAGCCCGAGAAGTGGCGGCTGTACTTCGCGGTCGTCGTCGACGGGCGCCCGGTCGGGATGCAGGACCTCTGCGGCGTCAACTTCTCCACCCTCGGCACCGTCACGAGTTTCTCGTGGCTGGCCGACGACCAGCGCGGCCGCGGGCTCGGCCGGGAGATGCGCGCGGCGATCCTGCAGCTCGCGTTCGACGGCGTCGGGGCTCAGGAAGCGAGCAGCGACGCGTTTGTGGACAACCATGGTTCGAACGCGATCTCACGGGCTCTTGGGTATCAGCCGAATGGTTCGGACTGGGCTACCCGCCTGGGTGAACCCGCCCTCTTGAATCGCTGGCGGCTGACCAGGGCTGCGTGGGAACCCCACCGCCGAGACGACATCCAGCTCCACAACGTCGAGGCTTGCCGGACCTACCTACCCCTGTCCTGACGCGAGGCCGAACCAACGGGTGAGGTGGTTGTCCAGCTCGCGCTGGTCGTCCCCGATCCAGACGATGTGGCCGTCGGGTCGCAGGAGGACGCACGGGACATCCAGTGCAGCGAGCGGATCGGTCAGATAGTCGACTCGGTCTGACCATCCGCGGACGGGCAGTCGCTGGGTGCGGTCCAGGAGTAGGCCGCGGCCGTGGTGCAGGCGCTCGTAGAGGTGGCCCTGCTCGAGGTCGATGTCGCGCAGACGGCGGCCGAGGAGGTCGTCGCCTTCTTGGAAGTCGTAGCGGATGTCGATCGCGGTGATCTTCTCGATCAGGTAGCGGTTGACCTGGTCGAAGTCCATCAGTTGGGTGAGCAGCCTGCGTACGGCCTGCGGGCCTGGTTCGGTGGACAGCAGTTCCATTTGCGCGCGGGTGTTGTCGAGTACGTCTTCGGCGACCGGATGGCGTTCGGCGTGATACGTGTCGAGCAGTGTTTCCGGCGCCCAGCCCTGGATCTCCGCGGCCAGTTTCCAGCCTAGGTTGAAGGCGTCCTGAATACCGAGGTTGAGACCTTGGCCGCCGGTCGGTGGGTGAATGTGTGCCGCATCGCCGGCCAGCAATACCCGACCGACCCGATATTGTTCCACCAGCCGAGTGGCATCGCCGAAACGCGACAACCAGCGAGGAGAATGTACTCCGAAGTCGGTGCCGGCGATGGCGCGCAATTGTTTTTGGAAAACTTCGAGGGTTGGCGATTCAGGGCTGACTCCTGCAACTGGGACCACGACGCGATAGACCCCTTCGCCGAAGGGCCGCATGCTGAACGTCTTGTGCGTCTCCTGGGTTTCGATCACCTTGGCGGCGATCTCCTCCTGCGGCGCACCGACTTCCATTTCGCCCATCAGAGTCTCGTTCCGCGAGGGCTCGCCAGGGAAGCCGACGCCGAGCATCTTGCGCACCGTGCTGCGAGCGCCGTCACAGCCGACGAGGTACCGCGACCGAACGTGTTCGCCAGTGGACAATTCGACCGTGACTCCGTCGTCGTACTGCACGAAACCGGTCACCCCGGCGCCGTGCCGAACCTCCGCACCTAACTCGATCGCGTGTTCTTCAAGCAGCCGAACAATTACCGCCTGTGGGATTCCTAGCAGATACGCGTGCGCGGAAGCCAGGTCCGCCGGCGCGGGCTTGTTGATGGCGGCGAAGAACCCGCCGGCCGGGCGCTGTCGGCCGTGCTCAAGAAAGCGATCCAGTAGTCCACGCATTGCCATCAGCTCAAGACTGCGAACATGCAAACCGACAACACGCACGACCGAGACGGGCTCGGTTTCCTTTTCCAGAACCAGTACCCGCACATCGTGCAGCCGCAGTTCAGCGGCCAGCATCGCGCCAGTGGGTCCACAGCCCGCGACAATCACGTCGTACACGACCTGATGCTGTTGCGAAGTATTCATAGGAGTTGCCTTCCTGGAGAGCCTTGTCAGCAAGGCGCTCCGGCGACACCTACGTCAATCGCCAACCCTGACAGGACAGCGGAGCACCCACAGCGATACCGCGTTCATGGATCCCACCTCCTCAACCGAAAGTCACGACCACCCGCAAGCTACAAGTCCCATCGTCACCTCGTCCAACCCTTATCCCGAACTGCCACAACGAAGAGCCTGTCAGGGCTTCGCCGCCCCACGCCCTGCAGCGTCTCGACCCCGCTGAACCCGGCATCGCTCAGGCGAGCCGAGATCTCGTCCCGTCCCCAGGGACGCATCTCGAACACGTACTCGTGCACCGACGACGACCCCTGTCTGCCGACGAGCTCATACCGCTCCTCAATGACGATCCGGCCTGCCCGCCACAGCGGTCGGCTGGCGAACCTCAACGTCGCGCCGTCCTGCATCGCCACCTCGGTACGTCGCCACTCGCCGTCAGCTCGTCGTCGGGACTCGGCTGTCTCTCGGACGTCCAGAAACAGCACGCCGCCGTACCTCAGGAGCCCCGCGAACGACCTCAGCGCTGCGTCGCGCTCCTCGTCCAGGACCAAGTCGTTCAGCACGCCCCGGCAGGTGATCGCCTCGAAGCTCTCACGAAGGTTCGGCCCACAGACGTCGGCCTGATGGACGCGGGAGTCGGGGCACCGGCTGCTCGCGATCGCGAGCAGCCTCGAGGAAGCATCCAGCAACGAGACGCGGTGGCCGCGCTCAACCAGCGCCTGCGCGTGCCGCCCGGTGCCGCAGCCAGCGTCCAGAACAGACGCCGACGTGAGCCCGGCTGCACGCAGGGAACCATCCACAGCATCGACCCACGGCTCGACCGGGTCGGTGATCAACGCGTCGTACGCCTCGGCGTGCAGGTCGTAGAACGGTCGCTCGCCGGCAACCATCGCTGATCGAGAAGCCACTAGCGCAGTCTTTCAGCCCTCACCCGGCGACGCTCCGACGTGTGCGCGGGTCTGGACGATCCCGATGCATCCGGTGAACGATGGGCCACGGCGACGGCCGGTCGGGAGGCCCCAGTGACCCACCTACTCCGAGACAGCGACGCGATGATCATCTACATCGGATGTCCAGAGGGCCGAGACCGGGCGCTGGCAGAGTTCTATCGGGACCTCCTCGGGATGCAGCTGCACGAGCCGTGGGGCGACCTCGCGCTGCAGAAGCGCCCGCCCGACGCCGACTACATCGCCGGGAAGACGACCGACGGCGGAAGCAAGCTGCGGTTGGGCATCGGGCGGGACGGCTGGTCGGACGACCGCCCACCACGCTGGCCCGACCCCGAGTATCCACAGCACCTGCACTTCGACATCGCCGTACCGGACGCCGCGGCGGCCGAGGAACTCGTACTCAGCCGCGGAGCGACATTGCTGCGGGATCAGGGACAGTTCCGGACGTACGCCGATCCCGTCGGGCACCCCTTCTGTCTGTACGCCGATCCTTCGGCGAAGTCGGCGGAACTGCAGCGCGTCGTGTTCGACTGCTACAGCCCGCGGGCGCTGGCGAGCTTCTACGAGGGCTTCCTCGGTGTGCCGAAGCGGCTCGAAGACTCGCCCACCTGGGTCGTGCTCGACCTGGACGATGACGACGACCTACCGAACCTGGCGTTCCAGTACGCGCAGGTTTGTCCCACCCGGTTCCCGGATCCGGCGTACCCAGCGCAGGTGCACATCGACTACCGATTCCCCGACGGTGCACAGCCCGCGATCGATCGAGCCGAAGGGCTTGGCGCGATCCACATGCCGCCCAACCGGTCGACGTCGCAATGCTATGCAGACCCCGCCGGCCACCCCTTCTGCATCTGATGGCCGGTCCACCGCGGATCCGGCTCGGGGCGCTGACGATCATGGCTGCTCGCCCGCGCGAGTTGGCGCGGTTCTACTCGCGGCTGCTGAGCTGGCCGTACATCCGTGAAGAAGGGCCGCGACCAGGCGAGCCACCCGAGGCCGGCTATGCGCTGGTCTGCCCGCCGGACGGTGTCGCCGAACCAGCGTTGAACTTCGACTACGAGGCCAACTACCGCCGACCGCAGTGGCCGACAGCCGACGGCGAGCAGACGTCGACGATGCATCTGGACCTCGGCGTCGACGACCTGGACGCCGCCGTCGCGCGGGCGATCGAATGCGGCGCCACCCTCGCCGCCGTCCAACCACGTCCCGCAGAACATCGCGTCATGATCGACCCCGACGGCCACCCCTTCTGCCTCTGTCTCGGCTGACGACTAGGGTCTGTCTCGTGGCGATCTCAGACGGTTCAGAGGCGACGAGTTCGAACACACCGGGGGAGTCGAGCCAAGCGTGGCTGGAACTAGCTCCCGACTACGAGCGGGCCCGTACCAAAGAGGACTCACTGGATCGGCTCGTCGAGTGGCCTGCGCAGCGCGAGCTTCTGGGCGATGTCACCGGACGGTCGGTGCTCGATCTCGGCTGCGGCAACGGTGGCAAGCTCGCGCAGTTGGTCCAGCAGGGTGCGACCGATTCCGTAGGTATAGATGTCAGCGGCAACTTCCTTGAAGACCCGCCGCCCGGCCTGGAGTTGATCCAAGGCGATCTGTCCGAGCTCGATTCCCTGCCTGCACTAGCAGGCCGCACCTTCGACCGGATCCTGTTCCTGCAGTCCTTCGGCTACGCGAAAGATCCAGTCCGCACCCTGCAAGCAGCCCGCGCGATGCTGACCGACGACGGCTTCATCCTGCTGACCAGAACACAACCCATCCGGTACGCCGTCGAACGCGCCGAAAGCAACGGAACGACGCTGGGGGAGGAGTACTTCACCACGGCCCAGTTCTCCTACACCAGCGGCTGGAACGACCACATCACCCTGACCAAACGCCCGTACACGATCTCTGACCTGATCAACACCTTCAGCGCCGCGGGCCTGTGGATCGAGACTGCGCTCGAGCCTCAACTGTCCGAAGACGCCCGACGCCGATACCCCCACAAACAAGCCTGGATGAACAAGTACCTCGGCATCCTCATCTTCAAGCTCCGTCCACTACCCGCACGGTAGTGAAGGCCAGCGGTCAGCCGGCCAAGTGGGACCAACTCGCGGAGAGTTCGGACCAGGGACCGACCGCGGCGACCTCGCCGTCGACCAGTACGACGACCCGATCGGCCTGTGCCAGCGCAGCCCGTTTCGAGGTCGCGCCGATGACCGTCGCGCGGCGCTCCCGCAGCGTCTTCCACAGTTCGATCTCGGTAGTGGCGTCCAGGGCGCTGGAGACGTCGTCGGCCAGCAGCAGTTCCGCATCGGTCGCCAGGGCGCGCGCGAGCGCGAGGCGTTGGACCTGACCGCCCGAGAGCCGTACGCCTCGATGGCCGACCAGTGCGTCCTCACCGCCGGCGTCGGCGACGTCGGTGTCCAGGCGGGCGCCCGCCACCGGACCCTCGAACGTGCGGGCGTGCCCGAGCCGTACGTTATCGGCGAAACTGCCGGACAGCACCCGGGGCACCTGGGCAACATGCGCGACCTGCCCCGGACGCAGAAACAGTTGCGGGTCATCGATGAGTTCGCCGTTCCAACGGATCTGACCTCGATGATCGATCAGTCCGGACAGGGCGGAGAGCAGGCTGGACTTGCCGGAACCGACCTGGCCGACCAACAGCACCAGCTCACCGGCCTCGACGGTCAGGTTGACGCCGCAGACGCCGATGGTGCCGTCGTCGTGGATCGCGCTGAGGTCGACCAGGTCCAACCGAAGCAGCCGGGTCCGGGGGACCGGCTCGGGTCCGGGCGCGATGCCGGCGACCAGGTCGACACCAGGCGGCAGGTCCATCAGGTCGGCGCCGCCGGCAAAGCGGCTGGTCTCGGCCTGCCACGCCCGGGTACCTGGCGCGTCGGTGACGACCGAACTCGCGACTCGTCCGAAGTAGTCGAAACCGTTGACGGCATTGGCGACCAGCAGCGCGGTGGCCAGGCCCCAGACATTTCCCATGTACGCCGCCCACGCCGACACCACGCCGATCTGCACCATCACGACGGGGATGCCGTCCAGGCAGGCTTGCACCCGGTGTTCCCGCACCGCGGCTGCCACCCGCCCGCCGTCCACATGCTGCAGATGGGCATGCACCTGCGGCGTCGCCGCTGCCAACTTGATCGTCCGGGCCGCCTCCAGTGCGGACACCAGCGCGCGGCCGAACCGGGCACGGGCTGCCGACGCCGCGGCCGCCGATCGACCAGCGAACGGGCGACCGACTGTCGAGGCCAGCGCCGATGAGACCATCACGGCCAGCAGTACGGCGCCTGCCAGCCAGGTGCCACCGAGTACGGCGGTGACGACCGCGATCACCAAGGCGTTGAAGAAGTCGACCCACCGGTCGCCGTAGCTGATGATCCGTTGGGCATCCATGGCGCGGGCGACCACCTCGCCCGGTGGCGTACGGGGCAATCGGCGCTGTCCGGTCTGACCGAACAGCACCGACATCCGCGTCCGCAGCATCACCTCGGCCGCCCGGCGCGGATAGCGCGCGAGGCCCTCAGCGAACAGCAGCGGGGCAGTGAGCAGGGTCGCCACCAGAGCTACGGCGAGCCACCACGGTGCCCGCCCGTGGTTCAGGGCTTCGACGACATGGCCCCACACGAGACCGGTGACCGCTCCTTGCGCGCCGATCAGGCCCACCAACAGGAACAGCAGCGCGCCGACCACGCTCCAGTCCGGACGGACCAGCAGCACATGCGCGACGCCGCGGGCGAGACTCGGTCCGGTGCCAACGTCGGCAGGTTCAGGCGGTACGCCGATCCGACGCCGACCACCGACCGCCTCGGCCTTGACCGTACGATCCTGGTCCGGCTCCTGGTGGTGATCATGCCCGTCTGCGCCGGAAGCGCCGGCCAGCAACAGTTCCCGGAACGGTCCGGGGGAGAGGGCCAGTTCGGCACGAACTCCGTGCTGGACGACCCGGCCGTGGTCGAGGACTGCGACCAGCGGTGCTCGGGCGATCGTCGAGAGTCGGTGCGCGATCAGAACGCCCGTACGGCCGGAGAGCAGTCGGTCCGATGCGGAGATCACCAGCCGCTCGGTCAGCGGATCCATCCGCGCGGTCGCCTCGTCCAGGATCACCACTCTCACGTCGCGGACCAGCAGTCGGGCGAACGCGACGAGCTGCTCCTCGCCCGCGGACAACGACGTACCACCTGGGCCGAGCAGCGTGTCCAGGCCGTCCGCCAGGCCTGCGACCCAGTCGCGTAGCCCGAGTTCCGCCACGGCCGCCTCGATGACGGACCTCGGCAGGTCATCGTTGAACAGGGCGATGTTCTCGGCCAGGCTGCCGGCAAGGATCTCAGTTCTCTGGGTGACCACACCGACTGCCGCGCGAAGCTTTTGCAGGTCGAGATCGCCGACATCGTGACCGGCGAGGAACACGCTGCCCGGCGGCGGTTCGATGGCTCGCGAGATCAGTGAGGCGAGCGTCGATTTGCCGGAGCCGGTGCGTCCGACGAGGGCGATGGTTTGACCGTCCAGTACGCGCAGATTGATGTCGCGGAGCGCGAAGGTGCCTTCGGCGTACGAGAAGTTCAGGTCGCGAATCTCCAGGTCGACCGGGCCGTCCAACGGCAGCTCTAGCCCGCCGTCCGGTTCGGGTTCGGCGGCGAGCATCTGCCGCAGGCGGGTGATGGCGCCGAGTCCGGCCTGGAGAGCGGGCAGGTTGTTCGCGACCATCGCGATCTGTCCGACGAAGGTCGAGGTGACCAGGAACAGGGTCACCAACCGTGCCACGGTCAGGTGGTTGTCGACGGCCAGGGCGATCTCGGCGACGCCGATCGCTGCGAGCAGGCCATGCAACAGCACACCGGCCCGTCGGGTGATCCGGCTGTCCACGGTGATCCTCGAGTTGAACTTCTCGTGCACCGCGGCCGAGAGGCGGGCAACCCGTACCAGGACGTGCGCCTGGCCCAGACTCGTCCGGAGATCGTCGCGGCCGGCGATGCCTTCCTCGAGCGCGGCGGTGTGATCGGTCCAGGCCATCTCTTCGACGATCTTCCGGGTGGCGATCTCGGCCAGGAGCTTGCGGATGGCGAACCACGTGATCACGGCAAGCACGGGGAAGAGCACAGCGGCCGGCCACCAGGTCACCCCGGCGACGATCCACATCGGAATCGTCCCGAAGAGGATTCCCGCCAGCATCCAGACCTGGGAACGCAGCAGGGCGCCGACCTCGTGGGAGTCGTCGTCGACCCGATCCAGGATTTCGCCGACGGCTTGTTCGCTCAAGACAGCCAGCGGCTGCCAAATAGCCGCCTCGAGCACGTCCTCACGCAGCCGACCTTCAACTCTGTCGCAGACGCCAACCCAGATGATCTTGCCGACGCTATTGATCACGGCCCCGCCGACCACACACACCATCAGCAACCCAACCAGCCGCCAACTAGGCTCCGCCGCCAGCAACCCAGCCACGACACTGCCCAACGTAGAACCCAGCGCACCGACCGCGGACGCCGCAAGCGCCACCGCGGAACCCGGCCCGCGCAGACGTCGCCAATCGACCCGCCGCGCTGGATCGACGGGCGGCGACGTGTTGGCATGCGGCGCGAGAAGCTCGGTCATCAGTCCGAAACCCTAGGCCGCGACACACCCATAATCAGCCGGTTTTCCAGTCCCAACGACGCTCACCAACCACTAATCGTCCTGTCAGGTTGGTGCGCATGCCGCGTCAGCCGGTC
Organism: Kribbella sp. NPDC054772; assembly: GCF_053611945.1. Taxonomy (NCBI): domain Bacteria; kingdom Bacillati; phylum Actinomycetota; class Actinomycetes; order Propionibacteriales; family Kribbellaceae; genus Kribbella; species Kribbella sp. NPDC054772. Next base: position 7,967 of record NZ_JBSHBJ010000023.1, on the reverse strand, counting down.
GTCAGCCTGGTGATGGAACCTCATGCAGAGCTGGGCGAGGCGGTAGGTTACAAGGCTGACCCTGCCTATCTGTCGTCGGAGAGGTGTGTCCACATGTCCACGATCAGTAACTCAGAGGCGATCGCAGCGTGGTCGGCGATGCCGAGTGACGCGATTGAGGCGTACGACGATCAGGGCGATTTTCCCAAGCGCCACTTGATGAATGGGAACCTGCTCCGGATGCTGGGGCCCGTCGATGGCCGGAAAGTCCTCGATGCAGGCAGTGGCGAAGGCTATTTCAGCCGGCTGTTGGCCGAAGGCGGAGCTGACGTGGTTGGTGTGGAGCCGGCTACCGCACTGCTGGCGCGCGCTCAGAAGATCGAGCAGGAGCGGCGTCAGGGAATCAGGTTCGTACAGGCTGACCTCTCGACGTTGCCGGAGGTCGGTCAGCCGTTCGACGCGGTGGTCTGCAGCATGGTGCTGCTCGCCATACCGGCCTGGCAGTCGGCGATGGCGGCGTGCGTCGGCGCACTGAAGCCGGGAGGCCGGTTCGTCTTCTCGATCACCCATCCGGCGTTTGAGAATCTCTACCCAACGTGGCGGGACCACGGTCATTACCAACTAGATCGGTACCTGGATGAGTACGAGATGCCAGAGGGCCGTGCACCCGACTTCCACCGCCCGCTGTCGGCCTACATCAACGAGGTCATCAGTCTCGGGTGTCGCGTGACCGAACTGTGCGAACCAAGGCTTGATCCACAGGTCGCACGAGACAGCGGAATCGATGCGATCGAGTCCTACGTCGCACTGCCGAACTTCCTGATCGTCAGCGCCGAACGCGACAGATGACGACAGCCAGGCAACGACCGCCGTTTGCGCAGGCCAAAGCCCCGGCGGCGCCGTTGTGACGACCTGTCACAGGGGAGCGATGAGTTACCGCAGCAGATGCAGCTGATTCGGCTTTAGTTGACATAATGTTCGTTATCGGCGATTGAGTAGCACGAGTTGAAACAGCTGAGAGAACTCCGTCTCGCCCTGTCGTTCCTGCAGGTCAGCTCACCCGTCGACCGTTGACTCAGCGACCGCATCCAGCCGGTATGTCGCAGCTGTCCGGGGCAGCTGACCCGGACAGCTGCCATGCTCCGCAGATGGACCGAGTCCTGAACATCTCAGCTGACGAACTGGCCGCGGAGCGGCCCGACACGGCTGCCGAAGACGTCCACTTCACCCAAGCGCTCGTCCGTGAAGTGCTGGAGCAGCATTCCTCTGTCGGGGACGTCGTCCTGGATCCCTTCGCCGGCTATGGCACGACGCTGGTTGTCAGCCATCAGATGGGCCGGAAACCAATCGGCGTCGAACTGGTACCAGAGCGAGCGGCGCTTATCAGGCAGCGGCTCGATTCGAGCGGCGTGGTCATCGAAGGGGATGCGCGACAACTCGATCAGCTCGAGATCGGGCAGGTGGATCTGTGCCTAACGTCACCGCCCTACATGAGCGCTGTCGACCATCCTCAGAACCCGCTCACGGGCTACGCAACCCTGGACGGTGACTACTCGACCTACCTGGACGAGCTGCTGAGTGTGTTCCTGGCCGTCAAGGACTGCCTGCGCAACGGCGGCTACCTGGTGATCAACGCCGCGAACATCCGAACAGGTGATGTCGTCACCCCGTTGGCGTGGGACATCGCGCACATCCTGCGACCCCATCTCGCCCTCCGTGGAGAGACGTACCTTCAATGGGATCGTCCGCTCGACTTCATCAGCGGTGACTACTGCCTCGTCTTTCAGAAGCTCAGTTAGAGCACGAGCACCACACGGCCGCAACCTGCGCCGTCGCACCGCGGCAACACCCGGCTCATCAGCTCCCGTCCACGCCGGTTCAAGAGTGCGAGTTTCATCAGCCGCGAGAACTCGCAGTTGAGCCGATGCCCTGGCGGTCCTCCCCTGCGACGGCGATGCGACATGCCACATTGGGCAGGCGCTGACTTCCTGTCCTACCGGGCCTCCCGGACCATCAGTCGTGAGGAGCGCCGTCGAATCCGGCGAGAGGATATGCCCTGGCGACTACAGTGCTTTCCCATGGATGAGGTGACGGTTCGGCCAGCCAAGTTGCCGGAGGATCTTGACCAGATCTGCGACCTGTATGCCGAGACGGTCGACTGGCACGCCGAAAAATGGCCAGCCGACTTCAGGAAAGTCGACGTACGAGAGTCGGTGCGCGAAGACCTATCTCGCGCCGACAGAAAGAGCGGGTTGCAGATCGTCGTTGCCGAGGATGACAGGGGCAGGCTGGCTGGACTCGTGGCCGGCTCAATCCGGCCGCGGCCCACGCAGGCGATCGCTCCCTATGACGGTCCTGTGATGCAGGTCAATGATCTCGTTGTCAGCGCCTCGTACCGCCGACGAGGAATCGGCGCCATGCTCATTGGACGGCTGGAACAGCTAGCCCATCAAGACGGCGCTGTTGCGATCACGCTGCACGTGCACAGCCAGAACGAAACGGCTGGAAGCTTCTACCAGCAGCAGGGCTTCCGGCCAGTCCAGATCGAAATGCGCAAAGACACTCACGCCACGATGAGCCCACGCGACTAGTGAGCTTCCTCAAGACCCCATCGCATAAGCCAACCGACGCGGCATCGGCACAGCGCCGACCCGCTGACGACGTCCGCCCGACGCTCGGATGCCCACCTGCTTGCCTGCGGGAAAGTGCCCGGTTATGGCAGGTGTACGAAGCCGGCGTAGTCGGCGCCGGCCGGCCCTGGACGGGAGGTTCCGTCGCGGGTCCAGCCGTGGCGCTCGTAGAAGCGGATGGCTCGGGAGTTTCGCTCCCAGACGTCCACCTCCCCCACAGCGTCGGCCTGGCGTGCGATGGAGACGAAGCGTTCCATCAGGGCGGTACCGACGCCGCTCGACCATCGGTCTGGCTCGACGAAGATCCCGACTAGCCGGACGCGTGTCTCGTTCGGTGCGTTGGTTGGGAACACTCCGTTGGCGTCCAGCGTGATCACACCGGCGATGTCATCGTCCAAGACAGCTACGAGGACGACGAGTCGAGAATCCGCCACCATCTGGCGCCAGGTCTCCCGGTACTTCTCGTCAGGAACTGCTGGCACGTCATGGCCGCCGGCACCGTAGTACGCAGCCCGCGACCGGGCATGCAGTTCCGCAAGCGCATCCGCGTCACCAGGTACTGCGTCTCGAATGCGGACTACCGGCGTTGGCTCTGTCATGAGGAACGAGGCTACGACTTAGACAAGCTGATCGGGCGGTACGACTGGTCGTACCGCTGATGGGAAGGCACGGAATTGATGACCTCTCCCCCGGACCGCGGACATCTCGGCAGGCGGCACGGTTTGCGGCTACTGAGGTGTGCCGCGGCGGGACGAGATGAGCGTGATGATGCCGTAGGTCAGTGTGGCGAGGCCTAGTGCGGCGATGACCGCGCTGACGGTCACGAATCCTCTCAGCATCGCGCTGAACGCCTCGGTGTCGCCGCCGCCTCCGAGGATGAACAGGCCGAACGGGAGGATCAGGACGACCAGCGCGACGCCCAGCAGGACGATCCCTGCCACGACGCCCGCCATGCCGGGCCGTCGGCGGGCACTGGATGCCCCTGATTGTTGCCTCGGGCCAACATTCCATGCACTCATGGAGCCAGACAATAGCGGTCCTGCTGGAGCACAAAGTACGGGCGAAGTACGGGCAGCGAAGTGTCGCCTCCCCTGTCTATCTTGCCCACCCAAACGACCGCTTGTCAGACTCCCCCAGCAGAGAGATCGAGTTGATTGACGTCGTATGTCGACCCCGGCAGACAGTCCACAGCCGGCGACGGCCTCTATATCAACTGATACGAGTGGCGGTTGTTGCCGCGTAGGCTGGCGCGGGTGGAGGAGCTTCTTGGGCAGCTGAGGGTTTGGGTGCAGAAGTGGCGGTGGTATCAGCGGAGTTCGTTGCCGTGGAATCGGGGGCGGGTTCACTGGGAGTTGATGCGGCGTGGGGCGTTCGCGCGGTGGCCGTTGCACGGGAATGTGTTGGAGGCGTTGCGGGACGGGCGGCTCGAGGTGGGGGCCAACGCGTTGTTCGAGCCCAACGTGTGGATCACCGTTGGCGACGAGGGGCGGGTGCGGATCGGGGACGGGACATTCCTGAACATCGCCGTGATGGTCGCGGCTCTGGACCTGGTGGAGATCGGGTCGCACTGCATGCTGGCGAACGGGTGCTTCGTGACGGATGCCAATCATCGGTTCGACGATCCGGAGCGGCCGGTGCCGTGGCAGGGGTTCGATTCGAAGGGGCCGACGCGGATCGGCGACAACGTCTGGTTGGGGGCGAACGTGGTCGTCACGAGCGGGGTGACGATCGGCGAGAGGTGCGTGATCGGCGCGAACAGCGTGGTGACGCAGGACATTCCGCCGTACTCCGTCGCGGCCGGCGCACCGGCGAAGGTCCTGCGAGCCGTCACGTACCCAAATGCCCAACCCTGAGCGCTACATCGCGGTGCAGGCGGCAGCTACGGTCTTGGACCAGAGCTCGGGATGGGTGAACCAGAAGTCGTGCGGAACGCCAGGCACCGTCGAGAACTCGCCTCGTGGGACGAGCGCGGCAAGCTGGGCCAGCGGCCAGGAGGGGCGAATATCGTCCCCTGCCGCGATGAAATGCATGGGTACGTCGCAATCGGCCAGCCCACGCCACAGACCAGGTTGGCGAATCCACTCCTTGAACGACTCCCCGAGCGCCGCATGCACCTCCGGTACATAGTCGATCGGGACAACGGGCTCCGAGTCCTTGCCGGCGTGATACGCCGCGGACCAGCTGCGGTCGCGTTGCGGACCGGTGCCGGCGATGCCGATCACCCCGTCGACCGACCCCGGATGTTCGACCGCGTAGCGGACGCCCAGATCACAACCCCACGAGTGCCCGACAACGAGCCAGCTGCCGACGCCGACAGCCGAGCGGATACCTTCGAGATCAGCGATCGCTCGCTCCATGCTGTGTGGCTCGCCGCCCGAGCGGCCGACTCCACGCGGTTCCGGAAACCAGGCCCGGTGATCGGGAGGTGAGATCTCGTCCCGTTCCAGGTACTGCACGCAGCCCGGCCCACCGGTCAGCACGACCACATCGCGCCCCCAGCCAGTTACGCCGACATGCAGCGCGACGCCGTCCACCTCGACCATCCGCGATTCCATGACCACGGACGCTAGCAACAACATCCAGCCCGAGCAGTCGAAATTCTTGGCGTGATGTTGTCGGATTCTGGATCGCCGGTTCGTGGATGAGGCAAAGGGACCGAAAAGGAGAACCACAATGCCCGACCAGGCCAGGCCGTCGACCAGACCGTTTCGCTTCGGGGTCGTCGCGCCGCTGACTTCTGATGTGTTGACGTGGCGCGACCGTGCGCGCCGCATCGCCGACAGCGGTTACTCGACGTTGCTGATGCCCGACGTTCCTACGTGGCAACCAGCAATTGGCCCCACGCTGGCAACCGCGGCCGCGGTCGCTGACCTGCGGATCGGTTCCTGGGTGTACGCCGCCGCGCTACGCGACCCCTGGAACACCGCATGGGAAGCTCACTCACTCTCAGTACTCACCGACGGCCGCTTCGAGATGGGCATCGGCGCCGGCCGACCCGGGATCGAGGTCGAGCTCGGGCTGCCCCCGGTCTCCCCCGCTGAGCGTCGTACCAGAATGTGCGAGACCGTGGCCGCCCTGCGTAGATTCGACGGCCCCGATCAGCACACGCCGGTGGTCATGGCGGTGAGCGGACCGAAGTCGCAGGCGCTCGCGCTCGAAGTCGCTGACGCCGTCACGTTCGTCCTCGCGACGGACGACGATCGGGCCGAAACCACGAAGCGGGTTCGCGACTTCGCCGGCCGGCGGGACATGGAGCTCGCTCAGCACGTCGCCGCCGTCGGTGACCGAGCCGCACCGTTCATGGCTGCGCCCAACCTCGACATCGAGGCGCTCCGCGCGGCCGACTCGCTCGTCATCCTTCCCAGCGACCCTGCGGCGGCGGCCGAGGAAGTCCAGCGGCGACGCGAGGAGATCGGGTTCTCGTACTTCGTCATCGGCGCCGACTTCGCCGACAAACTCGCGCCGACGGTGGCGAAGCTGGCCGGGCAGTAGGCAGCGCAGGTCAACCGGTGAGGGCTGCGACCACGACTCCGAGAACGACGGCGGCGATGGCGAAGCCGAGGGCGCAGAGCAGCGGGAACGCAATCGGGTGGCGTCCGGGCCAACTGACGGTGCCGGGTCGCTCGCGCTCGAGTTGGGTCAAGCTGACGGGCCTGCCCGGCCCGTCGGTGGGCAGGCCGAGGTGGGCGATGAGCCGGTCGAGATCAGTGCGCGCGTAGAGGGCGCCGTTGATGTTCAGCAGGGGGTTCTGTCCGGCGTCGAGGACGACGATGGTCTCGGAGACAGCCCCGGGTTGGACCACCGTTGCCCGGATCACCGAAGCGGCGAGCGCGCGGTCCCGGCGGCGGTGGAATGTCAGGCCGCGCGCCTCGATACCGACGGGGGTGACCACGATGCGGGAGCGCCGCAGATAAACGGCAAGGGTCACGGCGAGCAGCACGGCGAGACCGATGGAGGTGATCAGGGCCGGCCGGCCACCGGCCAGGACGCCGCCGACCACGAGGGCCGCGGTGATCACGACGAGCATCAAGAGGACCTGGCGGCGCTGACCTGCGGCCGGTCGCAGGACGAGTACGTCGGTATCGGACACGGCCTGAACCCTACGGCACCAGAGGCGCTCCGCTCGCGACTTCGCGACGCGGTGGTGCGGCAGGTCAATGCGATCGCGCGAGAATGACTCACCAGCGCCGCACGAGAGTCCGTAGCCCTTAGAGTGCCCGGTATGGTTGCCAAGATTCCGATCGCGGTCGCTGCGCTTGTGCGGGACGGTCTCGTGCTAATGGTGCATCGCCACCCGTCGCGTTCGGCGTACCCCGATTGCTGGGACCTCGTCGGCGGACACGTCGAGGCAGGTGAGTCGCCGGACCAGGCGGTACGCCGGGAGTGCCTCGAGGAACTCGGGGTCCGGATCGACGACGCCGTACCCATGCCTCTGACGATCAGCGACCCGGCCCTCGACATGCGCGCGTTCCTCGTCACGCGCTGGGACGGAGAACCTGTCAACGCCGCACCCGACGAGCACGACGACCTCCGCTGGTTCCGGCCCGAGGAACTCGCGGACTTGAAGCTGGCCAACCCGGCCGGCCTGTCGAGCATTCTGCACGCCATCCAGGTCGCAACCGGCTAGGTCAGTTGCTTACGTAGCAGGGTTATCTGGGTTTCGTAGCGGGTCGTCGACCCGTCCGGAGTCTCCTCGTCCCACGAGCCGATCTCGCTGCCGCTCACCACGTAGCCGAGCCGCTCGTACAAAGCGCGCGGCCGCGATCTGTTGTCGTCCACACCCAACTCGACCCAGCCGAGTCCACGGTCTCGGGCTCGCCGCTCCAACGCCGCGATCAGCACTGAACCGATCCCACAGGAGCGCAGCTCTTCCTGGACCGACAGTTGCCAGATGGTCGCCGCGCCGGGCGGTTTGCTGTAGTCGATCCCACCGACCGCAACTGGTAGGCCGGAGGGCGGGCAGACCGCGAGGTAGTCGACCTCGCCGCGTCGGGCACGCTCGATCGCGTCGGCTACGGCGCGAAGACCCGTCGCCGTCCCGTACCAGCCGCAGGCGGGCAGGTCCGCTTCGGTGAGATCACGAACGGTCAGCGGGACTACGACCTCGGCCATCTGGGCAGCCTGGCAGGTCAGCGTCGGCGGGCGCCAGCGATTTGCAGGCACGGTGGAAACGCGTTCGTCGGGAGCGCGGTGTGGCGGTAGCCTCTGGTTATGGTCAGCGTGCAGCGAATGATGGGCCCCTTGGTGGGCCTTGTCGTCTTGCGCTGAGATCAGCCGGGGGGGGGGGGCGGTGCGGAGGGGGATGGTGGCGGGTTGGAGCTGCGGACACTGCAGAGAAAAGAGAACATATAAAAAAAA
>NZ_JBSHBJ010000022.1:34935-125318 GCF_053611945.1 Kribbella sp. NPDC054772 | reverse complement strand
CCGGCAGCTCGACAGGAGGTGTCCGCCGAACGGCGACCCCGCCACGCTCAGCGGCCACGCCGATCCCGCCCAATCCACCAACACCTCCTGTCGAGCTGCCGCCCACGAGTGCGCGCGACTCCGGCTCTCCGCCGTGCAGGCGTCCCGGCGTACCTGCGTCCCTCGTTCTGAAATTGCAGGTTGTTGCAGGCATGCTTGGTCTTCCGCAGCGCTGTCGTCGTCGTAGGTTGATGTGTATGCGCTTGGTCTGGGGGATCGCGGCGGCTGTTGTGCTGCTGGTGGGGTGTGGTTCGGAGGTGTCGTCGGGGTCGCGGCCGTCGCCGTACCTGAGTGCTGAGTGGGACACCCCGGTGCCGTCCGCGAGGAACGGGACGCCTGGGCCGCCGACGGTGCCGGCTACTACCCCGATCGCGGTGCCGCATCGGACGCCGGCGCCGCAGGAGGCGTTCCAGCAGTTGACGGTCGATCGGTTGAAGGTGGCGGACAAGGCGCTGCCGGTGACGGCCGGGCAGGCGCAGGTGATCTTCTCCTGTGACTACGAGGCCAACAGCGCGCAGGACAGCGCCAGCGGCGCCAACCGGCAGAACCCGCCGGGGGAGAATCGTGGGCCGAACGGAGGCGACCGCCTCGCGCCGGGGACGCTCCTCAACGGCGGGAAGTACTTCACGGATCAGAACGATCCTGACGTCTATCTCGAGTACTACAAGGAGACCTACACCCAGGACGCGTGGCCGACACGTCACGTGATGACGATCTTCCGCGTCCCGAAGGAACGCCTCACGCGAGCGAATCTGGTGAACTCGCGCAACGAGTACGCCAAGGGGTGCTCCAACATGCTGGTGTGGTTCGACCCGCGAGTCGTGAAGGTCAACCTCTACGCGCCGTGGCCGGTGACTTTCTGAGCGCTGAGCATGCCGTAGGCAACCAAAGCGGCGGCCAGGGCGGTGCGGTCAGAGCGCTGCCCGGGACGCCACGGGTTCGAAGGCTGAAGCAACTACACGTCCAGCCAGGCGAACGGGCCGCCGGCGGGGGAGGTGACGAAGGAGCGGCCGGCGAAGGTCAGCCTCGCGTCGGTCCGGTACAGGTCGTTGACCTCCTTGGTCGCCGTCTCGTCTCCGTTGTCCGAGGCAACCATCAGCTCGGCGATCCGGTCGATGAGCCCGAGGTCGCCGTCCAGTGTGTCGGACATCGCGCCCCAGTTGTCCCACAGCAGCAACTCGTCGCCGTTCAGATGCGCCAGCTGGTAGCAGACGTAGTTCCGGACGAACCAGCCGCCGTGCAGCCGGAGCGGCGCGTTCGGGTTGGGGTCGGCGCCGAACTTGTCCGCGTCGAGTTCGCCGGCCCGGTAGCCCAGCCACACCTCGGCCGCCGATCGGAACGGCCCGGCCGGCATATCCGCGACGTCGAAGGTCAGGTCCGCGTGCGCCGGGTCCATCTGCGCGTCGATCATCACCCAGCGCTCGCCGTTCCAGTACTCCGCAATCACGTGGTCGTGGTCGAACCCTTCGGCGAAGTAGTTCCCGAAGCCGACGCGGCTGCGCGCCGGGATCCCCTTGTGGCGCAGGACCGACACGAACAGCAGGGTGTAGTCCCGGCAGCAACCGACCACCCGGTCGACGGGCTCCCGCGGTACGGCGAGCGCCGTACCGTTGCGCTTCTGGTCCGTGTCCAGGATTGCCGTGACGTAGCGGCTGTCGATCTCCGACAATCGTTCGCCGGTGAACTCGATGCCGCCGGCGCGGTAGTGGATCAGCAGGTTCCGCACCACAGCGGCGATCCCCGGGATGTCGTCCGGCAGCGCGTCGAAGAGCGCCGCGTGGGCGCCGGGGTCGCTGAACCGGGTCTGGCGTGTGTAGTCCATCAGAGCTTCCTCTCGAGAATGGGCAGGGCGACGTCCATGGCCGGTTCGTCGCGGGGGATGAGCTGGCAGTCCGGGAGGTACACCTCGCGTGGCGGACCCGCTTCGGGGAGGCCGGCGGACCGGGCCCAGTCGTAGACAAGGTCGTAGGCGAGCATGATCCGCGGGTAGGCGCACTCGTTCATCGAGAGCGTGCAGTACGCCTCCCGGTGCGCCGGTTCGACCCGGATCCCGATCCGCCCGGACGGATCCACCAGCCCCTCGAACGGAACGCACACCTCGACGGTCGCCTCACCCTCGGGCGTGACCGCGCCGTGGTAGATCACCCAGGACCCCACGTCCGCGGTCGCCCCGGCGGCCCGCAGGTACGCCGTGATCTCGTCGGTGCACGTCACGATGATCCCGATCAGCAACTGCTGGTTCGTCTCCGCCCGGATCGTCGCGATCTTCGTCGCCGGGACGTCCCGGGTCAGCACCGGGCGCGGCGCGAGGCCCGACGTACCGGATCGGGACAGGCGGTCGCGGAGGTAGTCGAGGGTGGCTCGCCGGGCCGCGGTGGTCGCTTCGGAGGCGGCCCACCAGCGGTCCAGCCGGATCATTGCCTCCTCGTCGGTTCCCGCGAGCACCTCGGCGATCGTGGTCAGCGGCATGTCGAGTTGCCGCAGCACGCTGATCCGCCGGGCCCGCTCCAGTTGCGCCTCGTCGTACCAGCGGTAGCCGTTGACCGGGTCGACGCGGGCCGGCGCGAGCAGTCCCGACACGTCGTACAGGCGGAGCGCCTTGTGTGAGAGGCCGGTCCGGCCCCCGAACTCGCTGATCGTCAGCTCGCCCTGGGTGTCTCGTGTGCCGGTCATGGACGTCAGTGAACACCCTGCCCCAGGGGCAGAGGGAAGTTTCGCGGCCGGGGTTGTGTTAGTGACGGTAACGATATATCGTTAGTGTCATGAAGAATATCGAGGAGGACAGTATGAACACCCCCAACGAACTCAGAGGCCGCCGAGGCGGCCATCACCACCCCCGGCGCGGCGGACCGCGTCCGGGCGAAGGCATGCCGATGCACCGCGGACGCGGTGGGCGGGGACCAGGGCGCGGCGCGGGCCGCGGCCGAGCCCCGCGCGGCGATGTCCGAGCGGCCGTCCTGATGCTGCTTGCTGAGGAGCCGATGCACGGCTACCAGTTGATGCAGGCCATCGCCGACCGCAGCGGCGGGCGCTGGACCCCCAGCCCCGGCGCGATCTATCCGACCATCAACCAGCTGGAGGACGAGGGCCTGGTCACCGTGACCGCGGAGGCCGGCCGCAAGCTCGTCACGCTGACCGACGCCGGTCGCGAGTTTGTCGAAGGGCGTCGGGAGACGTCGCTCGACCCGTTCGCCGGGTTCGCGGGCGCTCAGCCCGGGGCCGACCTGCGCGGACTGCTCGAGGAGCTGCATGCAGCCACTCGGCAGGTCGCTCGCAGTGGCTCCGAGGAGCAGCGTGCCGCGGCCGCGAAGATCCTGGCCGAGGCTCGGCGCTCGCTCTACCTGCTGCTCGCCGACGCCCCCGTAGTGCCCGAGACTCCGAAGGACCCCGAAGACTGAGACCTGCATCACGCAGGGGAACGTCTCCACCGCACGACTCCTCTTCGCAGATGTCACGCACATCTGAGGAGGGGCCGGGATGGAGTCTCGAAGAATCGCCGCGGGCGCGCACGTCCTGCTTGCGGCAGTGCACATCTACTGGGCGACAGGCGCGGTCTGGCCGGCGTCCACCGAGCGATCGCTCTCGCGAGCGGTCCTCGGCTGGGAGGTGTCATTCGCTCCCCAGGTGGTCCTACCGCTGGCAGCGCTGCACCTGCTGCTCGCGTTCGCAGTACTCCGGTCCGATCGATCGGCAATCGCCAGATTCGTAGTAGCCGGCCTCGCAGCAGGCTTGGCCGCCAGAGCCGCCCTCGGCCTGGCCTGGGTCTTCAGCGACACGGGTACTGCGTTCTACTGGCTCAACCTGTTGCTCTACACACCGGCCCGCATCACTCTCTGCGTAGTAGACCTCAAGCTGCTGCGAGCACGCTGGCTGAAGGTCAGCGTCGTGACGGTGCCAGTAGTAGGTGTCGTTGCCCTCTCGCTGATCGCCTACGTCTACCAGCCGACCGAGCAGCCCAGCGCGGCGACCACGGCCGACGACAGGTACGTCGACACTCCACTGGCGCGGGTGCACTACCTGCAACGCGGCACCGGATCACCAGTGGTGCTCTTGTCACCCGGCGCCGCCCCAGCCTCGGCCTGGAACACCGAGCTCTCGGCCCTGGCGCACGACCACACTGTCTATGTCGTCGACCTGCCAGGACAGGGCGAGACCCGTCTGCACGACGAGCGCTTCGCCTTCGATCTGAACGGCATGACCGACGCCCTCGGCCAGTTCCTCGACGCCGTGCATCTCCGGACCGTCGCACTCGGCGGCAACTCGTGGAGCGGCGGCTGGGGACTCGCCTACGCGCAGCGGCACCCGGAGCGGGTCAGCAAGCTCGTGCTGCTCTCTCCGTCCGGTCTGGACGAGCGGGACGTGTGGAGCTGGGAGATTCTCAAACAACCACTCATCGGCGAGGCCCTCGCCAAACTGGCCACGAGACGCGGCATGGTCGACGCCGCGGTTCGTGGCCTGTTCGTGCACCAGAACCTGGTCACTCCGCAGCTCGTCGACCAGATGTGGATCCCCGGAACGTATCGTGACAACGTGCGGTCCATGTACGCGCTGGAACGCGGCCTCGACTGGAGCGCGACCGAGCACGCCCTCCCGTCGACCCGGCAACCGACGCTCGTGCTCTGGGGCGACCACGACACCGTGCTGCCGGTCGACCAGGCCGCGCGCTTCGGAAAGCTGTTGCCCAACGCAACCGTGCACGTGTTGCCCGGCTGCGGTCACGCACTCACCGTCGACTGCGCGGATCAGGTGACCCCACTCGTCTCGGCCTTCCTCGGATGATCGAGGAACACCAGGTCCGGGCGGCCCAGCGCGGTGACACCGTCGCGATGAACGAGCTGCTCGACGAGCTCACGCCGTACGTCGGGAAGATCTGTGGGCCGATCGCGCTCGCCGACGGACCCGATGCGGCGCAGGAAGCGCTGATCGCGATCTTTCGTGGGCTGCGTGGGCTCGAGAACCCGGCGGCGGTCTTCGGCTGGGCGCGCGCGATCGCGGTGCGCGAGGCGGTCCGGGTCGCGCGCCGCGGGCAGCGGCAGCAGCCGGCCGAGCTCGCGGAACTCCCGGCCGCGGACGATCCGCAGCTCGCGGTCGACGTACAGGACGTGCTGCGGCGGCTCTCGCCGGAGCATCGCGCGGTCCTGGTCCTGCGGGATCTCGAAGGAATGGACGAACAAGCGGCAGCCGCGGTGCTCGACGTCCCGGCGGGTACGGCGAAGTCGCGGCTGCACCGGGCCCGGGCGAGTTTTCGGAAGGCGTGGAGATCATGACGGCGAACTGGCCACAAACCGAACTGACGGACGTCGAGCGGTTCCGTGCCCTCGCGGCGGGTGTGCCGGGTGCCACGGTGACCGAACGCGTGCTGCCAGCCGAACCCGATGAGGTGAAGGCGATGCTGGCCGACTTCGAGGTCTTCGCCGGCGTTCAGGCGGATTTCGTCTCGGCGACGGTGCTGGAACGCGACGGCGACCGCGTCGTCGTGCTGGCGAAGGGAAAGCGCGGCCAGCGTGCGCGACTGAGCGGTCAGTTCCGGCCGGGATGGTGCTGGCTGCAGAGCCGCTTCCTGATCATCGGGATGGCAGTCGCCGCCGAGCCGGGTGGTGGGACACGTGTCGCACTCACCGGAGGCATTCGGGTGCCAGGGCGTGCGGCGATTGTGCCGATCGGAGTCCAGCGGGAGAGCACGAAGACGCTGGACCGTTTGGCGCGTCTACTCGGGCCGTGAGTACGCCGCTGGGCAGCGCGGCGAGCAGAGCGTCCGCGTGGCGCCGGTAGCCCAGGTTGTTGGGGTGGAACGCATCCGGCGCGAGCATGCCGCGCCAGGGCGGCCGCGCGTACCGCGAGACCTCGGCAACCGGCAGTCCACGGGACGCGGCCGTGTTGCTGATCATCTGGTTGATGCTGGACACGTACGGGCTGACTGCGCCACCGATCCGCCAGAGCCGGTCGGGGACAGTCAGGTCCATGACGACCGACGAGGAGGGCAGCCGATCGATCACCTGACTGAGGTGGTCGCGGAAGCGCTTGGGTGGCGTGGCGAGGATGTCGTTGTTGCCGATGCCGCAGGTGACGAGTGCCGGCGTCAGTCCGTCGAGCAACGGGAGCTGGTCGTTCAGGACGTGTTGGGTCTGCGCACCGGAGCGGGACAGGTTCAGCACTCGCCATGGCGTGCCCTTCCGGCGCAGTGCGTTCAGTACCTGGCCGACGTACCCGTGGAGTGGGGACGACGCGCCCAGTCCCTGCGCAGTCGAGTCGCCCAGGACGACCCAGAGCGGTCCGTCGGCGGAGAGGGCCTCCGAGTTCTGGCGGGTCCAGTAGTCGGCGTACGTGCGCGCTTGGACGTCGACGTACGCGACGCCGTCGACCCAGCGCTGGATCGCCAGCCGGGAACTGGTCCGCTCGGCCTCGCCCCAGCGCATGATCGCGTGGTGCAGCGCACCGATCGGTGTGGTCCGTTCACGCCCACGCCGCAGCAGAAACATCGGTCCCCCCAGACATGAACAGAAGGTGACCGCCGAATGTACAGGGGAAAGGTTAACGACCTCAGAGCGCGCGCAGCAGCACCAGACAGCGCGGTGCGAGCGGCACCGTCGCGCCGGCCTCTACCTCGGTCACCATGCTGTTGCTGGTGTCCAGCACCACCTCGTACGCCGGCGCCCACGACGCATCCGGTACGACGACGTTCCGCGTCTCGGGCGTGGCGTTGAGCGCGAGCAGGAACGAACTGTCGGTCAGCGCGTTGCCTTCCTCGTCGGTGGCCCGCAACTCACCACCGTGCAGGAACATCCCGATCGTGCGCAGGTTGCCGTCGAACCAGTCCGCGTCGGTCATCTCGCCACCGTGCGGTGCGATCCAGGACAGGTCCTTGCGGCCGCCAGGAACGACAGGCTGCCCGGAGAAGTAGTGCCACTGCCGCAATGTCGGATGAGCGGCCCGGAGCGCCAGCAGCTTCTTGGTCAGCTCCAAATGGTCGGACCAGGCGGCCGGCAGTGACCAGTCGAACCAGGAGATCTCACTGTCCTGGCAGTACGCGTTGTTGTTGCCGTGCTGTGTCCGCCCGCACTCGTCCCCGGCGGTGATCATCGGCACGCCGGTGGACAGGATCAGCGTCGACATCAGGTTCGCCATCTGGCGCTTGCGCAAGGCAACGACACCCTCGTCGTCGGTCTCACCCTCGTGGCCGCAGTTCCAGGACCGGTTGTCGTCGGTGCCGTCCCGGTTGTCCTCGTGGTTCGCCTCGTTGTGCTTGTGGTCGTAGCTGACCAGGTCGCGCAGGGTGAACCCGTCGTGCGCGGTGACGAAGTTGATCGACGCGTACGGGTAGCGCCCGTCGTCGCCGTACAGGTCGCTCGATCCGGACAGCCGGTAGGCGAGGTCCTTCACGCCGTCGGACATGTTCCGCCAGATGTCCCGCACGCTGTCGCGGAACTTGCCGTTCCACTCCGACCACGGCGGTCCGAAGTTGCCCACCTGGTAGCCGAACGGGCCGATGTCCCACGGCTCGGAGATCAGTTTCACCCGGCCGAGCACCGGGTCCGCCGCGACCTCGGCGAGGAACGGATGGTCCGGGATGTCCACCTCGTGCCGCTCGTTGCGCACCAGCGTGACGGCCAGGTCGAACCGGAACCCGTCGACGCCCATCTCCTCGACCCAGTAACGCAGCGAGTCCATGACAAGACGCCGTACCTGCGGGTGGGAGGTGTCGACCGAGTTGCCGGTCCCGGTCACGTCGTACATGGCGGCGCCGTGCGCGAGTCGGTAGTACGCGCGGTTGTCGATGCCGCGGAAGCTCAGCGTCGGCCCGTCGAACCCACCCTCGGCGGTGTGGTTGTAGACCACGTCGAGGATCACCTCGATGCCGGCTGCATGGAACGCCGCGACCATCGCCTTGAACTCGGCCACCTGCTCACCGCGCGAGCCCGACGAGGAGTACGCCGAGTGCGGTGCGAAGAACCCGAGTGTGTTGTAGCCCCAGTAGTTCGGCAGGCCGCGCGCCGCGATCGCCGGCTCGGTGAGGAACTCGTGGATCGGCAGCAACTCGACCGACGTGACGCCGAGGTCGGTCAGATACTTGATCACCGACGGATGCGCGAGCCCGGCGTACGTCCCACGCTGATGCTCGGGTACGTCGGGGTGCAGTTCGGTGAACCCCTTCGTGTGCAGCTCGTAGATGACCGTCTCACCCCAGTGCACCGGCTTGCTGATCGGGGGCGGCGGTTCGGACTCCGCGACCACCACACCGACCGGAACGTGCCCGGCCGAGTCGCCGTCGGAGGAGTCGTAGATCAGCGGGCTGCCGAAGTCGAGGTCGCCGTCGACGGCGCGCGCGTACGGGTCGAGGACCAGCTTCGACGGGTTGAAGCGCAATCCGTGCGATGGGTCGAACGGGCCGTGCACGCGGTAGCCGTAGCGCTGGCCGGCGCCGACGCCCGGCACGAAACCGGTCCAGAACTCGCCGGTGTGGGTGAGGTCCAGGTTCCGCTGACTGCCGTCGTCGGCGATCAGCGCGAGCTCGACCCGCTCGGCGGCCGGGGCCCACAGCGTGAAGGTGGTCCCAGCGGTCTGGACCACAGCGCCCGGACGCGTGCCGGTGCCTACGGACGGGCCGGTGGCGCTCGGGGCGGCGGTCGCTTCTGTCACCGGCACATTCTGCACAGTACGGGCGCAGTTCACGATAGTGAGGTGGTTGTGTTCGTGAGACGGTAGTTGCGAACGCCTGTGCGCAATGATACGCAAGGACCGTTCATAATTTACCCATCCCTGGTCATGGGGGACACATGTCGGAAGAGCTGGCCGGTCTGACCGTAGGTCTGATCGGCGCGGGCAACATCGCCCGCATCCACGCGCAGTCGTGGAAGGCCCTCGGTGCCCGCATCCTGGTGCACTCGCTCGAGGGCGCGCAGGAGCTGTCGGAACAGTACGGACTGGAGGTCGCACCGTCGCTGGACGCGCTGCTGGCCGAGGTCGAGTTCGTCGACATCGTCACGCCGTCGGCGACCCACAAGGAGCTCACGCTGGCCGCGATCAAGGTCGGCAAGAACGTGATCTGCGAGAAGCCGCTGACCCTCACCGCGGCTGACTCGCACGAGGTGATCGATGCCGCCGCGGCGGCCGGCGTTCGGCTGTACCCGGCGCACGTGGTGCGGTTCTTCCCGGCGTACAAGGCGGCGTACGACGCCATTCAGGCCGGGCGGGTCGGGGACGTGGCGGTCGCGCGGTTCTACCGTCAGGCCTCGTCGCCGGCGGGCGCCGGCTGGTACCGGGATGTGGCCCGGTCCGGTGGCGTGATCATGGACCTGATGGTGCACGACCTCGACCAGGCCCGTTGGCTCTGCGGCGAGGTCACGACGGTGTACGCCGCGCAGAACCCGCCGACCGTGGACGGCGTCAGCCCGGTCAACGTGGCCGCGCACGTCACGCTCACCCACGAGAGCGGTGCGATCAGCCACTGCCGCGCGACCTGGGGAGCAACCGGTACGACGTTCCAGACCGGCTTCACGGTGGCCGGGTCGAGCGGCGTACTGAAGTTCACCTCCGACAGCGGCAGCGGCTACAAGGAAGAGCTGCAGAACGGCGCCGCGGCCGGTGACCTGCTGATCCCGGAGTCGTCGCTGGGAGAGAGCCCGTACCTGGTGCAGCTGCGTGAGCTCGCGATCGGTCTGCGGGGCGGACCGGAGCCGCGGGTGCTGGCGTCGGACGGTGCGACCGCGGTGTACCTGGCCGAAGCGGCGCGTGCGTCGATGGAGTCCGGGCAGCCGATCGACATGAAGACCTTCGTCTCGACGGGAGCAGTGGCATGACGCTCAAGGTTGCGATCGCCTCGTTCGCGCATGTGCACGCCGGTTCGTACGCGCACCTGCTTGCGTCGATGCCGGAGATCGACGCACTGGCGGCCGATCCGGACGGTGCCGCGGCGCCGGACGCGCATCCGCGCGGCGCCGAGCTCGCGGAACGGTTCGGTGTCCCGTACGTCGACACGTACGACGAACTGTTCGCCTGGGGACCCGACGCGGTCATCGTGACCTCGGAGAACGCGGGTCACCGGGAGCTCGTCGAGCGGGCCGCCGCGGTCGGTGCGCACGTGCTCTGCGAGAAGCCGCTGGCCACCGAGGTCGCCGACGGCGAGGCGATGCTCGCCGCGTGCGAGGCGGCCGGGACGATCCTGATGATCGCGTACCCGGTGCGATTCGCGCCGTCGTACGCGCAGTTGCGGGCCAACGTCGAGGCGGGTCGCCTCGGTGACGTCTTCGCGATCCTCGGCACGAACAACGGGAAGATCCCGTACGACGCGCGCCAGTGGTTCACCGACGCGAAGCTGGCCGGTGGGGGAGCGCTGGTCGACCACACCGTGCACTGCGCGGACCTGATCGACGGCCTGACCGGCGGCGCGTCCGCCACCCGCGTGTACGCCGCGTCGAACCGCATCCTGCACCAGGACAAGAACGTCGAGGTGGAGACCGGCGGTCTGGTCACCATCAACTACGACAACGGGCTGATGGCAACGATCGACTGCTCCTGGAGCGTTCCGGACAACGGTCCGACGTGGGGCGGCGTGTCGCTGCAGGTGACCGGCACCAACGGGTCGGTGGAGATCGAGCCGTTCCTGCCGCACGTCGGCGGCACGGACGCGTCCGGCGAGGTCTTCCTGGGAATCGGCGGCAACCTGGACGCGTCGTTGCTCGACACGTTCCTGGACGCGGTCCGCACGACCGGCCCGGCGCAGGCCGGTCAGGCGCCGGCCGTCGTACCGCAGCCGGACGGCGCTGTCGGCCTCCGCACGCTGAAGATCGTCGACGGAGCCCGCCGCTCCGCGGCCTCCGGCCAAGCGGTCGATCTTTAGGAGCCTGTAGTACCTCTGCTTGCTCTTGTCCGGTACGGTTCCCGGGGATGTGACCGATGGGTAGGCCCCGGGAACTGTAGAGGAGCGAGTGATGGGCGAGTTCGTCAATCTCACCGTGAGCGACGGGGTCGGCACGATCCGGCTGGATCGGCCGAAGATGAACGCGCTCAACGTGCAGGTCCAGGAAGAGATCCGGACCGCCGCGCTCGAGGCGACCGCGAACGACGACGTCCGCGCGGTGGTCATCTACGGCGGTGAGCGGGTGTTCGCGGCCGGCGCGGACATCAAGGAGATGGCCGACATGTCGTACGCCGACATGGCCAAGCGCTCCGGTCCGCTGCAGTCCTCGCTGTCCGCGGTCGCCGCGATCCCGAAGCCGACCGTCGCCGCGATCACCGGGTACGCGCTCGGTGGCGGCTGTGAGCTCGCGCTCTGCGCCGACTACCGGATCGCCGCCGACGACGCCAAGCTCGGCCAGCCGGAGATCCTGCTCGGCATCATCCCGGGCGCAGGCGGCACGCAGCGACTGTCCCGGCTGATCGGCCCGTCCAAGGCCAAGGACCTGATCTACAGCGGCCGTTTCGTCGACGCCGAGGAGTCGCTGCGGATCGGCCTCGTCGACAAGGTGGTGCCGGCCGCCGAGGTGTACGACGCGGCCGTGGCATGGGCCTCGCAGTTCTCCAAGGGTGCCGCGATGGCACTGCGCGCGGCCAAGGAGGCGATCGACTCCGGACTCGGCGTCGACCTGGCCACCGGGCTGGAGATCGAGCGCACCCAGTTCGCCGCACTGTTCGCCACCGAGGACCGCACGATCGGGATGAAGTCCTTCGTCGAGAACGGCCCCGGAAAAGCCGAGTTCAAGGGAATCTGATGTCTGCAACCGAGAAGCCGGCCGCGACCGCCGAAGAGGTCGAGGCGGCCTGGAACGACAACAAGCTCGCCCAGGTGCTGTACCACGACTGGGAAGCGTCGACGTACGACGAGAAGTGGTCGATCTCGTACGACGAGCGCTGCGTCGACTACGCCCGCGACCGCTTCACCGCGGTCGCCGGATCGGGCGGCTGGCCGTACGGCAAGACGCTCGAGATCGGCGCCGGCACCGGCTTCTTCACGCTGAACCTCAAGCTCGCCGGTGTCCTCGATGAGGCACACGTCACCGACCTCTCCCCGGGCATGGTCGAGGCTGCGAAGAAGAACGCGAAGACGCTCGGCTTCAAGGTCGAGGGCAAGGTCGCCGACGCCGAGAAGCTGCCGTACGACGACGACACCTTCGACCTCGTCATCGGGCACGCGGTGATTCACCACATCCCGGATGTCGAGCTGGCGTTCCGCGAGATGCTGCGCGTCCTCAAGCCCGGCGGCCGCTTCGTGATCTGCGGCGAACCCACGCGGTACGGCGACTTCGTGGCCCGGCGGCTGTCGCGCTTCACCTGGTGGGCGACCACGAACGTGACCAAGCTGCCCGCGCTGGCGCACTGGCGGCGGCCGCAGGAGGAACTGGACGAGTCGTCGCGGGCAGCCGCGCTCGAAGCGGTCGTGGACCTGCACACGTTCGACCCGGACACGCTGGCGCGGATGGCGTCGCGGGCCGGTGCGAGGGACGTCTCCACCGTCACGGAGGAGCTGCTCGCGGCGTGGGTCGGCTGGCCGATCCGGACGTTCGAGGCCGCCGTACCGGAGCAGAAGCTCGGGTTCGGGTGGCGGATGTTCGCGTACAAGTCGTGGCTGCAGCTGTCCAAGGTGGACAAGGCGCTGTCGACCGTCGTCCCCGATGAGCTGTACTACAACGTCTCGATCACGGGTGTCGCGCAGTAAGGTGTGCTGATGCGGTTGCTGTCCGTGGCGAATCTGCGCTGGGTGGTGCGCCATCGGGCGTGGACGCCGTACTACCTGAAGCGCTACTGGCGGTTCGCCTGGTTCAAGCTGCGCCACCCGAACGTGATCACCGAGGGTTTCGTGTTCCTCGGCAAGCACCTGGAGATCGTGGCGCGGCCCGGTCACGGGCGGATCGTGCTCGGCAAATGGGTGCACCTCGGTGACGAGACCCGGCTGCGCGCGCACGAGGGCACGCTGCGGATCGGCGACAAGGTGGTGTTCGCCCGCGATGTCACGGTGAACTGCTACCTGGACGTGGAGATCGGCGCGTCGACGCTGATCGCGGACTGGACCTACATCTGCGACTTCGACCACAAGACCGAGGACCTCGACCTGCCGATCAAGGACCAGGGGCTGGTGAAGTCGCCGGTGCGGATCGGGCCGGACTGCTGGCTGGCCACCAAGGTCACCGTCACCCGCGGCACCGATATCGGCCGTGGTGCGGTGATCGGCGCCAACAGCGTTGCTCGGGGCAACATCCCGGCGCACGCCGTGGCTGCCGGCGTGCCCGCGGTCGTGGTCGCGGATCGCGCCGCCCGCTACGCCGCGACGGCTGAGCGCCGCAAATACCTGGCCGGCCTGGCCGAGGCCAACGACCGAGCGACCGACCTGCTGCACTCCGGCACCACTCCCACACCGGAGGCCGCCGCGACCGAGGAAACCGGGGGTGAGGGAGCTGATTCTTCGGCACCTGGACCGTCCCGGAGCGTCGCGGCCGAGGATGCGGCCGGTGATGAGGTAGAAGCAGATGGTGAAAAAGAGAGCCCCGAGGGGTTCTCAAGTTACTCACCAGTCGGGCACTATGGCCCCCACGTCAGGTCGGACGCCCACGACCCGATGCGAGTCGGAGAGGAGAAGTAGCGTGGCTGACCGGTCCGGACGTCTGCGGCACCAGGCGGCGCTACGTTGGAACCAGTGCTTGAAACGAACGAATCACACATAGGCGTGAAGCGAAGTATGGACCCGGAAACACAGGCAGCGGACGGCAGCGCGGCACCGGTAGCGGGCGCCCGCCGCCGCTTGTCGCCACGCCCGGTCCCGGTGAGTCGGCGTAGGAGACCGCCGGCCGACCCGGAGCGGGCGACCGTGGTGGCCACGGACGACGAACGGACCCCGGCTGAGGAGATGGACGACGTGGGTACGCAGGACGACAAGGCGACGGCCGCCGAAGCCGCGAAGGCCGGCACGGCGCCGGACGTGGACGCCGGCGCGAGCCCGACGGCTTCGAGTACGGCGACCGCGACGAAGGCTGCCCGCCCGAAGACGGCGGCGGAGATCGTCGCGGAGCAGCGGGCCCGCGAACAGGCGGCGGCCACATCGGCCGAGGCTGCGTCCGGTGCGGGCACGGCGGGTGCGGCCGGCTCGGAGGATGCCGCACCGTCGAAGCCGGCAGACGCCACGGACACGTCGGGTAAGGATGCCGCCGGCAACAGTCCGGCAGCGGCCCCGGCGGGCAAGCCGGCTGCGAAGGCCGGCGGCCAAACTGGTGCTGCGGGCAACAAACCGTCGACGGCCAAGGGCAGTTCGTCGGGCTCGTCCGGCAAGGGCAAGCAGGCGCTCAGCTCGGTCGGTTCCGGGGTCCGGAAGCTGCGGAACCTGGTCGCCTCGGTGATCTGGCTGATCGCGGTGCTCGCGGCCGCCGTCCTGGCGCTCGGCGCGTTGTTCACGGCGCTCGACCAGACCAACCAGAGCAACGAGATCGTGCGCTGGATCCTCGAGCGCGGCCACGACCTGGTGGGTCCGTTCAAGGACCTGTTCCGGTTGCAGACCGCGAAGAACACGCTCCTGGTCAACTGGGGGATCGCCGCGCTGGTCTACCTGATCGCCGGCAAGATCGTCGAGAAGATCATCCGCCCGTAGGGGTACCGACCAGGATCAGGTCGAGAGATCCGTCCAGGTCTCCTGGGCGGATCTCGAAGTCCCCGTACGTCGTCGTCCGCACGAGCGCGGCCAGGTTGTCGTCCCACTGGTCGTGCTCGACCGCGAGCTGCGCGTCCACACACGACCCGAACTCGTTCTCCCACGCCGTCAGCCGTACGCCGTGATGGAGTCCGAGCGCGTGCGTGATCTCGAAGTGCGGCGCGAGCAGCTCGGTGAACTCGGCGGCTGTCAGTTCGCGGGTGTGGTACCAGTTCCCGCTCGGGAACGTCAGGCGGTTCGGCGTACTCAGGACCAGCGTTCCGCCCGGTGCGAGGATGCGCGCGCACTCGGCGACGAAGCGCGGCTGCTCCCAGAGGTGCTCGATCGTCTGCAGCGACGTGACGACCGTGAAGGCGTTGTCGGTGAAGGGCGTCTGCACCAGATTGCCGCGCACGACATTGAGCTGTGGATAAACCCGGCGGACGTGCCGCAACGTCGTATCTTCATAGTCGAGACCGGTCACGGAGTCCGTCCCCGCCAGGCGGAGCTGCTCCGCGCCGTACCCCTCGCCGCAGCCGGCGTCGAGGATCCGGCCGGTCCGATGGATCGGCAGATTGGCCGTGATCCAGCGGTAGGCGGCGTCGTGGCGCGCGAACCAGTAGTTCTCGTGCCAGATCCCGGGCGCTGTTCTCTCGCCGGTGAGCGGTAACGTCTCGGTCACCTGGGTCAGACTAGTGCTGTCCTGGCGCCGGGTTGACTGTGATGGGACTCGCACCGGAGTTATGTTTCTCGCGAGTAACATCCGTGGCAGGCTTGGAGAGACCGTTAACCAGAAGGGGTCCCACACGCTATGAAGATCGTCGTCTGCGCGAAATTCGTGCCGGATGCCACCGCGGACCGCCGCTTCCGCTCGGAGGACAACACGGTGGACCGCGCCGGTGTCGACGGGCTGCTGTCCGAGCTGGACGAGTACGCCGTCGAGACCGCCCTGACCGTCAAGGAGGCCGGTGACGCCGAGGTGACCATCCTCACTGTCGGCCCGGAGCAGGCGGCCGACGCGGTGAAGAAGGGTCTGCAGATGGGGGCCGACGCCGGCGTCCACGTGGTCGACGACGCGATCCACGGTTCGGACGCGGTGGCCACCTCGCTGATCCTGGCGAAGGCGCTGGCCAAGCTCGAGGCGGACCTGGTCGTGTTCGGCATGGGCTCGACCGACGGCGGGATGGGGGTCGTCCCGGCGATGGTGTCGGAGCGGCTCGGACTGCCGGCCGTGACGCTGGGCTCGGAGGTGACCGTCGACGGGCAGACCGTCCGGATCCGCCGCGACGGCGACACCGCGAGCGAGACGATCGAAGGCACGCTGCCGCTGGTGCTGTCGGTGTCCGACCAGGCCAACGAGCCGCGGTACCCGTCGTTCAAGGGGATCATGGCCGCGAAGAAGAAGCCGGTCGAGTCCTGGTCGCTGGCCGACCTGGAGCTGACCGCCGACCAGGTGGGCGGGTCGAGCGCGTGGACCGAGGTGGTCGAGGTGACCGCCCGTCCGGCGCGCACCGCCGGCACGATCGTCACCGACCAAGAAGACGACGCTGCCGGCAGCGGTGCTATGCAGCTCGTCGAGTTCCTGTCCACGAACAAGTTCCTCTGAGGAGCGGCTGAGCTATGTCGAACGTTCTCGTTCTCGTTGACCACACCGCAGGTGCGGTCCGTAAGACGACCGCCGAGCTCCTCACCATCGCGCGCCGGCTCGGCGAGCCGGTCGCGGTCTTCATCGGCGACGGCGTGCAGGACGCGCTGCCGGCCCTCGGGCAGTACGGCGCGACCAAGGTCGTCGCGCTGACCGACGCCGACCTCTCGCAGTACCTGGTCGCGCCGAAGGCCGAGGCGCTGCAGCAGGTCGCGGCGAAGGTCGAGCCCGCGGCGATTCTGATCTCGTCGAACGCGGAGGGCAAGGAGATCGCTGCCCGGCTCGCGGTCAAGCTGGACTCCGGTCTGATCACCGACGCCGTCGACGTGCAGGCCGGCGACGCTGCTGGTGGCGGGAGCCCGGTCACCACGCAGTCGGTGTTCGCGGGCAACTTCACCGTGCAGTCGAAGGTCACCCACGGCACGCCGATCATCACCGTCAAGCCGAACGCCGCCACCCCCGAGGCCGCGGAGACGTCTCCGGAGGTGGAGGAGTTCGACGTGTCGATCTCGGACGCCGCCAAGACGGCCCGGATCACCGAGTCCAAGCCGCGGGCGGCGACCGGCCGTCCGGAGCTGACCGAGGCCGCGATCATCGTGTCCGGCGGTCGGGGCACCGGCGGTGACTTCGGCCCGATCGAGGCGTTCGCCGACTCGCTCGGCGCCGCGGTCGGTGCGTCCCGTGCCGCGGTCGACTCGGGCTGGTACCCGCACGCCTACCAGGTCGGCCAGACCGGCAAGACCGTCTCCCCGCAGCTGTATGTCGCCGCCGGGATCTCGGGCGCCATCCAGCACCGGGCCGGTATGCAGACCTCGAAGACGATCGTCGCCGTCAACAAGGACCCGGAGGCCCCGATCTTCGAGCTCGTCGACTTCGGCGTCGTCGGCGACCTGCACAAGGTGCTTCCGACGGCCACCGAAGAGGTCACCAAGCGCAAGTCCTGATCCGCGGCGCCGCGTCGGCCACTCCTCAGCGGCCGGCGCGGTGACCCCACTCCAGCCCGGCTCGGATCCCCTCCCGAGCCGGGCTTTCACCTTCCCTGGAACTGATGGCTAGGGTTGCCCGATGCGGATCTGGGTGAGTGGGGCGCGCGGGAAGTTGGGGGCCGAGGTCTGCCGGCAGTCGGTGGCCGCCGGCCACGACGTGATCGAGGCGGATCTCGCGGGACCGGAGCCCGTCGATCTGATGGACCGTGACGCGGTCGCCCGGTCGATGCAGGGTGCGGAGGCGATCGTGCACTGCGCAGGCATCGCGAGCCCGGAGAACATCGAGCCGGTCCGGCTGCTCGAGCTCAACGCGATCACCACGTTCAACGCGCTCGAGGAAGCGTGGAAGCTCGGGATTCGTACCGCGGTCATCGCGTCCAGCGGGTCGATCTACGGCACCGCGTGGTCCCCGGAGGAGATCGGTACGCCGATCGTCCCCGTCGACGAGAACACCGAGCTGCGGTACGTCGACCCGTACGGGCTGACCAAGGACATTCTCGAAACCACAGGCCGGATGTATGCGCGTCGCGGCGTACAGGTGACTGCTCTGCGTTTCCACTGGATCCTCGAGCCGGACGAGGTACGCCGGTACATCGCGGACGCACCGCTCGAGGAGAACCGCCGCAACCTCTGGGGGTACGTCGACCTCGCCGAAGCGGCCCGTGCTTGTGTGCTGTCCCTGAAGCCGCGGACGGACGATCGGTACGCCGCGCTGGTGCTCGCCGCGGAGGACACCGGCCGCCACGAGCCGACCGCCGACCTGCTCGCCGACTACTCACCCGAGACGACGATCCGCACCGAGCTCAAGGGCACCGCATCGCTCTTCGACTGCCGACGAGCCGCCGACGTGATCGGCTGGACCCACACCAGCACCTGGCGCGGCTAGTCAGCTGGTGAGGTGGTCCCGGATCGTGGAGAGGTCGGCTGCGACGCCGGCCTGCCGGGACTCGGTGGCGTTCACGTAGGCGGCCAGCCCCTCCACAGCCGTGGTGCAGCGTTCGTTGAGACGGGTCGCTCGATCGTCCGCCGCGGCCTTCTCGTTCTTGCTGTTGACCCGCAGCTTCCAGTACCGGGACGCAGCGACGCCGACCAGCACCAGACCGGCCACGATCCAGGCCCCGTGCACGAAGCCGAGACCGACCGCGACCAGTACGCCGGCCACCGCGAGTACCACCGGGACGGCGAGATTTCCCTTGGTGATGTCGCCGGCGCCGGCCTTGATCGACGCCATCGCCGAACCGAGTTCGCGCTGGTCCGGGCCGTCCGGGCGGATCGTGATCGTGTGCACGTCGACGTCGACCGAGACCTGCGCGGGGCTCGGGCGGCCCGCGACCTCGGCGAGTTCCTCGATGGCCGGCAGCACCGACGGTGCGATCACCCGCAGCGCGGCAGCCGGCAGGTGCGGCTCGTCGGTCTGGGCCAGGTCGGCGTCGAGCAGTTTCTCGATCGTGCCGACCGGGTCCTCGAGTCCTTCGGCCGTGCCCTCGCCCGATCCGCTGATCTGCGCCCGCAGTACCGCGACCCGCGCCAGCGGCTCCCGCTCCGGTTCGCTGCCTTCGGAGATCAGCAGCCGC
Organism: Kribbella sp. NPDC054772; assembly: GCF_053611945.1. Classification (NCBI taxonomy): domain Bacteria; kingdom Bacillati; phylum Actinomycetota; class Actinomycetes; order Propionibacteriales; family Kribbellaceae; genus Kribbella; species Kribbella sp. NPDC054772. The sequence continues at coordinate 106,463 of NZ_JBSHBJ010000022.1, read as the reverse complement.
AGCAGGGCAGGCGCACTGTCCCGCTCGGCGTTCGCCTCCGCGTCACCACGCTTCGACCGCCGCTTGGCACCGGCCGAGTCGCGGCCTGAGCCGCGGCCGGAGTTGCGGGCCGCGGCGTCGCCGGTGGAGTCCTGCTTGGCCGCGGTCTCCTGGTAGCCGAGGGCCGGGTCGGGCTCGCGGGCCGCGGTGTTGCCCGCGATGGTCTCGACCGCGTTGCGGACGCGGCCCAGCTGGACCCGGGCGGACTCCTGCTCGTTCACGGCGTCGAAGCGCGCGCGGGTGGTGCGTGGAGTCTCGCCGCGCTTCTCCAACCGGGGCAGCCAGCCGTCGGCAGGCGGAGCGACCGACTGGAGCCGTTTCACCACCAGCTCGAGGCCTTCCACGCCGAACCCGCCCCGCGCGGCCGTCGCCCACAGCACCCGTTGCGTCCGCGTCACCGTCCCGTCCGAAGCCGGTACGCCGAACGCCACGTCCAGCCATTCGCTCCGCACATCGTGCCGCAGCCCGAGCGTCGCCAATGCCAGCGCCAGGAAGGCCGACGTACGACGCTGGTCGAGTTCGAGGGCGGTGTGCAACGCCTGGTCGTTCGGCTCGGACGAGTACAGCCCGATCAGCGCCTCGGTGGCGGGGCCGAGCCAGTACTGCGGGACCGGTGCGGCGACCGGCGGAAGCGCCGTACCGGATGCCATCGCGGAGAGGACGCGGCTCGCGTACCGGCGGAGTTCGGCGGCGTCGAGGAAGCCTGCCATCTCGTACCGGAGGTCGGACAGCTCGACGAAGGCGTCGAAGGCGGTCGACAACCGGTTGACGCGGTCCTGGAGTCCGCCCTGCAGTTTGGACAGCTGGGACTGCAGTCGCGAGGTCGCCTGGCGCGCGGACGACATCTCGCTCTGCAACTGCTCGAGCCGCTCGTTCTGCTCGCGTTCGACCCACCAGTCGTTGCTCATGTCCCCGCCCTGTCTGTGTTCCGGCCTGTCTGTTCCGGCTGCGAAAGGTGTCGCTCCCCGGAAGGATGGCGGGTCAGCGGGTCATCACGTCCACACCGGCCGCCGGCCGTCGATCCCCGTGCCGTAGTCCGGGTCGCTGCCGCGGACCAGCAACCAGTGCGCCGTGGCGCGGGCGCGGTACAGGCGCAGGTCGCTGAGCAACTCATCGGCGGAGTACGCGCGCAGCTCGGGATAGCGCGAGGCGTAGAGGGTCGCGCACTCGTCCAGTTCGTCGTCGGGGACGAGGCCGGCCTCGGCGCGGAAGTACACCGCGGACGCGCTGCCGATCGGCACGCTCGAGTCGAAGATCGCGATGCTGACGGTCGACTGGTGCGCGAGGTTGCGGGAGTGCAGCGCGTCGGGCGAGGACGCCCAGTAGAACGTCGTGTTGCCGTCCGGCGTGAAGTAGACCGGCGTGACCCAGGGCAGCCCGTCGGCGCCGACCGTGCCGAGGGTCAGGTACTTGTTCGCGTCGACGACTGCCGCGGCGCGCCGGTCGAGAATCTCCTGTGACATCACGGCTCCTGGCGGGTCACGGCGTACGTGAGGTGGGTGGCGTTCGGCGTACTCACGGCGTTTCGGAGGGCCAGGCGGATCGGTGTCAGGGTGGTGCGCTCGAACAGTGGGGTGCCGTCGCCGAGCACGATCGGTGCGACGTGGACGCGCAGTTCGTCGACCAGTCCGGCGTACAGGTACTGCCTGCACAGGTGGCCGCCGCCCATGATCATCATGTCCTTCGAGCCCGCGGCGTCCCGGGCGAGCTTCAGCGCCGGCCGGATGCCGTCGGTGACGAACTCGAACCAGCCCTCCATCCGGACTCGGCTCGGCGGGTTCGATGTGACGACGAAGATCGCCGGCCGCTCAGCACTCGCGGCGTCCGCGTCCCAGCCCTGCGGACCGTCGATGACGTCGAACGTCCTTCGTCCCATCAGTACGGCGCCGATGTCGGTCATCGTCAGCGCGGACGCCGCCTGGTCCGCGGCGTCCTCGCCGGTCAGCCAGTCGTGCAGCGGTTCGCCGCCGATCCCGAGCCCGTGTGCGAGGTCCGCTCCTGGTCCGGTGACGAAACCGTCGAGCGACATCGTGATGTCGAGCAATACCTGTCCCATGGCCTTCTCCCTGTTCTGAGGTTGTGCCTCCACCTTCAGAGCAGGGACCACGCATCGGCATCCGTGGCGACCACGGAAGCACCACTGATCGCGCATGATGGGGCGCATGAACGGTCCGAAGGACGTGTCGGCGCGCGAGGCCGAAGTACTCGCGGCCCTCGCCGGGGACCGCTCGAACGCGCAGATCGCCCGTCGGCTGCACATCAGCGTCCGCACCGTCGAGAGCCACATCTCGTCGCTGCTCCGCAAGTACGGCGTCGCCGACCGGCATCAACTCGCCGCCCTCGCCGGTGCGCAACCAGAGGGCTTCAGTACGCCGACCGGTCCCGGTACGAGCTTCATCGGTCGCGAGCAGGACCGGGCCGACCTGGGCCGAGCACTCGGCAGCAATCGCCTCGTCAGCCTCCTCGGACCAGGCGGTGTCGGAAAGACCCGTCTCGCCCTGCGCGTGGCAGCCGATGTCGCGGACAGCTACCCGTACGGCGGTGCAGTGGTCGATCTGGTCCCAGTGCGTCCCGGCTTCGTCATCACGGCAGTCGCTGAAGCACTCCAGGTCAGTGAACAACCACCCCAGACCCTGGCGGACGCGGTACTCGAAAGACTCAGGCGCGGACGCACTCTGCTCGTGCTGGACAACTGCGAGCACCTCTTGGACGACGTGGCCGCGTTGGTGTCCCGCATCCTCGCTGAGGCGCCCGAAACCGCAGTACTGGCGACCAGTCGGGAGCGGCTCGGTGTGGCGGGGGAGCGGCCGGTGCAGCTCGGCCCGCTGGGTGAGGCGGTGCAGCTGTTTCAGGAGCGTGCCGCGCTGGTCGCGCCGGAGGTGGCTGACGACGCTCACCTGGCAGCGAAGGTGTGCGCCGAGCTGGACGGCGTACCGCTGGCTATCGAGTTGGCTGCGGCGCGTGCCGGTTCACTGGGAGCTGATGGGTTGCTGGCCGCGCTGGACGATCGGCTGCGGTTGTTGTCGGGCGGGCGGGGTGCTGACGATCGGCACAGCTCGCTGGCACGGGTGATGGGGTGGAGCTACGACCTGCTGGCTGAGGACGAGCGACACCTGTTCCGGCGGCTCGGTGTGTTCGTTGGTGGCTTCGACCTGACCGCTGCGGCCGGTGTGACGCCGGACAGCACCAAGAGCGAGCTGAGTGACCTCCTCGGTCGGCTGACCGACAAGAGCCTGCTCCACCGCAGCCAGCACGCCGGGACGAGCCGCTGGCGCATGCTCGAGACAGTGCGCGTCTTCGCCCTCGAACAGCTCGACGACGAGTACGACGAAGTCGCCGCACTGCATGTCGCGTGGGCCGACCGATCCGCCACTCGCCTGGAGCAACAACTGGAGAAGGGGCAGGACTGGCAGCAGGAGTTCGAGCTGCTCGCCCCGGACCTCCGAGCGGCCGGCGGCGCCACCCGCGCGCTTGCCCGCAAGCTCGCCCACCTGACCTTCGCCCGCAGGCGATTCCTCGAAGCACACGACCACTACCTCACCGCCGCCGCGCGCGCGACCAACGCCACCGAGCTGTACGACGACCTGCGCGACGCGGCCGACGCGACCGAGGTGATCGCAGACGGCACCGAGTCGTACCACCTGATGCTCCGAGCCGCCGAGCGCGCGGCAGCCGAAGGCAACGAGGCAGTACGGCGGGAAGCGCTGGCGACCGCTGTGATGATCGTGAACCGCTACGAGGTCGCCGTACCGCCTCCGGCTGATGGTGGTGAGAGCCTGCTCGCCGGGGACACCGCAGCGGTACAAGTCGCTCGGGCGTGGGTCCATCGATTCGACCTCGGACTGGCCGAGGCGGCGGTGGCGGCGGCTCGGGAGTCGGGCGATCCGTTAATGGTCATGAACGCGCTCGATGTCTACGGGACGGCAGTCGGTGGGGCCGGACGGTTCCGCGACGCGCGGATCGCGGCCGAGGAGCGGCTGGTGCTGGCCGAGACGTTGCCCGAGCACGATCCGCGGGCCGTCGCGGAGATCGTGGACGCGTTCCACGTCGCCTCGACCACCGCGGTCGCGGTCGGCGACGTGGCCGAGGCGGTGCGGCTGGCGCGATTGACAGTGGATCCCGCGCAGTCGCAACCGTTCATCACGGCACCACGGAAGGTCCGGGCGTTCGCGCTCGCGGGGCTGTTCGACGAGGCGATCGCGACGGCGGATGCGATGTGGTCCGGGTGGCGCGCCGCCGGTTGCCCGCCGCACGCCTGGATGGCGTCGGGCGCGTCCTGCGCGGCGCTCGCCCACGGATTGCTCGGGACCGGGCTCGATGAGGTCTGGCAGGCGCGGGCGCTGGAGATGGCGCGGGTGTCCGACGCCGCGGACGCGCCCAGCCTGGCGGCCAACGCAGCGTTCGTCGCGGCTCGGCTCGCCCTCCATCAGGACCCGGGCAAAGCCGACCGAGCCGTCGAGCGGGCCTTCGCGCCGTTCCCGGAGCCGTGGTGGGAAGGGTACGCACGGGCCGCGGGGGCAGAACTGGCCGTCGTTGCCGGTCACCCGGACGCCGCCGACTACCTCGAGCAGGCAGCGCGAGGTGCCGCCGAGAACGCCTGGGTGGACGCGGCGGTACGGCGCGGCCGGGGTCGGCTGACGAGGGACCAGAAGCTGCTGCAGGACGCGGCCGAGCGGTTCGAGACGCTCGGAGCGCGGTTCGAGCACCAGGTCACGCTCAGGGTCACCGTCGATCTCTGCAGGTGAGTCCCGAGGAGCGGGAACAACGGCGGCGGACATACCCTTGAAGTCGTTATGGCTACTTCCGACCGTCGCACGGTGTACCTGGACCACGCGGCGACGACCCCGATGCTCCCGGCCGCGATCGAGGCGATGACCCATCACCTCGCGCGCACCGGCAACGCGTCGTCCCTGCACGGCTCCGGCCGCTGCGCCCGGCGGACGGTCGAGGAGGCGCGTGAGTCGATCGCGGCAGGCCTGGGGGCGCAGCCGAGCGAGGTCGTGTTCACCTCCGGCGGCACCGAGGCCGACAACCTCGCGCTGAAGGGGCTGTGGTGGGCCCGGCTGGCCGCGGACCCGCGGCGCCGCCGGATCCTGCTGAGCGGTATCGAGCACCACGCGGTCCTCGACCCGGCGATCTGGCTCGCCCAGCACGAGAAGGCCGAGATCGAGTGGCTGCCGGTCGACGAGCTCGGCCGGGTCGCTCCGGACGACGTCCGCCGGGCCATCGAGAGCGACCCGGAGTCCGTGTCGTTCGTCACACTGATGATGGCGAACAACGAGGTCGGCACGCTCCAGCCGGTCCGCGAGATCGCCGCGATCGCGCAGGAGTACGGCGTACCCGTGCACACCGATGCTGTGCAGGCGATCGGGCAGGTGCCGGTGGACTTCGGTGAGCTGGGTGTGGACGCGATGACGTTGTCGGCGCACAAGCTCGGCGGTCCGTACGGGATCGGGGCGCTGGTCGTGCACAAGGAGACCAAGCTGACGCCGATCCTGCACGGTGGGGGACAGGAGCGCGACGTCCGCTCCGGCACGCTGGACGTGCCCGCGACGGCCGGTTTCGCGGTCGCGGCCGAGCACGCGATCAAGCACCAGGCGGACGAGGCGCCGCGGCTCGCCGAGCTGCGCGACGCGCTGATCCACGGCATCACCGGCACGATCGAAGGCGCGCAGCTGTCGGGCGACCCGACCGGCCGCTTGCCCGGTAACGCACACTTGTCCTTCAGCGGCTGCGAGGGCGACTCGCTGTTGCTGCTGCTCGACGCGCGCGGGATCGAGGTCTCGACCGGGTCCGCGTGCAACGCCGGGGTCGCCGAGCCGAGCCACGTCCTGCTGGCGATGGGGTACGACGACCAGCGGGCCCGCGGCTCGCTCCGGTTCACCCTCGGGCACACGAGTACGCGCGCCGACGTCGACGCCGTACTGGAGAACATCGGGCCGGTCGTGGAGCGGGCGAAGTCCGCCGGCCTGCAGAACGTGGGAAGGAACAGCTGATGCGGGTACTCGCCGCCATGTCCGGCGGGGTCGACTCGGCGGTCGCGGCCGCGCGGATGGCCGAGGCCGGGCACGACGTGACCGGGGTGCACCTGGCGCTCAGCCGGAACCCGCAGTCGTACCGCAGCGGCGCGCGCGGCTGCTGCACGATCGAGGACTCCCGCGACGCCCGCCGCGCCGCGGACGTGATCGGCATCCCGTTCTACGTCTGGGACCTGGCCGAGCGCTTCCACGCCGACGTGGTCGAGGACTTCGTCAGCGAGTACGCCGCCGGCCGCACGCCGAACCCGTGCCTGCGCTGCAACGAGAAGGTCAAGTTCAGCGCCGTCCTGGAGCGTGCTCTCGCGCTCGGCTTCGACGCGGTCGCGACCGGGCACTACGCGCGGATCGTCGACTTGGACGACGGGTCGCGGGAGCTGCACCGGGCGGTCGACCCGGCGAAGGACCAGTCGTACGTGCTCGGCGTACTGACCCAGCAGCAGCTCGCGCACGCGTTCTTCCCGCTCGGGGACACGGTCAAGACCGAGATCCGCGAGGAGGCCGCCCGGCGCGGGCTGTCGGTGGCGGCCAAGCCGGACAGCCACGACATCTGCTTCATTGCCGACGGCAACACCGCCGGGTTCCTCGGCGCGCAGCTCGGGGAGGCGCCGGGTGACATCGTCGATGCGCAGGGCAACAAGCTCGGCGAGCACCAGGGCACGCACGGCTTCACCATCGGTCAGCGCAAGGGTCTGCGGATCGGTACGCCGGCCGCGGACGGCAAGCCGCGGTTCGTCCTGGACATCTCGCCGGTCGACCGGACCGTGACGGTCGGGTCCCGCGAGGAGCTCGCCGTCGAGCGCCTGACCGCCTCGAAGCCGCGGTGGTGCGGCCCGGCGCCGACCGAGGAACTGCAGGTGAAGGCGCAGCTGCGCGCCCACGGCGAGGAGGTGGCCGTCACCGCCCGCGTCGAGGACGACCAGGTCGAGGTGACCTTTACCGAGCCGACCTCCGCCGTCGCCCCCGGCCAGGCAGTCGTCCTGTACGACGGCACCCGCGTGATCGGCTCCGCCACCATCGACACCGTCCAGCGCGTCACCGCTGCCGTATGACGACAACCGGTCTGGGATCCGTCCCCGGCGACGACATTCGTGAGTGGATGCGCGCCGTCCTCGAACTGGTCGACATCCCGTTTCTGCCGGAGCTTCCGGCACGTCCGTACGGCGACATGCTGAGCCGGACCGTCGCCGTACTGACCGAACTGGCCGCGGATCTGCAGCCGGTCGGGTGGCGGTTGACCGGTGGTGGGGACGCGCGCGCCAGTCTGGACCAGCGGCGCGCCCGGGCCTTGCTGAAGGAAGACCTGGACGTGCTCGAGGAGTACGGCGACGGGTACGAGGGACCGCTGAAGGTGCAGGTCACCGGGCCGTGGACGCTCGCGGCGGCGATCGAGCGGCCGCGCGGCGACAAGGTGCTCGCGGACTACGGCGCGCGGCGTGATCTGGCGCAGGCGCTGGCGGACGGCGTACAGCAGCATGTCGCCGAGATCCGGAAGCGGGTTCCCGGCGCGGAAGTCGTGCTGCAGGTGGATGAGCCGGGGCTGCCCGCTGTCCTTGCCGGGGCTGTGCCGACGGCGTCGGGTTGGGGCAAACATCGGTCTGTGGACGGCCCGGGCGCTGTCGAGTTGCTGAGTTTGTTCACCGGGGACGCGCCGACAGTTGTGCACTGCTGTGCCGCGCGGCCGCCGATCGAGGTCTTCACGAAGGCCGGCGCGGCCGGCGTCGCCGTCGATGTGTCGTTGCTGAACACGGCGGCGTGGGACCAGATCGCTGCCGCGGTGGAGTCCGGGACCACGCTGTACGCCGGCGTGGTGCCGACGAGTGGCGCCGTACCCGACCCGAGGAAGGCGGCCGAGCCGCTCGTCCGTCGGTGGCGCGAACTCGGCCTTGACCCCGCACGGATGAAGGACGTCGTCATCACGCCTGCCTGTGGGTTGGCTGCCGCTCCGTCACCGGCCGATGCCAGAGCGCGATTGAAGGTCCTCCGGGACATTGTCGACGTGGTCGGCGAAGCGGCCGACGCCTGAGCGGAAATGTCGGCGCGCGGCGGTAAATTCTCCTCATGAGCACGGAGGAGACAGCTGCGCCGGCGGAGGTTCTCGAGCGTCACGCGGCGCTGAGCAAGGAGATCGAGGACCACCGCGCGCGGTATTACCTGGCCACCCCGATCATCTCGGACGGCGACTTCGACGCGCTGATGCACCAGCTGCAGGCGCTCGAGGAGCAGTACCCCGAGCTCCGGACGCCGGATTCGCCCACCCAGAAGGTCGGCGCGCCGATCTCCACCCTCTTCACCCCGGTCGACCACCCGCAGCGGATGGAGAGCCTCGGCAACGCGTTCTCCGCGGAGCAGATGGAGGCCTGGGCCAAGCGGCTGGAGCGGGAGGTGACGGTCCAGCAGATCCACGACAGCGGGTTCCTGTGCGAGCTCAAGGTCGACGGCCTCGCCCTCGACCTGGTGTACGAGAACGGCAAGCTGGTCAGCGGCGCGACCCGCGGCGACGGCCGCACCGGCGAGGACGTCACGCCCAACGTCCGCACGATCAAGAGCATCCCGAACGAGCTGGACGGCACGGACCTCCCGTCCTTCCTGGAGGTCCGCGGCGAGGTCTACTTCCGCGTCGAGGACTTCGAGGAGCTCAACGCCCAGCTCGTCGAGGCCGGCAAGGACGTCTTCTCCAACCCACGCAACAGCGCCGCCGGATCGCTGCGCCAGAAGGACCCGCGGGTGTCGGCCAGCCGCCCGCTGCGGTTCGTCGTGCACGGCCTCGGCAAGGTGGAGGGCCACCACATCGGCCGGCTCTCCGAGGCGTACGAGCAGCTGAAGGCGTGGGGCCTGCCGACCAGCGACCGCGCCCGCCGGGTCGGCACCCTCGACGAGGTCAACGACTTCATCGCGTACTACGGCGAGAACCGGCACTCGGTCGACCACGAGATCGACGGCGTCGTGGTGAAGGTCGACGAGGTGGACCTGCAGCGCGCCCTCGGCTCGACATCGAGCGCGCCGCGCTGGGCGATCGCGTTCAAGTACCCGCCGGAAGAGGTCAACACCAAGCTCATCGAGATCGAGGTGAACGTCGGCCGCACCGGCCGGGTCACCCCGTTCGCGCACATGGAGCCGGTCCGCGTCGCGGGGTCGACGGTCGAGTACGCGACGCTCCACAACGCCAAGGAGGTCGCCCGCAAGGACGTCCGCCCGGGCGACACCGTCGTACTGCGGAAGGCGGGGGACGTCATCCCGGAGGTGCTCGGGCCGGTCGTCGACCTGCGTCCCAAGGACCTGCCGGCCTGGGAGATGCCGACGCATTGCCCCTGGTGCAACACCAAGCTGGCGCCGGCGAAGGAATCCGACGTCGACATCCGCTGCCCGAACTCGCAGTACTGCCAGGGCCAGCTGCGGGAGCGGTTGTTCTATCTGGCGGGGCGGTCCGCGTTCGACATCGAGGGGCTCGGGTTCAAGGCTGCCGATGCGCTGATCAGCGGTGGACTGCTCGCGGACGAGGGTGACCTGTTCGCGCTCACCGAGGAGAAGCTGGCCGAGAGCGCCTTCTTCACCACCAAGGCAGGCGCGTTGTCGGCGAACGCGCGCAAACTGCTCGCGAACCTCGAGGAGGCCAAGGCCAAACCGCTGTCCCGGGTGATGGTGGCGCTGTCGATCCGGCACGTCGGCCCGACCGCGGCGGCCGCGCTGACCGAGGTGTTCGACAACATTGACGACGTCCGGGCCGCGAGCGAGCAGCAGTTGGCCGAGATCGAGAGTGTCGGGCCGACCATCGCGCAGGCGATGATCGAGTGGTTCCAGGTGCCGTGGCACCAGGCGATCGTGGACAAGTGGCAGGCGTCCGGCGTGGTGATGCGCGAGGAGCGCACCGGCCCGACGCTCCCGCAGACGCTGACCGGGCAGTCGGTCGTGGTCACCGGGACGGTCGAGGGGTTCAGCCGGGACGAGGCGACCGAGGCGATCGTCGGGCGCGGCGGGAAGGTCGCGAGCTCGGTGTCGAAGAAGACGTCCTTCGTGGTCGTGGGGGATTCGCCGGGGTCGAAGTACGACAAGGCGGTCCAGCTCGGCGTACCGATCCTGGACGCGGCCGGGTTCCGGGTGCTGCTCGACGACGGCGCGGAGGCGGCGGCCGCGGTGGCGACCACGCCGGCGCCTGAGGCGACCTGACGCGACCGGACAAATCGAAGCATTTCCAACCCGACGGATCCGACGGCCGACCTGAGCCGTCGGACTGTTAACTTTGCACGTCGGAACGTGGGTTAAAAGGAGCAAATATGACGACGCCGCCGCAGGGACCGTGGGGTCCTGGGCAGCCGGGGGGCCAGCCAGGCGGGCAGCACGGGGGACAGGGCGGCCCGCAGCCGCCACAACAAGGTGGCGGCTGGGGACAGCAGCCACCGGGCCAGGGCGGGTGGGGCCAACGCCCCCAGCAGCCCCAGCAGCCCTCACAGCAGCCCCCGCAGCAGGGACAGCCCGCGCAGCAGCCTCAGCAAGGTCAGCCGCCGCGCCAGGGCCAGCCCCCGCAGCAGGGTGGCGGCTGGGGACAGCAGCCTGGGCGCCAGCAGGACCAGCCCGGCCATCAGCAGCCCAGTCAGCAGCAGCCTGGTCAGCAGGGTCAGCCCGGAGGTGGTTGGGGTCAGTCGCAGCAGCAGGGCGGCGGCGCCTACCAGCAGCAGTCGTGGGGCCAGCGCTCGCAGCAGCAACAGCAGAGCGGTTGGCACCAGCAGCAGGGCGGACAGCCCGGGCAGCCGCAGTGGCAGCCGGGTGATTCGGGCGGCGGCTCCAAGGGGCCGGGCGGGATCAGCAAGGAGAAGCTGCCGCTGATCGTCGGCGGCGGTGTCGTCGGCCTCGTGGTGATCGGCCTGCTGATCTTCCTCGGCGTGCGCTTCCTCGGCGGCGACGACACCCCGGAATCGAACCCGACCACCACCGCGCAGCCGACCGGCGGCGGCAGCCCGACCACCGGCACCAACCAGAACGGTGAGCTCGGCAACGCGACCGGTCAGGCCAAGGCCGCGACCGACAAGCTGCAGAGCAGCGGTTTCGGCTGTAGTGACCTGTTCAACACCGGCCAGGGCGCGCATCGCGGCTGCTTCAAGTACGACGGCACCACGGAGGCGGAGGCGGTCTTCCAGTTCAAGCCGGACGGCACCATCATCGCGGTGCGGTTCAAGTCGGCGAACGAGGACAACCTGAACAACGCCAAGGTCGTCTTCGACCAGGTCCTGCAGGCGGTCGGCAACGACACGTTCGGCGGCGACCAGGTGAAGAAGGTCCAGGACGCGGTCACGACCGGACAGAAGTCGCAGAAGGTCGGCAGCACCTGGGGCGAGTTCGAGTTGCGCAACGACGGCGACTCGCTCGAGCTGTCCGGCGGCAAGTCCGGTGAGGACTCGCTGGACCTCCCGCAGAAGACCTTCGACACCACCGAGGCGCAGCTGGTCGCGGCGCTGAAGACGAAGCAGTACGTCTGCACGAGCTCCTGCACCAAGGAGATCGGCAAGTACGGCTCCCAGCGGGTGTACATGTACGCCAGCGAGGGCGAGGGCATCAAGCACATCCAGGTGAGCGCCTCCGGCGACGCCGGGGACGCCAAGAAGGCCCTCACCGCCGGGCTGAACGACACGTTCGGTGTCCTCAAGGGCGGCGATGTCGCGGCGCTGAAGGCGTACGTCCAGGCGCACAGTGACGGGAAGCCGTACGCTTCTTATGTCGCCGGTTGGCGGGTCACGATCAGCGGGACCAGCTCGGACAGCTACTCCTCCCAGCAGGTCGAGATCAAGTACGAGTCGTTCTACGTCTGAGTGGGCACGGAGGCTGGATGAAGTTCCCCCGGGAGAAGCGGGACTCACGGACGGTGGCCAGCCCACCGCCGGAGGCCCTGAAGCGTGTCGACGGTGGTGGGGCCTGGGGCCCCACCCAGTTCGACCTCCCGGACAAGAACGGCAGTAACAGCCAGGCGATCCTGATCGTCGTCCTGGTCGGCGTCGTGATCCTGCTGATCATCGCCGCCCTCTGGCTCCTGGCCTACTTCCAGTTCACGTAAGAGTTCACGTAAAAACGCCCCCGCTCGTCGAGCGGGGGCGTTTTTCGGTTCAGCTCACGAAGTAGCGCGGATCGTCACGGCCAGTGACGCCAGGTACGACAGCCGGGCGACCTCGGAGCCGAGGAACTCGGGACCGCCCCGGCGACCGATGACCAGGACCCGGCGCTCGGACTCCAGTGGTGCGGCGACCAGCACCGACTCCGCGAGTCCCTTGTGGTCCGGGGCCTCGAGCGTGCTCGCCTTCTCCATCGGCAGCCAGCGGTCCGCCACCTCGCCGAACTCAGGGGTCGCGCTCGTCTCCAGCGCGACCTTCACCTCGCTGCCGGTGCCGTCGAGCAGCGCGGCCCAGTCCGCGTGCAGCACGGCCGGCGCCTGCTCGACCAGGAGGTCGATCGCTTCGGACGGAGCCGACGTCATCTGCTCGACGGCTTCCAGGTCCATGTGCAGTCCGCCACCGGCGCCGTACCGCGAGAACCAGATGACCTCGACGTCCGGTACGCCGTTGCACGCGGAGACCAGGCGGTCGGGCAGCACGCCCGGCGGCAGGTCGACCACGATGTCGTCGACGGCGGTGCCGTTCTCACGCCGGTGCTCGACGATCTCGATGGCGTGGATGTCGGCGTTCACCTCGCCGAGCGCGGTCGCGACGACGCCCAGCGAACCCGGTTTGTCGGGGATGATCAAGCGCAGCAGGAACACCGAACGATCATCTCCCAGCCAAGCACCATGCGCGTAACGCCCTGTCGCCGCCCATGTTACAGAGCGGTAGGTGGGACACGCCCGGGCCTCCGATAGGTGAACTGCGCAGGGGGTGGGAAATCCCGCTTCCGCAGCCCACTAAGCTGACGTCAGTCATGTGTCGACATGACTTACGTCAGCCTCTGCACTTGGGACAGTACATGCCATCGATTACCCGCGAAGAGGTCGCGCACCTGGCGCGACTGGCGCGGATCGAGCTCTCCGACGACGAGCTCGACCACCTTGCGCCGCAGCTCGACCAGATCATCGGACTGGTCGGCCAGGTCAGCCAGGTGGCGGCGGACGACATTCCGCCGACCTCGCACGCCCTGCCGCTGACCAACGTGATGCGCGCGGACGAGAACGTCCCGTGCCTGACGCCCGAGCAGGCGCTCTCCGGCGCGCCCGCCCAGGAAGGGCAGCGCTTCCGGGTGCCGCGGATCCTGGAGGAGGACTGACATGTCTGATCTGACCAGGAAGACCGCGGCCGAGCTCTCGGAGCTGATGACGTCCGGGCAGGCCAGTTCGGTGGAGATCACCCAGGCCCACCTGGACCGGATCGCCGCCGTCGACGGCGACGTCCGCGCGTTCCTGCACGTCGACACCGACGGTGCGCTCGCGCAGGCCAAGGCGGTCGACGACAAGCGGGCCGCGGGCGAGCAGCTGTCCCCGCTGGCCGGCGTACCGCTGGCGCTGAAGGACGTGCTCACCCAGGAGGGTGTGCCGACCACGGCCGGCTCGAAGATCCTCGAGGGCTGGAAGCCGCCGTACGACGCGACCGTCGTACAGCGTCTGAAGGCGGCCGGGATCGTGATTCTCGGCAAGACCAACATGGACGAGTTCGCGATGGGTTCCTCCACCGAGAACTCGGCGTACGGCACCACCCACAACCCGTGGGACCTGAACCGGATCCCGGGTGGTTCCGGCGGCGGTTCGTCCGCGGCCATCGCGGCGTACGAGGCGCCGCTCGCGATCGGCACCGACACCGGTGGCTCGATCCGGCAGCCGGGTGCGTTCACCGGCACGGTCGGGGTCAAGCCGACGTACGGCGGCACCTCGCGGTACGGGCTGATCGCGCTGGCGTCCTCGCTGGACACGCCCGGTCCGTGTGCGCGGACGACACTCGACGCGGCGCTGCTGCACGAGGTGATCGCCGGCCACGACCCGATGGACTCGACCTCGATCAACCAGCCGGTGCCGGCCGTCGTCGAGGCCGCCCGGAACGGTGACGTCGCCGGTCTGCGGATCGGTGTCGTGAAGGAGCTCGGTGGCGAGGGCTACCAGCCAGGTGTCGAGGCCCGCTTCCACGAGGCGGTCGAGCTGCTCACCAAGCTCGGCGCCGAGGTGGTCGAGGTCTCCTGCCCGCACTTCGAGTACGCGCTGCCGGCGTACTACCTGATCCTGCCGAGCGAGGCCTCGTCCAACCTGGCCAAGTTCGACGCGATGCGGTACGGCCTGCGGGTCGGCGACGACGGCACGAACAGCGCCGAGACGGTGACCAGCCTGACCCGCGAGGCGGGCTTCGGCGCCGAGGTGAAGCGCCGCATCATCCTCGGGACGCACGCGCTCTCCAGCGGGTACTACGACGCGTACTACGGCCAGGCGCAGAAGGTGCGGACGCTGATCGCCCGCGACTTCGCCAGCGCCTACGAGCAGGTCGACGTGCTGGTTTCGCCGGCCACGCCGACGACCGCGTTCGCGATCGGTGACCGGATCGACGACCCGATCGCGATGTACAAGAACGACCTCTGCACGATCCCGTCCAACCTGGCCGGCAACGCGGCCGCGTCGTTCCCGTGCGGCCTGGCCGACGAGGACAACCTGCCGGTCGGCTTCCACGTGATGGCGCCGGTGATGCGCGACGACCTGCTGTACAAGGTCGGCGGCGCGCTCGAGGCCGCGCTGGCCGAGCAGTGGGGCGGCGTACTGATGACCAAGGCTCCGGAGCTGGAGGTGACCCGATGACCGTTGCAGACGTTCTCGAGATCGACGACGCGCTGGCGCAGTACGACCCGGTGATGGGCCTCGAGGTCCACGTCGAGCTGAACACGAAGTCGAAGATGTTCTGCGGCTGCCCGACCGAGTTCGGCGCGCCGCCGAACACGCAGACCTGCCCGGTCTGCCTCGGTCTGCCCGGCGCGCTGCCGGTGGTGAACGCGCGCGGCGTCGAGTCCGCGATCAAGATCGGCCTGGCGCTGAACTGCGAGATCGCCGAGTGGTGCCGGTTCGCCCGGAAGAACTACTTCTACCCGGACATGCCGAAGAACTTCCAGACCTCGCAGTACGACGAGCCGATCGCGTTCAACGGCTGGACCGAGGTCGTCGTCGACGGCGAGACGTACCGGATCGAGATCGAGCGCGCGCACATGGAGGAGGACACCGGCAAGTCCACCCACATCGGTGGCGCGACCGGCCGGATCCACGGCGCCTCGCACTCGCTGGTCGACTACAACCGGGCCGGGATCCCGCTGATCGAGATCGTCACGAAGACGATCGAGGTCCCGCCGGCCAAGGCCGCCGCCGTCGCCCGAGCGTACGTGAGCATGCTGCGCGACCTGCTGCTGTCGCTGGACGTCTCGGACGTCCGGATGGACCAGGGCTCGCTGCGCTGCGACGCGAACGTGTCGCTGAAGCCGCACGGTACGACGGCCCTCGGCACCCGCACCGAGACCAAGAACGTGAACTCGTTCCGCTCGGTCGAGCGCGCGATCACCTACGAGATCACCCGGCAGGCGGCGATCCTGTCGACCGGCGGGAAGATCCTGCAGGAGACCCGGCACTGGCACGAGGACACCGGCATCACCACCTCCGGCCGGGAGAAGTCCGACGCCGACGACTACCGGTACTTCCCGGAGCCCGACCTGGTCCCGGTCGCCCCGTCCCGCGAATGGGTCGAGGAACTCCGCGCGACCCTGCCCGAGGCTCCTTCGGTACGCCGGGCGCGGCTGCAGGAGGACTGGGGTTTCACCGATCTCGAGATGCGCGACGTGATCAACGGCAACGCGCTCGAGCCGATCGTGGCGACCGTCGAGCTCGGCGTCACCCCGGCGGCCGCGAAGAAGTGGTGGCTCGGTGAGCTGGCCCGCTCGGCGAACGAGTCGGGTCAGGAGCTCGACGCGCTCGGCGTCGGCCCGGCGCAGGTCGCCGAGGTGCAGAAGCTGGTCGACGACGGCACGCTGAACGACAAGCTCGCCCGGCAGGTCTTCGAAGGACTGCTCGCCGGGGAGGGCACGCCGGCGGAGATCATCGAGAAGCGTGGCCTGGCGCTGGTGTCCGACGACTCGGCGCTGATCGAGGCGATCGACCGCGCGATCGCGGCCAACCCGGACGTGGTCGAGAAGGTCAACTCCGGGAAGCCGGCCGCCGCAGGTGCGCTGATCGGCGCGGTGATGAAGGACATGCGCGGCCAGGCCGACGCCGCCAAGGTCCGCCAGCTCCTGAACGAGAAGCTGGGTATCTGACGCTGAACTGGGGGTGCCGCACTGGCACCCCCAGGCTCAGGCCGCGTCGCGGTGTTCCTGTGCCGGCTGCTCGGAGTGGGGAGCGTCCGCGATGACCTCGCGCTCGAGCCGGCCGTCGTCCAGGTCGGCCGCGTCCGCGAGCAACGTCTGCGCCACGGCCAGTTCGTCGGCCGGGCAGCGGACCTCGTACTGCGTCGGGTGGATCTCGGTACTCACCAGGTCCGGGCGGTTGCGGACGAGGCCCCGGAACAGACCCCACAGCGTCCCGACGATGAGGCCGTAGACGAAGCCCCAGACCACGACGGCCAGGCCGTTCAGGGTGGTCTCGGCGACCAGGGTGACGAAGACGGCGGTGAGGATCCCGAGCAGGGCGCCCTGCAACGCACCCGTCGCGGTCATCCGCACGACCGGCACCGCTCTGCGTCTGCTCGCCTGCCGGAGACCGGCGCCGACGACCTCCAGACTCGTCGCGTCCATCCCGTAGCTTCTCAGGTAGTCGACCGTTCGCTGAGCATCCTTGTACCTGCTCACCGATGCGATCACGTTGCTGGGGACGCCAGACGCCTGGCCGGTCGGCATGCCGATCTCCTCCTCAGGTCATGGGTTTCTTCAACAAGTACCAGACGCTGCCGGAGCCGAAACGGTTGACTGCTCAGGACGTGCTGATCGTCACCCGGAGGATCCGGTCGTCGCCGTCGCGGGGCTGACCGCGGCCGTCGGTGTTGGACGTGGTGACCCACAAGGAGCCGTCCGGCGCGACCTCCACCGTGCGCAAACGCCCGTACCGGTTGGTGAAGAACGCCTGCGGCTCGCCGACTCGTTTGCCGTTGGCAACGGGTATCGCCCAGAGCCGCTGGCCGCGCAAGCCCGCCATGAAGATGTACCCGCGCGCGAACGCGATCCCCGACGGTGAGGCCTCCGACGTGGGCCACTGGGCGATCGGGTCGGTCATCTCGTCCAGGTGGCTGATGCCCTCGGCGGCGGGCCAGCCGTAGTTCGCGCCGGGGGTGATCGCGTTCAGCTCGTCCCAGGTGTTCTGCCCGAACTCCGCGGCGTACAGCTGGTTGCCGTCGAACGCGAGGCCTTGGACGTTGCGGTGGCCCTTGGTGATCCAGATCCGGCCGTCCGGGTTCCCGGGGGCGGCCTTGCCGTCGGTGGTGATCCGCAGGATCTTCCCGCCGAGCGAGTTGTCGTCCTGCGAGTTCGGCCGATCCGAGCCGTCGCCCGTTCCGGCGTACAGGTACCCGTCCGGTCCGAAGCGCAGCCGCCCGCCGTTGTGGATCGCCGCCTCCGGGATCCCGTCGAGGATCACCTGCTGGTCGGAGAGCTTCCCGTCCTGGTAGGTGATGCGCGCGATCCGGTTGTCGTCGCCGCTGGAGTAGTACGCGTAGATGTACGGCTTCCCCGGATACCCCGGATCCACCGCCAGCCCCAGCAACCCACCCTCGGACGACGACTTCACGCCGTCCACGGTGCCGACGTCACTGACCCGGCCGTTGACGATCCGCTTGATCGCACCGGCGTCCCGCTCCGCCACCAACGCACTCTTGTCCGGCAGGAACGCCAACCCCCACGGCACCTGAATCCCCGTCGCCACGGTCGACGCCACCGTCAACGCAAGCGTCCCGGCCGGCGCCGCCGTACCCGAAGCCGCCGGCGCCGAAGACGACCCCGACCTACTCGGCGTCGCCTCCGAACACCCACTAACCAACGCCAACGCAGCCACCACCACAGCAGCCCTCCCGCGCACGCCGGCCTCCCTCCACTCGCTCTGGCCCCCAAACTAGCGCCCCGGCGAAGTACCGAAGAACGGGTAGTGGTGGCCCTGGCGGACCGGATCTGAGCCGGCGACGGGCGTGGGCGGCGGCGTGCAAGCCACCCACTACCCGTCCTTCGGTACGCAGTTCATCAGCTGCCCCAGGTGGGGCGGAGGGGGAAGTGGGAGTTGCCGCGGTCGTCTGGCTTCACCGCGAGGACCTGGTGGAGTTGGATGGTGTTGTGTTCGAAGCCGGCTCGGCTGGCGGCCAGGTAGAGGCCCCAGATCTTGGCGGTGGCGGGGCCTACCTCGGTGACCGCCTCGTCCCAGTGGGCGACCAGGTTGTCGTTCCAGGCGGCCAGGGTGAGGGCGTAGTGCTCGCGGAGGTTCTCCTCGTGGCGGACCTCGAAGCCGGCGTCCTGGGCCTCGGAGATGATCCGGCCGGAGCCGATCAGCTCGCCGTCGGGGAAGATGTAGCGGTCGATGAACGCGCCGGTGTGCCGGAAGTGGTTGTCCGGCCGCGTGATGCAGTGGTTCAACAGCCGGCCGCCGGGCTTCAGCCGGTCGTGCAGGAAGCTGAAGTACGACGGGTAGTTGCGCACCCCGATGTGTTCGGTCAGGCCGATCGAGCTCACCGCGTCGAAGTCCCGCTCGGGGACGTCGCGGTAGTCCAGGTACCGCACCTCGGCCAGGTCCTCCAGGCCTTCGGCCTTGATCGCCGCGTTCGCCCACTCGGCCTGCGCCGCGGACAGGGTGACGCCGAGCGCCTGGACGCCGTACTCGCGGGCCGCGTGCCGGACCATGCCGCCCCAGCCGCAGCCGACGTCGAGCAGCCGCATCCCGGGCTGCAGGTCGAGTTTCCGCGCGACCAGGTCGTACTTCTCGAACTGCGCCTCCTCCAGCGTCGCGTCCAGCGACGGGTACACGGCGCAGGTGTAGGTCATCGACGGCCCCAGCACCCACTCGTAGAACGTGTTCGACACGTCGTAGTGGTGGTGGATCGCCGACCGGTCCCGCGCCTTCGAGTGCCGCAGCCCCTCGAACGTACGGCGCCACTTCGGCAGGTGCTCCTGCGGCGGGGGCGGCGGCGGCTTCAGGTGACTCCAGCCGAGCCCGCGGAGGATGCGCAGCGCCTCGGCCGCCTTCGGCCGCTGGAGGTGGAACTCGTCGAGGATCAGCCGCATCAGCTGGTACGGGTCGCCGGGGTGGACGCCGGTGATCTCCAGGTCACCCATCACGTACGCGCGGACCATCCCGAGGTCACCCGGCGCGGTGAGGACGTAGGACAGCCCACGCTCGGTGGCCAGGTGCATGTGGATCGGCGAGTCGTCGGGACCGGCCGCACTGCCGTCGTACGCCGTGAACCGGAACGGCAGACCGCCCGGGAGCACGGTCGTGAGGGCTTCGGCGATCGAAACCTGGGTCGCAAGCGTCGTCATCGGCGCGTCACCGCCTTTTCGTAGAGCCCGGTGAGCCGGGCGTTCGGGTCGTAGCGTTGCTTCACCGTGGTCAGGGCCGGCACGTTGTAGAGCCGGTCGAAGGTCTCCCGGTCGTAGTAGGCGTCGGAGTACAGCGATTTGTGGCCGCCGAAGTCGGCGACGGCCTGCTCGATCCGGCGGTTCACGTCGCCGTCCGCGGCACCGGGCGCGATCGGCACGGTGCCCCAGAAGCCGACGTTCACGTAGATCTCGCCGGGCCGCAGCGGGTACAGCGGCCAGGACTCGGATCCACGCAGCCGCAGCGGGCAGAGCCAGACCGGGCGCATCCCGACGTTGGCGTCGAACCAGCGCAGGAACCCGGCCAGCTCGCCGACCGGGATCTCCACGTCCTGGACCACCCGCTCGCGGTCCGGTCGGCCACGCCGGCGGTTGAGGCGGGCCGCGATCTGGTGCCGGTTCTCGAAGCCGACGATCTTGTGGAACACGTCGCTGCGCCGCCAGCGCCGCGGCCACAGGCGCCGTACCACCGGCTGCTGTGCGCCGAAGGCGGCCGAGCACCAGAACCAGTCGGTGTCCCAGCGCCACAGGTAGTCGTGCGCGGTGAGGACGTCCTTCGGTCGTTGCCGGATCGAGCGGTAGTAGATCTGCCGGCCGGTGTAGTCGCTGGTCCGGGCCGCGGCGTCGCTGTTCCGCCCGAGCGTGAGATAGGCCTCGGACGGGCTGAACGCGACCCCGTCGACGAAGTGCACCGGCTCGCCCCCGTAGGTGCCGTCAGCAACGATCGCGGAGATCGCCGGGGCCAGGTCGTCGAGCCCGACGCGGACGTGCCGCAGGGCGACGTACGGCGAGATCCGGTCGAGCTCGATCCGCAGCCGGGTCGCGTACCCGAGGGTGCCGTACGAGTTCGGGAACATCCGGAACAGGTCCGCGTGCTCGCCGGTCGGCCGGGCGGTGACGACCTCGCCGGCGCCGGTGAGGATGTCGAGCTCGAGCACGGACTCGTGCGGCAGGCCGGCCCGGAACGACGTCGACTCGATCCCGAGCCCGGTCACCGCGCCGCCGAGCGTGATCGTCTTCAGCTGCGGCACGACCATCGGCGTCAACCCGTGCGGCAGGGTCGCCGCGACCAGGTCCTCGTAGGTGCACATGCCCTGGACATCGGCGGTCCGGGCGGCCGGGTCGACGCTGATCACGCCGGTGAGCTTCGACACGTCCAGCCCTGGGCTGTCGATCTCGGCTCGCGGGCGGAACAGGTTCGAACTGCGCTTCGCCAGCCGGACCGGCTCACCCTGCGGGATGCGTTCGTACGAATCCCGTAGCCGCCCGACGGCCTGATCGTGTGCGACCGTCGCTGCCACATCCGATGTCGAAGGCACCGATCCATGCTACGACGGTGCCCGCGCTGTGGCACGGGAGTTCACACTGTCCGGCGGGCCGAGTAGGTTCGTGGTCATGGCTGATGTGGTGAAGACATGGCTGCCGTGGGAGGACCCGAACGCGTTCCTCGGCGGCGTCCCGGACGGGTTCGACGTGGACTTCTATTCCGGTGCGGAGCGGCCGAAGTCGCTCGACGAGGTGGAGTTCTACGTGCCCAGTTACATGGGCGGCGGGGACGTGTTCGACGTCATCCGGGAGATGCCTTCGCTGAAGGTCGTGCAGCTGCAGACGGCCGGGTTCGAGCACGCCCAGTCGCGGATCGCCGACGGGGTGACCTTGTGCAACGCGCGCGGCGTGCACGACGCGTCCACGGCCGAGCTGGCGGTCGGGCTGATCCTGGCGTCGTACCGGCGGCTGCCGCGGGCCGTGCGTGACCAGGAGAAGCAGGTCTGGCCGTCGTCGTACGACGAGGTCGACGACTCACTTGCGGACCGGACGGTGCTGATTCTCGGGTACGGCGCGATCGGCGAGGCGCTCGAGCGGCGGCTGAGCGGTTTCGAGTGCGACGTGATCCGGGTCGCGCGGCGCGCGCGGGACGGCGTACACCCGATCTCGGAGCTGCCGGAGTTGTTGCCGCGCGCGGACGTCGTGGTGCTGCTGACCCCGGCGACTCCGGAGACCAAGCGGATGGTGGACGCGAGTTTCCTGGCCCGGTTGAAGGACGGTGCGCTGCTGGTGAATGTCGCGCGCGGTGTCGTGGTGGACACCGACGCGTTGCTGGCCGAGCTCGGGAGCCGCCGGATCAGCGCCGCGCTGGACGTCACGGATCCTGAGCCGTTGCCCACCGGACACCCGCTGTGGTCTGCTCCGAACGTACTGATCAATCCGCACCGGGGCGGTGCCTCGACGGCGTTCGCGCCGCGGGTGGCCCGGCTGGTGCGCGCGCAGCTGCAGCGCTACGCGTCCGGGGAGCCGTTGATCAATGTGGTGGCGGGGCCGCCACGGTAGGAGGAGGGACGACGATGTCCGAGGCCGTGCTGCTGATCGGGACCAAGAAGGGGCTCTGGATCGGCCGGAGCGACGCGGGCCGCCGCGAGTGGCGGCTCGACGGTCCGGTGCCGGAGTTCGAGATGCAGAGTGTGTACGCCGTGGGCGTCGACACCCGCGGCGACCGACCGCGCCTGTTCGTCGGCGGCACCAGTGAGCACTGGGGTCCGGCGGTCTTCCACTCCGATGACGTCGGCGCGACCTGGGCCGAGCCGCCGGAGGGCTCGATCGGGTTCCCCGCCGACGCCGGCGCGTCGCTCGAGCGGGTCTGGCAGATCCAGCCCGCGCCGGCCGCTCAGCCCGGTGTCGTGTACGCCGGGACGCAGCCGTCGGCGTTGTGGAAGTCGACCGATGGGGGAGTGACGTTCGAGCTCGTCCGCGGGCTCTGGGACCATCCGCACCGGTCCGAGTGGGGAGCCGGGTTCGGCGGCCAGGCCGTGCACACGGTCCTGCCGCACCCGACCGATCCGGAGCGGATGAGTGTCGCGATGTCGACCGGCGGCGTGTACCGGACCGCGGACGGCGGCCGGACGTGGGAGCCGGCGAACCAGGGCATCCAGGCGAAGTTCTTCCCCGACCCGTATCCGGAGTTCGGCCAGTGCGTCCACAAGCTGGCCGCGCATCCCGACGTACCGGAGCGGATGTTCGCGCAGAACCACCACGGGGTGTACCGGTCGGACGACGGTGGCGCGATCTGGAAGTCGATCGCGGACGGCCTGCCGTCGGACTTCGGGTTCCCGATCGTGGTGCACCCGCACGAGCCCGAGACCGTGTACGTGTTCCCGCTGGTCGCGGACGCGAACCGGATCCCGACCGAGGCGAAGTGCCGGGTCTACCGCTCGCGCGACGCCGGGTCCACCTGGGAGCCACTGTCCGCCGGGCTGCCGGCCGTGTCCTACGTGCCCGTCCTCCGCGACGCGATGACCACCGACACCGCGGACCCGGCCGGCGTGTACGTCGGGACGCGGGACGGCTGTGTCTACGCGAGCGCCGACGCCGGCGACAGCTGGGTCGAGGTCGCGCGGCATCTTCCCGACGTACTGACAGTGCGGGCCGCGGTGCTGGGATGATCGCTGTCCGGCTGCCCACGGTCCTGCGGCCGTTCGCCGGCGGGGTCGACTGCGTGCAGGTCGAGGTCGACGGTGCACCGACCGTCGGCGCGGTGTTCAGCGCACTCGAGGCCGCGCACCCGGCGCTCCGCCGGCGCCTCACCGACGAGCAGGGCGCGGTCCGCCGGCACGTGAACATCTACCTCGGCAACGACAACATCCGCGACCTCTCCGGCCTCCACACCCCGCTGTCCGAAGGGGACGAGCTCCTGATACTCCCGAGCGTCGCCGGCGGATAACCCGTAGCGTCGGTCGGCATGAGCACCGTCCTCCTGCTGACCGGCCCGTCGGGTTCGGGCAAGACGACCATCGCCCGGCTCGTCGCCACCGACGCGCCGCGGCCGACGATGCACCTGACCACCGACGAGTACTACCGCGGCATCCGCACCGGCTTCATCGCGCCGTACCTGCCGGGATCCCAGCGGCAGAACGAGGTCGTGGTCGACGCGATCGTCGCGACGGTCGCGGTCTATGCCCGCGGCGGCTACGACGTGGTGGTCGACGGGATCATCGGGCCGTGGTTCCTGCAGCCGTTCCGGGACGCGGCCGCGGCCGGCGGCTGGACGATGTCGTACGTCGTTCTGCGCGCGGACCTCGGGACGACGCTGCAGCGTGGGCAGGCCCGGCCCGAGCCCGAGCTGACCGACGCTGACGCGCTGACCGGTTTGCACGGCGCGTTCGCGGATCTTGGCGCTCTGGAGGGACATGCGCTCGACACGACGCGGCTCGGCGTACCGGAGACTGCTGCGGAGGTTCGGGAAGCCGTTGCTTCGGGCTCCCATCGGCTGAGCGCCAGCGGCTGAGGACACGCTGTCACCATCCGCGGCGGGGGGTTGTGGGCCCGGACCGGGCAGACCTACATTCGCCGGTGGGGGCCGACGGCTGGGCCGTCACCTGGGGGGTGCCCGGGGGAGGGGCGCCCTATGCACGCATTTCTGCACCGGCTCGGTCGCGGCGCGGCACATTTCCACTGGTTCGTGATCGCCGGCTGGGTGGTGATCGTCGTCGGGCTGTTCGTGCTCAAGTCGGCGTTCGGCGGCACCTATGTCAACAACTACACGGTTCCCGGCAGTCAGTCATCCGCTGGTTTGAACATCCTGAACAAGGACTTCACCACCGCCGGCGGGTACTCGGGCTCGATCGTGTTCCATGCGAAGACCGGCACTGTCGCCCAGCAGTCCGCCGCGGTCCAGCAGTCGATGACGGCGTTCGGCAAGCTGCCCGACGTCGTCAGCGCGGTGGATCCGCTCGCGACCTCGCAGACGGCGTACATCTCCAAGGACGGCACGATCGTCAACGCCCCGGTCTCGTTCTCGGTGGTCCCGGCGTCCCTCGACAAGACGTACGTCGACAAGATGGACGCGGCCGTCCAACCGGCCCGCGCGGCCGGGCTCCAGGTCGAGTACGGCGGTGGCGCCGGCCAGATCGGGAAGCAGGCCAACGACCTCCCGTCGGAGGCGATCGGTCTGGGGCTCGCGCTGGTACTGCTGTTCCTGATGTTCCGCTCGATCGTCGCGTCCGCGCTCCCGCTGGTGTCGGCGGTGTTCAGCGTTGGCGGCGGGTTGGCGATCCTCGGTCTGCTCGCGGCGGCCAAGGAGTTCCCGACATCTGCCCCGACTGTCGCGACCCTGCTCGGTCTGGGCGTCGCGATCGACTACGGGCTCTTCCTGGTGTCCCGCCATCGTGAGCAACTCGACGACGGGATGGACGTCGAGGAGTCGGTGGGTCGCGCGGAGTCGACGTCCGGCGCGGCCATCCTGGTCGCCGGCGGGACGGTCGTGATCGCGATCCTCGGGCTGTACGTGTCCGGCGTACCGTTCGTGGGCGCGCTCGGGCTGTCGGCGGCGATCGTCGTTGCCGTGACGGTGCTGGCCGCGCTCACCCTGATCCCGGCGATGCTCGGACTCTCGAAGCTGCTGATCCTGAACCGCAAGGACCGCAAGCACCTCGCCGAAGAACGCGACGTCGAGGACGAACTGCCGGACGAGGCCGCGATCGCCGAACACCGCGCGGAGGAACAGGAACGCCGCGATGCCAAGCACGAGCAGAGCGCGTTCGCCCGCTGGGGCCGCCGGGTCAGCGCCCGGCCGTGGCCGTACGGCATCGCCGCCACGCTCGTCCTGCTGGTGCTGGCGATCCCGCTGTTCTCGATGAACCTCGGCCAGCTCGACGCCGGCACCGATCCCGCCCAGGACTCCAGCCGGAAGGCATACGACCTGGTCGCGCAAGGATTCGGTCCGGGCGCCAACGGTCCGCTGACGGTCGTCGTCCAGCTGCAGTCGGTGAGCCCGAGCGACCGGCAGTCGGTGCTCAACGGGCTCGCGTCGACGCTGCAGAAGGAGGCGGGCGTCGCGGCCGTCCAGACGCCGAGTACGAACAGCGCGGGGACGACCGCGATCATCAACGTCATCCCGACCACGTCGCCGTCTGCGGCCGCGACCCAGGACCTGGTGAACCGGATCCGCGACGACGTACTGCCGAGCCAGAAGGAACCGACGTACGTCGTCGGCACCACGGCCGGGTACGTCGACTTCACCGAGAAGGTCGGCAGCCGGATGATCTGGCTGATCGGCGCGGTGGTGCTACTCGCGTTCCTGCTGCTCACGGTCGCGTTCCGCTCGCTGCTGATCGGGGTGAAGGCGGCGATCCTCAACCTGTTGTCGGTAGGAGCCGCGTACGGCGTGATCGTCGCGGTCTTCCAGTGGGGCTGGGGATCCTCGCTGGTCGGGATCGACGAGAAGGTCCCGATCCCGTCGTTCGTGCCGATGCTGATGTTCGCGATCGTCTTCGGGTTGTCGATGGACTACGAGGTGTTCCTACTGTCCCGGGTGCACGAGGCGTGGATCGCGACCAAGGACAGCCACCGCGCGGTGGCGATCGGGATCGGCGCGACCGCGCGGGTGATCACCACCGCGGCCGCGATCATGGTCGTGGTCTTCCTGAGCTTCGTGCTGGACGACGACCCGACGGTGAAGATGCTGGCGGTCGGTATGGCCGTGGCCGTACTGATCGACGCCAGCATCGTCCGGATGATCCTGGTCCCGTCGGTGATGACGCTGCTCGGCCCGCGCGCCTGGTGGCTGCCGCGCTGGCTTGACCGCATCGTCCCCGACATCCAGCTCGAAGGCGGCGAACCACCGGCACCTCCAGCACGGCAGAAGGTCGGCTCCGCTTCCTGAAGCAGTGCCTGAGATCAGTGCCGGAACAGGCGTACGCCGGTCGCGGACCACCGGATCCCGCGCTCGGCGCACGCGGCCGCGACCTCGTCGGACCGGATCGACCCACCAGGCTCGGCGATGTGCGTGACGCCGTACCGATGCGCCTCGTCGACGTTGTCGCTGAACGGCAGGGCGCGTCGGACACCATCGTCACGCCGGTGAGTGGTTCGTCGGACTGGCGTGACCACCAGAGCGCGGCCTTCTCACCGGCCAGCCGCGTGCAGTCCACGCGCGACTGCTGACCGGCGCCGATACCGATCGCCATCGCGTCCTTCACCATCACCACGGTGTTCGATTGGGTGTACCGGGCAACGATCATCCCGAGCACGGCGTCGTCCGGCAGATCACTCGGCAGCGGCAGCTCATCGCGCTCCTGCGTCAGCCGCACGCCGAAGATCTCCCGTACTTCCTCAGCCGGTGGCTCGAACTCCGCGTCGACCTCCAGCACCAGATAGGTCCCGCGCTTCTTCGCCGCCAGGATCTCGAGCACGCCCTCGTCGTACCCGGGCGCGATGATCCCGTCCGACACGACCCGCTTCAGCACACCGGCCAGCTCCAGGTCGACCGGGTGCGAGACCGCCACGAAGTCGCCGTACGACGACTTCGGATCGGCGTCCCGAGCTCTCCCGTACGCCTCCGCGACGCTCGCGCCGAGCGCCGCGCCGGCTGGAGAGACGTGCTTGTACGACGCCGCCGCGGGCCTCCCGAACTGTCGCGCGGCCTCCCGCACCAGCTGCCAGCCGGTCAGGGCGTCGAGGATGTTGATGTACGACGGTTCGCCGGACAGCACCGTGAACGGCGGGTGCTCCAGGGTGGCCGCTTGATGAGGGTTCATGCCGTACCGCAGACGCATCGGGACCTCCGAGTCGATCGGAGGCGCCCAGGCGGACGACGCCTTGTGTACTTCGCTCCCCGGTGGTGACCCACCCTCGCCAGTCGCGGTACCGCCAGCCTACTTCGTGGCGCGGACGACCAGCAGCCGCGAGTCCTCGGCGAGCGACTCGCCGTGCCATCCACCGTCGATGGTCACGTCGGCGAAACCAGCGGTCCGGAGATCGGCCAGCAGTTCGTCGGTCGACCGGAAGTACAGGACGTTGCGATAGACCGCGTCGTGCCCGTCCGGGAACACGTTGTGCGCGTCGAACACCACGCGCCCGTCGGCGATCTCGATCAGCTCGAGCCACTCCTTCAAATGCCCGACCGCGGTGTCGCGTTCGCCGTACGTCGCCTCGCTCGTCCACTGCTCCCACGCACGCGCCGCCGGGTTGCGCGACTCGAACGCGAACATCCCACCGGGACGCAACGCGGCGGCGATCGCGTGCACCGACGCCTCGTGTTCCGCGACGTGCATCATCGTGTTGCCGGCGCTCACCACGAGATCGACATCGCCCGTCGGCTGCACCGCGTGATGGTCCCCGTGCACCCAGGTGACGCCGTCGGCGCCTGCTTGCCGGCGCGCATACCCGAGCATCGTCGTACTCGGGTCGATGCCGATCACCACCCTCCCCGGCGCGACCAGCGAGCGCGTCAGCAGGCCGGTCCCGCAGCCGAAGTCCAGCACCTTGCGGGTCCCGTCCGCGAGCGCCTGGTAGTAGGCGTGGTCCTCGCCGGCCGGGTTGTCCAGGTCGTACAGATGCACCAGTTGTTCGTCGCCGTACGGATCGATGGTCACGCCCTGCATGCTAGGGAGCCACTGCACGGTGGACCAATCGAATATGGGAGCCGGTGCGGGGGACGAGCGCCGCACCGGCTCGATCAGGGGTTTCTAGGTGGCGGAGACCCAGCCGTAGATGTCGGCGGGGCGGCCGGCGTCGGCGGCGTGCTTCGGGTCGAAGGGGCCGTGTTTGCTGACCTGGTTGTTCGAGTTGCCCTCGACCGTGGTGATCTTCCCGTCGGTGCCGACGGCAACGACCACGCCGGTGTGGACGCTGGTGTCGGTGTTGTCGGGGCCCGTGCCGTAGAGGACGATGTCGCCGGGCTTCAGGCCGGTGGAGCCGTCGTGGGTGCGGCCCTTGCCCTGGCCCCAGGTGTAGATGTCACCGGTGAAGCCGTAGTTGGGGATGTCGATGCCGGCCTGTCGCCAGGTCCAGGTGGCGAAGTGCGCGCACCAGGACTCGCAGGGACCGTACGGGTTGCAGTTGCTGCCGGGCGGCGTTTCCTGCTGGCCGATTTCGCCGTTGGCCGCGTTCACGATCGTCGTCCGGGTGTCGGCCGCGGACGCCGTCAGCGAGAACGAGCCGAACAGTGCGATCAGCACGGACGCCACGAGCAGTCGTATCGAGAGGCGCATGTGTCACTCCGATCTGGAGAGGGGGCGGTAAAAACCTTGCGGTCTCACCAGATCAGTATGTGACTAACCAACTTCACAGAGCCATCACAGCGTCATTAAGTTACCGACTCGCCATTCCTAAGACAGGTGTCTCAGGAAATGAGACACCGTCGCGCTGAACTTGACCCGGTCGCGGTGTGTCGGCGAATGTTGCCACATGCGATCGATTCTCCTCGTACTTGTGCGGCGCGCCGACTGACGCGACCACTGAGTCGAGCGCGCCCCTTCAGCCAACCCGGCGGAAGGGGTTTTTTGTTGCCAATGCGACTATCCGCGACCCGGAAGCGCAGCGACAACGGCCACAAGCGAGGATGGATCGGTCGCGAAAAGCCAAACAGCCACAGCGTGACAGGACTAGGGAAGGCACTCATGAGTGAGCAGCTGACCGGGGCACAGGCTCTGATCCGTGCACTGGAACATGCCGGAGTCGACACCGTCTTCGGCATCCCGGGTGGCGCGATCCTCCCGGCGTACGACCCGATGCTCGACTCGACCCAGATCCGCCACATCCTGGTACGTCACGAGCAGGGCGCCGGTCACGCCGCCCAGGGGTACGCCGCCGCGTCGGGCAAGGTCGGCGTGTGCATGGCGACCTCCGGTCCGGGCGCGACCAACCTGGTGACGCCGATCGCCGACGCGTACATGGACTCGGTGCCGATGGTCGCCATCACCGGTCAGGTGGCCGGTGCCGCGATCGGCACGGACGCCTTCCAGGAGGCGGACATCCGCGGCATCACGATGCCGATCACCAAGCACAACTTCCTGGTGACCGACCCGAACGACATCGCCACCACGATCGCCGAGGCGTTCCACATCGCCTCCACCGGCCGGCCCGGCCCGGTGCTGGTCGACGTGACCAAGGACGCGATGCAGACCCAGGGCGTCGACTTCCAGTGGCCGACCGAGCTCGCGCTGCCCGGCTACCGGCCGGTGACCCGACCGCACCCCAAGCAGGTGCGTGAGGCGGCCCGGCTGATCGCCGCGGCCGAGAAGCCGGTGCTGTACGTCGGCGGCGGCGTGATCCGCGCCCAGGCCAGCGCCGAGCTGAAGGAGCTCGCCGAGCTGCTCGGGATCCCCGTGGTCACCACGCTGATGGCCCGCGGCGCGCTGCCGGACACCCACGAGCTGCACTTCGGGATGCCCGGTATGCACGGCTCGGTGTCCGCGGTCGGCGCACTGCAGCGCTCCGATCTGCTGATCACGCTGGGCGCCCGGTTCGACGACCGGGTGACCGGCAAGCTCGACTCGTTCGCGCCCGATGCGAAGGTCATCCACGCCGACATCGACCCGGCCGAGATCGGCAAGAACCGCGCCGCCGACGTGCCGATCGTGGGTGACTGCAAGGAGGTCATCACCGACCTGCTGGCCGCGCTGCGCGCCGAGATCGCGAGCGCCGGCCGCACCCCGTCGTACGAGGCCTGGCGCAAGCAGCTCGAGGGCGTGCGCGCCCGGTACCCGCTCGGGTACGACGAGCCGGAGGACGGCACGCTGTCGCCGCAGCACGTGATCCAGCGGATCGGTGAGATCGCCGGCCCGGACGCCGTGTACACCGCGGGCGTCGGCCAGCACCAGATGTGGTCCGCGCACTTCCTGCCGTTCGAGAAGCCCGGTCACTGGCTGAACTCCGGCGGCCTCGGCACCATGGGGTACGCCGTGCCGGCCGCGATGGGCGCCAAGGTCGCGCGGCCGGACAAGACCGTGTGGGCGATCGACGGCGACGGCTGCTTCCAGATGACCAACCAGGAGCTCGTCACCTGCGCGCTGGAAGGCATCCCGATCAAGGTCGCGGTGATCAACAACCAGTCGCTGGGCATGGTCCGGCAGTGGCAGACGCTGTTCTACGACAAGCGTTACTCCAACACCGACCTGCACTCGGCCCGGATCCCGGACTTCGCCAAGCTGGCCGAGGCGATGGGCGGTGTCGGGCTGCGCTGCTCCGACAAGGACTCGATCGACGCCACCATCGAGAAGGCGATGGCGGTCACCGACGCGCCGGTCGTCGTCGACTTCGTCGTGCACCGCGACGCGATGGTGTGGCCGATGGTCGCCGCCGGCGTCAGCAACGACGAGATCCAGATCGCCCGCGACATGGCCCCGACGTGGGAAGGCGAGGAACTCTGATGACGAAGCACACGCTGTCGATCCTGGTCGAGAACAAGCACGGTGTGCTGGCCCGGGTGGCCGCACTGATCTCGCGCCGCGGGTTCAACATCGACTCGCTCGCGGTCGGTCCGACCGAGCACCCCGAGGTGTCCCGGATGACCATCGCGGTCAGCGTGGACGAGCAGCCACTGGAGCAGATCACCAAGCAGCTCAACAAGCTGGTGAACGTGATCAAGATCGTCGAGCTCGAGCCCACGCAGACGGTTCAGCGCGAACTGCTGCTGGTGAAGGTGAAGGCGGACACCCTGACCCGCGGGCAGGTGCTGGAGACCGTCCAGCTGTTCCGTGCGAAGGTGGTCGACGTGGCACCCGACGCGATCACGATCGAGGCGACCGGTAATCCCGAGAAGCTCGAGGCCATGCTCCGGGTGCTGGAACCCTTCGGCGTCCGCGAGCTGGTGCAGTCCGGCATGGTGGCGATCGGCCGGGGCAGCCGCTCCATCTCCGACCGCACGCTGCGGCCGGTCGCGGTGCCGCCGCCGCACGTCCAGTCGGGGCCTCCGACGGTGCAGGCGCGACCCGCCGACCGTGCGCCGCACCCTGCCCCTCCGCACCACCCGGTGCCGGGGCCGCCCCCGGGCCGCACCGCCGCCGCCGTACCGAATCAACACTAAGGAGAAGTGCCGCAAGTGGCAGCTGAAATGTTCTACGACGACAACGCCGATCTGTCGGTGATCCAGGGCCGCCACGTGGCCGTCCTCGGCTACGGCTCCCAGGGCCACGCCCACGCGCTCTCGCTGCGCGACTCCGGCGTCGACGTCCGGGTCGGTCTGCCGGAAGGCTCGAAGAGCCGGGCGAAGGCCGAGGCCCAGGGCCTGCGGGTGCTCACTCCGGCCGAGGCCTGCGAGGAGGCCGACGTGATCGTCGTCCTCGCTCCGGACCCGGCACAGCGCAAGCTGTACAAGGAGGCCATCGAGCCGAACCTGGTCGACGGCGACGCGCTGGTCTTCGGTCACGGCTTCAACATCCGGTTCGGCTACATCAAGCCGCCGGCGGGTGTCGACGTGTTCATGGTCGCCCCGAAGGGCCCGGGTCACCTGGTCCGTCGCGAGTACTCCGAGGGTCGCGGCGTACCGGTGCTGGTCGCGGTCGAGCAGGACGCCACCGGCAAGGCGTGGGATCTGGCGCTCGCGTACGCGAAGGGCATCGGCGGTCTGCGGGCCGGCGGGATCAAGACCACCTTCACCGAGGAGACCGAGACCGACCTGTTCGGTGAGCAGGCCGTCCTCTGTGGTGGCGTGTCGGCGCTGATCCAGGCCGGCTTCGAGACGCTGACCGAGGCCGGGTACCAGCCCGAGGTCGCGTACTTCGAGTGCCTGCACGAGCTGAAGCTGATCGTCGACCTGATCTACGAAGGCGGCATCGCCAAGCAGCGCTGGTCCGTGTCCGACACCGCCGAGTACGGCGATTACGTGTCCGGCCCGCGGATCATCGACGCGTCGGTGAAGGCCCGGATGAAGGAGGTCCTCGGTGACATCACCGACGGCACCTTCGCGGCCCGCTTCATCGCCGACCAGGACGCCGGCGCGCCGGAGTTCGCGGAGTTCCGCAAGCAGAGCGAGTCGCACCCGATCGAGGCCGTCGGCAAGGAGCTGCGGGGCCTGATGGCGTGGGTGAAGTCGCACGACGAGGACTACGTCGAGGGCTCCGCCGCCCGCTGACGTACGACGCAGAAGGCCCGGACCGTCCAGGTGGATGGTCCGGGCCCTTTTGTTTGACACAATGTGTGACGGTTTGCGGTCTGGACAGGTGCTGTATGGGTGATGTTCGGGGGAGGTGACCGGCGGTGGAGGACGGCAGGAACGCGCTGCCGCGGCCGCCTCGGCGGGTTCCGGCGGGCGCCGGCTCGCTGACCCAGCTGGAGGCCGCCCCGAGCCGTCGTCCGGACGGACCGGCGCCGCGGCGGCCGTGGATCTTCGGCCGGATCCTGGCCGGCTTCGTCGCGCTGCTGGTGATCGTCGCGGGTGGTGCCGGCGCGGGCTGGTTCGTCCGCGCGCAGACCGTCCGGATCGACACCGCCGAGGTCCTGAAGTCGGTCGGCCCGGCCACGGTCCGGGTGCTTGCGACGAGCTGCGCGGGGACGGGCGAGGCTTCCGGCGTACTGATCGACAACGGGCGGGTGCTGACCGCGACGTCCGCGGTCAAGCTGCCGCGGGCGGTCGTGATTGTGATGCCGGACGGCCGGATCCGGCGGGCCAACCTGCTCGGCACCAGCACGGACGGTGTCGCCGTCCTGCAGTCGATCGGCGTCAACGGCACCGCGGTCCAGCTGGCGCCCGCCGCTCCGGACCCGAAGGCCGAGCGAGCGCTCGTCGGCTACACCTCGGCCGGTAAGCAGGTCATCAACCCGATCGGTTCCGCCCACGACCCGACGGCGCTGAGCTCCGTCATGAACGCGGCCAAGCTCGGCGGCCCGGTCGTGGACAAGTCCGGCAACGTCGTCGGACTGGTCGTCGGCGACACGGTGCAGGACAGCTCGATCGTCGGCCTCGACAAACTCCGCGGGTACGTCGCCCCGGCGCCGACCGGCATCACCGTCGCACCCGGTGGGACGTGCCCACAGTCGCGCGGTCCGCAGACGGCGATCGCCCCGCAGTTGCAGGTCGCCCGTACGCAGTTGGCCGTCGAGGTGCGAAGCCTGC
Source organism: Kribbella sp. NPDC054772 (assembly GCF_053611945.1). Classification (NCBI taxonomy): domain Bacteria; kingdom Bacillati; phylum Actinomycetota; class Actinomycetes; order Propionibacteriales; family Kribbellaceae; genus Kribbella; species Kribbella sp. NPDC054772. Next base: position 73,064 of record NZ_JBSHBJ010000022.1, on the reverse strand, counting down.
TCGGTAACTACCTGACCCTGGAGAACCAGCAGGACTTCGGTGGTCTGCAGTCGCTGTACTCCGAGAAGCTGAAGAAGTCGCTCACCGAGGCGCGGGACCGGCGGAGCCACGTGACGTCGTACTTCTTCGATCCCAGGCTCACCGATGTGAGTCCCGACGGCTCGTACGCGCGGATGTCGTACAACGTCCTGTTCGCGTCCGACGCCGACGGCTCCGCGGGCCGGACCTGCAGCCGGATGGACGTGCGGTACCAACTGGTCCGCGAGGACGGCAAGCTGGTGATCGACAGCGCCAGCCCGACGTCGGCCGCTGTCAGTTGCGAGAACGCCTAATCAGACCGGATGAGCGGAGAGTGACCGGCATGCGGGTCCCGGGCATCCGTGGTCGCGCGGACGGGGTACCATCGATCCAGCGGGCACAGCGCGGTGCTCTGTTCATCATGAGCCCCTACCGCTTCTGCAGGAGATTCCTCCATGACTGACGTAACCCGGCCCGTCGTCCTGATCGCCGAAGAGCTCAGCCCGGCCACCGTCGAGGCCCTCGGTCCCGACTTCGAGATCCGCCACGCCAACGGCGCCGACCGCGCCGAGCTGATCCCCGCGATCGCCGACGTCGACGCCATCCTGATCCGCAGCGCCACCAAGGTGGACGCCGAGGCGCTGGCCGCCGCGAAGAAGCTGAAGGTCGTCGCCCGTGCCGGCGTCGGCCTCGACAACGTGGACGTGAAGGCCGCCACCCAGGCCGGTGTGATGGTCGTGAACGCCCCGACCTCCAACATCACCAGCGCCGCCGAGCTCGCGGTCGCGCTGCTGCTGGCGTCCGCGCGCCGGGTCCCGGCCGCGAACGAGTCGCTCAAGAAGGGCGAGTGGAAGCGCAGCAAGTACTCGGGTGTCGAGCTGTTCGAGAAGACCGTCGGCATCGTCGGCCTCGGCAAGATCGGCGTCCTGGTCGCGCAGCGGCTGGCCGCCTTCGGCATGAACGTGATCGCCTACGACCCCTACGTGCAGGCCGGCCGGGCCGCGCAGATGGGTGTCCGGCTCGCCACCCTGGACGAGCTGCTCGCAAGCAGTGACTTCATCTCGGTGCACCTGCCGAAGACTCCGGAGACCATCGGCCTGATCGGTGACGAGCAGCTGCACAAGGTCAAGCCCGAGGTCATCATCGTGAACGCGGCCCGCGGCGGCATCGTCGACGAGCAGGCGCTGTACAGCGCGCTCAAGGAAGGCCGCGTGGCCGGCGCCGGTCTGGACGTGTTCGCGTCCGAGCCGTGCACCGACTCGCCGCTGTTCGAGTTCGAGAACGTCGTCGTCACGCCGCACCTCGGCGCCTCCACCGAGGAAGCCCAGGAGAAGGCCGGTATCGCGGTCGCCAAGTCGGTGCGCCTGGCGCTGTCGGGCGAGCTCGTCCCGGACGCGGTGAACGTCCAGGGCGGTGTGATCGCCGAGGACGTCCGCCCGGGCATCGCGCTGACCGAGAAGCTCGGCCGGATCTTCACCGCGCTGGCCGGTGGCGTCGCGCAGCAGCTCGACGTCGAGGTCCGTGGCGAGATCACGCAGTACGACGTGAAGGTGCTCGAGCTCGCCTCGCTCAAGGGGGTGTTCGCGGATGTCGTCGAGGACAACGTCTCGTACGTGAACGCGCCGCTGCTGGCGGCCGAGCGGGGCCTCGAGGTCCGGCTCGTCACCGACCACGACAGCCCGGAGCACCGCAACCTGATCACCCTGCGCGGCACGCTGGCCGACGGCGCCCAGGTGTCGGTGTCCGGCACGCTGGTCGGCGTCCGGCAGTCGGAGCGGCTGGTCGAGATCGACGGGTTCGACGTCGAGATCGAGCTCGCGGCGCACCTGGCGTTCCTCACCTACGAGGACCGTCCGGGCGCGGTCGGCCAGATCGGCCGGATCCTCGGCGACGCCGACGTGAACATCGCCGGCATGCAGGTCAGCCGGGACCGCAAGGGCGGCAAGGCGCTGGTCGCGCTGTCGGTCGACTCCGCGATCGCCCCGACCGTGCTCGACGACATCACCGAGGCGGTCCAGGCCGCGACGGCTCGTACGGTGGACCTCGAAGCCTGATTCAGGCGAACGACTGATTTACTGAAGGCAGTCAGCCGCCCGCAGGCGCATGGCGGCTGACCAGGGCCCGAGCTCCATAGCTCGGGCCCGCTTCAGTTCCAGCAGCAGTTTCTAGCGCCGAGTCGCGAGCAGTACGGCGGCGTCCGCGGCGACCATCACCTCGACGGTGGTGAACCGCGGGTCCATCAGCCACTCCTGGCGCAGCGTGTCGACGCGGCCCTCGTACATCGGCGGCCAGACCGCGGACGGCGTGAAGTCGTCGAGCACCACGAAGCCGCCGGGCTCGACCACGTCCGCGATCACGTCGCGGGCGGACAGCTTCGCCTCGCGCGCGTCCACGAACAGCAGCGCGAACGGGCCGCGCTCGATCAGTGCGGTCCAGTCGGCCGAGACGACCTCGATCCGCTCGTCGGCGGCGAACAGCTCACCGACCGCCTTCGCGAGCTGCGGATCGCTCTCCGCCGTGACGATGTTCGTCCCGTCGCCGGCGCCGCTGCGCAACCACGCGGATCCGACGCCGCAGCCGGTACCGAGCTCGCCGAGCAGGCCGGTCCTCGAGGCCGCGAGGGTGGCGAGCAACCGACCGGTCTCGTTCCTGGTGGAGCTGACGAATCCGCGCCGGCCGGACAGGCTGAGGGCCGCCGAGACCAGCGGCGGCAGTTCTGGAGGAGCACTCACGGGCTGAGAGTCGCACAGTTCCGGTCCAGCACCAGCACTGGGATCTCATATCTCGGGACAACCTGCCCGCATAGTGGTGAAATAGTCGGACGTGCGAGTAAATTCGTGCGCACCCTGCCACCCACGCCATATTGGGGAGGAGCAGCATGTACGACATGTATCCAGCCAACTGGCCCGCGATCGACGCGCGCGAACGGAAGGCGACCCGCCGTCGCCGTACCACGCGCCCGGCCGGTGATCAGGTCAAGGCTGTCCAAGAGGCCATGAACCGCCGTGACAATGGGGGAGAACCCAAGAAGTGAGCGATCACAAGAACTTCACGCTGGCCGTCGTCCCCGGTGACGGGATCGGACCCGAGGTCACCGCCGAGGCCCTCAAGGTCCTCGACGCGGTCGCCGCGCAGTACGGCGTGACGTTCGAGCGGACCGAGTACGACCTCGGCGCGAAGCGCTGGCACGCCACCGGTGAGACGCTGCCGGACGCCGAGCTGGAGGAGATCCGCAAGCACGACGCGATCCTGCTCGGCGCGGTCGGGGACCCGAGCGTCCCGTCCGGCGTCCTCGAGCGCGGTCTGCTGCTCAAGCTCCGGTTCACCCTCGACCACTACGTGAACCTGCGGCCCTCGAAGATCTACCCGTCCGTCGGCTCCCCGCTGGCGAACCCGGGCGAGGTCGACTTCGTCGTCGTGCGCGAAGGCACCGAGGGCCCGTACGTCGGCAACGGCGGCGCCCTGCGCGTCGGGACGCCGGCCGAGATCGCCACCGAGGTGTCGGTCAACACGGCGTACGGCGTCGAGCGGGTCGTCCGGGACGCGTTCGCGCGGGCCCAGGCGCGGCCGCGCAAGAAGCTCACGCTGGTACACAAGAACAACGTCCTGGTGCACGCCGGCCACCTGTGGAAGCGCACCGTCGACAAGGTCGCCGAGGAGTTCCCGGAGATCACCGTCGACTACCTGCACGTCGACGCGGCGACGATCTTCATGGTCACCGACCCGGCGCGCTTCGACGTGATCGTCACCGACAACCTGTTCGGCGACATCATCACCGACCTGGCGGCCGCGATCAGCGGTGGCATCGGGCTGGCCGCGAGCGGCAACATCAACCCGGACCGGACCGCGCCGAGCATGTTCGAGCCGGTGCACGGCTCCGCGCCGGACATCGCCGGCCAGCAGAAGGCCGACCCGACCGCGGCGATCCTGTCCACGTCGCTGCTCTGCGACCACCTCGGGCTGACCGAGGCCGCGCGGGCGATCGAGGCGGCTGTCGAGGCGGATATCGAGGAGCGTACGGGTGCTGCCCGCAGTACCGGCGAGATCGGCGACGCGATCGCCAAGCGCGCGGCCGGGTGACCTGATGACGACCTGTGAGGCTCCTGCACCGGCCGGGGGCGATGCTCGCCTGACCAGTCGGTCGAGAGGTACGGTGCGGACATGAGCGCCGATCTGTCTTTCACCGTTGAGCCAACCACCCATCCGGCCAGCGACGACCAGCGCGCCCAGACCCTGGCGAACCCGGGGTTCGGGCAGTACTTCTCCGACCACATGGCGATCGCCACCTGGACGGCCGAGAAGGGCTGGCACGACGCGCGGATCACCGCCTTCGGACCGCTGGAGCTGTCTCCGGCGACCGCGGTGTTCCACTACGCCCAGACGATCTTCGAGGGGATGAAGGCCTACCGGCATCCCGATGACTCGATCCACCTGTTCCGCCCCGAGGCGAACGCGGCCCGGTTCCAGCGGTCCGCGCAGCGGCTCGCGCTGCCGCAGCTGCCGACCGACGCCTTCCTCGACTCGCTGTACAAGCTCGTCGAGATCGACAAGGCCTGGGTCCCGGGCGGTGGCGAGACCTCGCTGTACCTGCGTCCGTTCATGTTCGGCTCGGACCCGTTCCTCGGCGTCCGCCCGTCCAGCCACGTCACGTACTGCGTGATCGCCTCGCCCGCCGGCTCGTACTTCTCCGGCGGTGTGAAGCCGGTGCGGATCTGGCTCAGCGAGGAGTACACGCGGGCGGCGCCCGGCGGCACCGGAGCGGCGAAGACCGGCGGTAACTACGCCTCCTCGCTGCTCGCGCAGGCCGAGGCGATCGAGCAGGGGTGCGACCAGGTCGCCTTCCTCGACGCGGTCGAGAAGAAGTGGGTCGAAGAGCTCGGCGGGATGAATCTGTACTTCGTCCTCGACGACAACACCGTGGTGACGCCGGACCTGTCCGGCACGATCCTCGAGGGCGTCACCCGGGACTCGATCCTGAAGCTGGTCACCGACCTCGGGCACCACGTCGCCGAGCGCAAGATCTCGATCGACGAGTGGCGCGAGGGCGCGGCCTCCGGCAAGGTGCGCGAGGTCTTCGCCTGCGGCACCGCCGCGGTCGTGACCCCGGTCGCGTCGCTGAAGGGCAAGGACGGCGAGATCCAGATCGGCGACGGCAACGGCGGCCCGGTCACCGCGGCCGTCCGCAGCGCCTTGCTGGACGTCCAGTACGGCCGCGCCGCCGACCCGCACGGCTGGATGACCAAGATCTGAACCGCTCCTGATGTCGTGTGCGCGGCCTCCCCGGGCCTCCCCGGGGATGCCGTTCGACACTTCTCGAGCGTCGTTTCACAGGACCTTTTCAGGTCTGGGGGTTGGACCGGTGGTCGCTGTCCGCGGGCCGGGTTCGATAGGGTCGGGCGCCATGAGCAGCTTCCCGGACGACGTCGAGGCCTACTACGCGGAGCTCGCCGAGCGCCGCGGCTGGCCGGCCGAGACCGTCGCCGCGATCCGGTCCACCGCCGAACTGATCCGCGACCTGGACCGCGGCACCGCCCCACGCACGTACGGCGCCGTCGCCGACGACCAGGGGACCGACTGGCTGTACGAGGCGGTCTGGCACGAGCGCGAGTGGGTCGTCATCCGGCAACTCGGCGTCGGCGAGGACGGTGAGACCACGCGGTACTGGTGGCAGCGCCTCGAGGACGACGAGGGCATCCTCACCGACCAGGCCCTCGACCGCGAGGAATGGGGCCTCCGGCCCCTCACCCGCGAGGACTTCTACACCGCCTGGGACGACCCGGGCTGGTCCCTCACCGCCTGACGGGACTGGAGCGGGCGCTGCAGTACTGGTCGGCGTACTGAATGTTCGTGATGCGAGACGGCGCCGTTACCGAGCGGTGATTCTGTGGCAGACTGCGAAACGTCATGAAGCACTATCGGGTGATTATTCGCTAGGCGCGCTCAGCAAGCTGTACCTGAGCGCGCAGACCTCTCGCACCTTGCGGGGGGTTTTTTGTTTGCCCGACAGACCCCTTCCGGAAGGCCGACCATGAGCATCTCGGACGATTTCCACGTCTACGACACCACCTTGCGCGACGGCGCGCAGCAGGAGGGTCTGGCGCTGTCCGTGGCCGACAAGATCGCGATCGCGCAGTACCTGGACGATCTGGGGGTCGGGTTCATCGAGGGCGGTTGGCCGGGCGCGGTGCCGAAGGACACCGAGTTCTTCGAGCGGGCGAAGACCGAGCTGCACCTGCGGAACGCCACGTTCGCCGCGTTCGGCGCGACCTGCAAGCCGGGGAACGGTGCCGCCGACGACCCGCAGGTGGCCGCGCTGCGGGACTCCGGCGCGGACGTCGTCACACTCGTTGCCAAGAGCCACGATGCACACGTCGAGCGGGCGCTCCGGACGACCCTCGACGAGAACCTGCGGATGGTCGCCGACACGGTCCGGCACCTGCGGGAGAACGGTCAGCGGGTGTTCCTCGACACCGAGCACTTCTTCGACGGCTACCGCGCGAACCGGGCGTACGCGCTCGAGGTAGTACGGGTCGCCGCCGAGGCAGGCGCCGATGTCGTGGCCCTCTGCGACACCAACGGCGGGACGCTGCCGAGGGAGCTCCAGGAGGTGGTCCGAGACGTACTGGAATCCACCGGGGCCAGGCTCGGCATCCACTGCCACAACGACGCCGGCTGCGCGGTGGCGAACTCGATCGCCGCTGTCGAAGCCGGCGTCACGCACGTCCAGGGCACGATCAACGGGTACGGCGAACGCACGGGCAACGCCGACCTGCTGGCGATCGTCGCGAACCTGGAGCTGAAGCGCGCGCTGCAGGTGCTCCCGGAAGGCAAGCTCGCGGAGTCGTTCCGGATCGCCCACGCGATCGCCGAGGTGACGAACGTGCCGCCGTCGAACCGGGCGCCGTACGTCGGTCTGTCCGCGTTCGCGCACAAGGCCGGTCTGCACGCCAGCGCGATCAAGGTGGACCCGGATCTCTACCAGCACACGGATCCGGCGCGGGTCGGCAACGACATGCGGATGCTGGTGTCGGAGATGGCCGGCCGGGCGAGTGTCGAGCTGAAGGGCCGCGAGCTCGGGTTCGACCTCGGGAACGACCGGGATCTGGTCAGCCGGGTGACCGATCGGGTGAAGGAGATGGAGAGCCGCGGGTACACGTTCGAGGCAGCCGACGCGTCGTTCTCGCTGCTGCTGACCGAAGAGGTGACCGGGCAGCGGGCGTCGTTCTTCGACGTCGAGTCCTGGCGGGTGATCACCGAGTCGCGTGCCGACGGCGAGGCGGTGTCCGAGTCGACCGTGAAGCTGGTCGCCGGCGGTGAGCGGGAGATCGTCACGGGCGAGGGCAACGGTCCGGTCAACGCGCTCGACCACGCGCTGCGGACCGCGATCGAGCGGGCGTACCCGGTGGTGAACAAGTTCGAGCTGGTGGACTACAAGGTCCGCATCCTCGACCAGGGACACGGCACGGACGCGGTGATCAGAGTTCTCATCGAGACCGCCGACGGCGAGGGGTCGTGGGTGACGGTCGGCGTTGGGCACAACATCGTCGAGGCGTCCTGGGAAGCGCTGGTCGACGGCATGACATTCGGTCTGCTGCGTCACAAGGAGGTCGTCCGATGAGCCTGCTCGCCGTCCAGCGAACGGTGACCGTCTTCACCGCGCGCGTGGTGGAGGTGGAGGGGATGCTGGCCCGCATCGCCGTGCTGCTGAACCCGTACGACGTCCGCGAACTCGCCCTGTCCCTGGACGCCGGCGAGCTCCGGGTCGTCGTCGAGGGCAACGGTTTCGACGCCGGGCGGGTGGCCGCGCGGCTCGCGAAGGTGATCGGCGTCCTCGAGGTGACGATCAGCTGAGCCCCGCGTAGTGCGCGAGGATCGCGGCCTGGACGCGGTTGGTGAGCTGCAGTTTGGCCAGGATCCGGCTGACGTGGCTCTTCACAGTCGCCTCGCTCAGGTACAGCCGCTCGGCGATCGCGCTGTTGGCGAGTCCGTCACCGACCGCGGCGAGTACCTCGCGCTCCTTGTCGGTCAGCACCTGAAGCCGCAGTACGGCGTCCTCGCGCCGCGGATCGGCCGCACCGGTGAAGCGGCGCAACAGCCGCCGGGTACGGCATCCGGATGTCTATCAGGACGACGTCCGGCCGATGCAGGCGGACCTCGTCGACGGCCTGGCGCCCGTCCTCCGCCTCGCCGACGGCCTCGATGTCGTCGGGCGTTGCATCCTCCCGACCCTCAAGCGCCGCCGCACGCGCTAATGACAGTCTGAACTGATCAGTCTGGACTGATGAGTTATGGTGGGCGGTATGGAGATCTCAGCGTCCGCGATGCGTGCGGCGAGTGAGGTGCGGGTTGTGTTCGGGCGGGTCAAGCGGCAGTTGAAGGCGCTTGCGGACACCGACGACCTGACGCCGTCGCAGTCCTCGGTGCTCAGCCGGCTGGACAAGGACGGACCGGCGTCGGCCAGCGTGCTCGCCGGCGCCGAGCGGGTGCGGCCGCAGTCGATGGCGGCGATTATCGCGGCCCTGCGCGCGGCCGATCTGATCGAGCGGCATCCCGATCCGGAGGACGGCCGGCGGCAGGTCGTGTCGCTGACCTCCAAGGGCCGGCGCCGCCTGCAGGGCGACCGCAAGGTGCGGCAGGAGTGGCTGGCGCAGACCTTGCAGGACCACTGCACCGAGGCCGAGCGGCAGACCATCATCCGGGCGCTGGCGTTGCTCGATCACGCCGTCGAGGCGGCCGGGCGTTGACGGAGCAGCGCTTCGACCGGCGCCTGATCGCGCCGATGATCGTCGGTTCGTCGCTGAACCCGATCAACTCGTCGATGCTCGCGGTCGCGCTGATCCCGATCGGCGCCGCGTTCGGCGTACCGCCGTCGGAGACCGCGTGGCTGGTGACCGGCCTGTACCTCGCGACCTCCGTCGGTCAGCCGGTGATGGGCCGGCTCGTCGACCTGTTCGGTCCGCGACCGCTCTACCTGATCTCGACCGCGCTCGTCGGCGTCGCCGGTCTGCTCGGCGCGCTGGCCCCGAACCTCGGCGTACTGATCCTCTCCCGCGTCCTCCTCGGTCTCGGTACGTCGGCGGCGTACCCGGCCTCGATGTCCTTGATCCGCAGCGAGGCCGACCGCACCGGGATGGAGACACCCGCGGTCATCCTGAGCAGCTTGTCGATCGCGAACCAGGTGATCGCGGTGATCGGCCCGACGCTCGGCGGCCTGCTGATCGGGCTCGGCGGCTGGCATCTGATCTTCACGATCAACGTCCCGCTGTCGGTGATCTGTGTGGTCCTCGGCGCGCTCTGGCTCCCGCGGACACCGCGCTCCCGCGTCGCCGGGCAGATCGACTTCGCCGGCATCGCGCTGTTCGCGTCGACGCTGGTGTCGGCGATGCTGTTCCTGATGAACCCGCAGGTCTCGCGGTGGTATCTGGTGGTGCTCGCGCTGGGTCTCGGGGTGACGTTCGTGATCACCCAGTTGCGGATCGTTGCCCCGTTCATCGATCTGCGGGTGCTCGGTGGCAATCGGCCGCTGATGCTGACGTACGCGCGCCAGGTGCTCGCGTTCGTCGGCGCGTACTCGTTCCTCTACGGCTTCACCCAATGGCTCGAGGAATCACGCGGCCTGAACGCGTCCTCGGCCGGTCTGCTCCTGCTGCCGCTGTCCCTGGCCGCGGTCCTGTTCACCGCGCTCACCGGTCGCAGCCCGCGGATCCGCGGCAAGCTGATGTTCGGTTGCGTCTTCCTGATCCTGGCCGCGGCCGCACAGCTGCTGGTCGGCCCGAGTACGCCGATCTGGATCCTGGCCGTGGTCGGCGTGATCGCGGGCATCCCGCAGGGCCTGAACAACCTGGCCAACCAGACGGCCCTGTACCAGCAGGCCGATCCGGCCCGGATCGGCTCGTCCGCGGGCCTGCTGCGCACTTGCGTGTACGTCGGTGCGCTGATCTCCGCGGCTGCCAACGCGCACTTCTTCCAGCACGGCGCGACCACGGCCGGACTGCACGACATGGCGATCTTCCTGCTCGTCGTGTCCGGTCTGCTCGCGCTGGTCACGTTCCTGAAACTCCCTGAATAGAGAGGTCCCTCCGTGTCCGTCACCACCCTTGACCCGAAGACCGCCCTGGTCGTCATCGACCTTCAGAACGGCGTTGCCACCATCCCGGGCGAGCCGCACGCCACCTCCGACGTGATCAGCAAGAACGTCGAACTCGCCGACGCGTTCCGCAAGCACAACCTGCCGGTGGTCCTGGTCCGAGTCAGCTTCGCCGCCGACGGTGGGGACCGGCTCACCGGCCGCACCGAGCGTCCGGCCCGCTCGGCCGGCGGGACGATGCCGCCCGGCGCCGACCAGATCGTCGACCAGTTGGCCGGGAACGCCGACGACATCATCGTGACCAAGCGCAACTGGGGCGCCTTCCACGGCACCGATCTGGACGTCCACCTGCGCCGCCGCGGCATCACGCAGATCGTCCTGACCGGCGTCGCCACCAGCATCGGCGTCGAGTCGACAGCGCGCGCTGCGTACGAGCACGGGTACCACGTCACGCTCGCCACCGACGCGATGACCGACATGTCCGCCACCGCCCACGAGAACTCCCTCACCTGGATCTTCCCCCGCCTCGGCGAGTCCGGCACCACAGCGGAGATCCTCGAACTGCTCGGCTGATCTTTGGTTAGTAAGGTTTACTAATAGTTGCAGTCGGGCTAGCTTGCTGTCTCCGCCCCAATCGCAGGAGGCAGCCATGCGACTGCACCGCCCACTCCTTCTCACCCTGGCACTGACGCTGGTCGCGGCGTCCGCCGTACTGTTCGCCGCCCGGCCCAGTACGGCGGCGCCGCCGACGTTCAAGCACCCCGGCGTCCTCGTCGACAAGGCCCAGCTCGACTTCGTGAAGCAGCAGGTCAAGGCCGGCGCCCAGCCACAGAAGGCGGCGTACGACGCGATGAAGGCCAGCTCGTACGCCGCCTTGTCGTACACCCCGAAACCGCGCGCGATCGTCGAGTGCGGGTCCAGCTCGAACCCCAACTACGGGTGCTCCGACGAACGCAACGATGCGCTCGCTGCGTACACCCACGCGCTGCTCTGGTATGTCACCGACGACGATCGCTACGCCAAGAAGGCGATCGCGATCATGGACGCGTGGTCCGCCGTACTGAAGGACCACACGAACACCAACGCCCCGCTGCAGACGGGCTGGTCCGGCGCCTCGTTCTCGCGGGCCGGTGAACTGATCAAGCACACGTACGGCGGATCGTGGTCGCAGCGCGGCCGCTTCGAGAAGATGCTGCGCGACGTGTACCTGCCCGAGGTCCGCAACGGCGCCGGCTGCAAGAACGGCAACTGGGAACTGATCATGACCGACGCCGCGATCGGGATCGCCGTGTTCCTCGACGACCGGGCCGCGTTCGACAAGGCGGTCAGCATCTGGCGCGGCCGGCTGCCCGGGTACGTCTACGAGACCACCGACGGCTCGTACCCGAAGGCGCCGTCGACCTGCTCGTCGAAGGACACCCGCGAGGAGATCGTCGACTACTGGCAGGGCCAGTCGACGTTCTCGAACGGACTCGCCCAGGAGACCTGTCGGGACTTCGGGCACACCGGCTGGGGCCTCACCGCCGCCACCCACGTCGCCGAGACCGCCTACCACCAGGGCGTCGACCTGTACGCCGAAGCGGGCAGGCGACTCACGGACGGCTTCTACTTCCACACGCGGCTCGAGAACGGTGCGCCGACGCCGTCGAACCTCTGCGGAGGGACGGTGAAAAAGGGCCTCGGGCCGGTCACCGAGATCGTCTACAACCACTACCACAACCGGCTCGGCCAGCAGCTGCCGACGACGCTGCAGTACACCGAGAGCAAGCGGCCGGCCGGCGCGAACTATTTCTTCGCGTGGGAGACGCTGACCCACGCGGACAATCCGCGCTGAATCGATTCCCAAGGGGGGTGGTGAGGGGCTAGCGTCGCGGGCATTCCTGACCTGGAGGGGGTTTCGATGGGGCTGACTGATCGCGAGCGGGCCGAGGTGGACTCGGCCAACGCGTCCGGTAAGCAACCTGTGGTTTTCGTGCACGGGCTCTGGCTGCTCTCGAGCAGCTGGGACCGGTGGCGGCGGTTGTTCGAGGAGAACGGGTACAGCACGGTCGCTCCGGGGTGGCCGGACGACCCGGAGACGGTCGCGGAGGCGCGCGAGCACCCGGAGGTTTTCGCACACAAGATGGTCCTGGCGGTCACCGATCACTACCTGGACGCGATCGGCGGCCTGGACCGGAAACCCGCCGTGGTCGGGCACTCGTTCGGCGGGCTGATCGCCCAGAAGATCGCCGGCGAGGGAGCGTCGGCCGTGACCGTGTCGATCGACCCGGCGCCGGGTCGCGGCGTACTGCCGCTGCCGGCGTCGGCGTTGAAGTCCGGGTCGCCGGTCCTCGGCAACCCGGCGAACGCGCGGCGCTCGGTCACGCTGAGCTTCGACGAGTTCAAGTACGGATGGGCCAACGCCCTCGACGAGGACGAGGCCCGGCAGTTGTACGACGAGTTCCATGTGGCGGCGTCCGGCGTACCGATCTTCCAGGCCGCTGTCGCGAACCTGAACCCGTTCAGCGAGACCAAGGTCGAGTACAAGGCCGAGAACCGCGGGCCGATCCTGCTGGTGTCGGGGGAGAAGGACCACACGGTGCCGCACGCGATCACGCACGCGGCGTACAAGCAGCACGCGAAGAACTCCGGCATCACCGAGTTCGTCGAGCTGCCGAACCGCGGGCACTCGCTCGTCATCGACCACGGCTGGGAAGAGGTCGCCCGCACCGCACTCGACTTCATCCAGAAGCACGGCCCGGAGTGAGCTGCCCGGAGTGAGCTGCCCGGTGTGAGTTGCCCGGAGTGAGTTGAAGGAAGGCCCGCGGAGCGGCGAGTTGCACCGCGGGCCTTCCGGATCGGGGTGTCAGTCCCAGCTGAGTCCGCTGGAGGACTGGTACTCGATCACTCTGGTCTCGAAGAAGTTCTTCTCCTTCTTCAAGTCCATCACCTCTGACATCCATCCGAAGGGGTTCCGCGTTTCACCAAACAGCGGAGAAATTCCGATTTGTTCCGCTCTGCGGTCCGTGATGAACCGCATGTACTGCTCACAGAGGTCCGCGGTGAGGCCGAGCATGCCGTTCGGCATCGTCGCCCGGCCGTACGCGACCTCCAGCTCACAGGCCTCGGCGAGCATCTGCCGGACCTCGGCCTGGAAGGCGGCCGTCCACAGGTGCGGGTTCTCCTGCTTGATCTGGTTGATGCAGTCGATGCCGAAGTTCAGGTGGATCGACTCGTCGCGCAGGATGTACTGGTACTGCTCGGCGATCCCGACCATCTTGTTCCGCCGGCCGAGCGACAGGATCTGCGCGAACCCGGTGTAGAACCACATGCCCTCGAAGACCACGTAGAACGCGATCAGGTCGCGCAGGAACGCGGTGTCGGCCTCCGGTGTCCCGGTGCGGAAGTCCGGGTCCTCCAGGTGCTGGGTGTACTTCAGCGCCCACGCGTCCTTGTCCGAGATCGACGGCACCTCGCGGTACATGTTGAACAGCTCGCCCTCGTCGAGACCGAGCGACGTACAGATGTACTGGAAGGTGTGGGTGTGGACGGCCTCCTCGAACGCCTGGCGGAGCAGGTACTGCCGGCATTCGGGGTTGCTGAGCTGGCGGTAGACCGCGAGGACGATGTTGTTCGCGACCAGGGACTCGGCCGTGGCGAAGAAGCCGAGGTTGCGCTTGAGCATGAGCCGCTCGTCCTCGGTGAGGCCGTCTTTGGCCCCTGATGGACGCCGCCACAAGGCGATGTCGGCCTGCATGGACACCTCGGTCGGCATCCAGTGGTTGTTGCAGGCCGCGAGGTACTTCTCCCAGGCCCACGTGTACTTCAGCGGGAGGAGCTGGTTCACGTCCGCGCGGGAGTTGATCATCGCCTTGTCGGCGACCTCGACACGGGCCGCTCCGATCGACAGAGAGCTCACTGGCAGGCCTCGCAGTCCGGGTCGTCGAGGGAGCACACGGCTCCGGTGGGCTCAGTGAGAGCAACGGGTACGGCGTTGAGCCGGCCGTCGGTGCCTTGAAGCGTGGATTTCTCCACGTGGGTTGCTGACTGGGAACGCAGGTAATAAGTCGTCTTGAGGCCAAAGCGCCACGCTGACCGGTAAAGCCCATCCAGCGCGCGGCCGGACGGTTTCGCCATGTAGAGGTTCAGCGACTGCGCCTGGTCGATCCATTTCTGCCGCCGCGACGCCGCCTTCACCAGCCAGAGCGGGTCGATCTCGAACGCCGTCGCGTACAGCTCACGCAGATCGGCCGGGATCCGGTCGATGCCGGCCAGCACACCGTCGTGGTACTTCAGGTCCGACACCATCACCTGGTCCCACAACCCGCGGTCCTTGAGGTCGGCGACGAGGTACGGGTTCGCGATCGTGAACTCACCGGACATGTTCGACTTCACGAACAGGTTGCTGTACGTCGGCTCGATCGACTGGCTCACGCCGGAGATGTTGGAGATCGTCGCGGTCGGGGCGATCGCCATCACGTTCGAGTTCCGCATCCCGTCGCGCAGTACCTTCGCCCGCAGGGTGTCCCAGTCCAGCCGGGTACTCCGGTCGATGGTCACGTCACCGCCGCGCGCGGTGTGCAGCAGGTCGAGCGAGTCGATCGGCAGGATCCCGAGACTCCACAGCGATCCGTCGTACGACGAGTAGCGGCCGCGCTCGGCGGCGAGATCGCTGGACGCCTCGATCGCGTGGTAGCTGATCTGCTCCATCGAGCTGTCGGCGAACTCGACCGCGGCCTCGGAGGCGTACGGGACCCGGAGCGTGAACAGCGCATCCGCGAAGCCCATCAGACCGAGGCCGACCGGCCGGTGCCGCTGGTTGGCGCGCTCCGACTCCGGCGTGGTGTAGAGGTTCACGTCGATGACGTTGTCGAGCATCCGGACCGCTGTCCTGACGGTGTCCCGGAGCAGGTCGTCGTCCAGGCCGGTGTCGGTCAGGTGCGCGACCAGGTTGACCGAGCCCAGGTTGCAGACCGCGGTCTCCTCGACCGTGGTGTTCAGGGTGATCTCCGTGCACAGGTTCGACGAGTGCACGACACCGCTGTGCTGCTGCGGTGAACGCAGGTTGCAGGCGTCCTTGAAGGTGATCCACGGATGCCCGGTCTCGAACAGCACGGTCAGCATCCGGCGCCAGAGGTCAACCGCCTTGACCCGCTTGAAGGTATGGATCTCGCCACGATCCGCCGCCTCCTCGTACGCGCGGTACGCATCGGCGAACGCGGTGCCGTAGAGGTCGTGCAGATCCGGCACCTCGTCCGGCGAGAACAACGTCCACTCACCACCGGCCTCGACCCGCTGCAGGAACAGGTCCGGCACCCAGTTCGCGGTGTTCATGTCATGCGTACGCCGCCGCTCGTCCCCGGTGTTCTTCCGCAGATCCAGAAACTCCTCGACGTCGATGTGCCACGTCTCCAGATACGCACACACCGCGCCCTTACGGCGCCCGCCTTGGTTCACCGCGACCGCGGTGTCGTTGGCAACCTTGAGGAAGGGGACGACGCCCTGGGACTCGCCGTTGGTGCCGCGGATGCGGGCGCCGATGCCGCGGACCGGGGTCCAGTCGTTGCCGAGGCCGCCGGAGTACTTGGCGAGGAGGGCGTTGTTGCGGATGCCGTGGAAGATGCCGGCCAGATCGTCCTCGACCGTGGTGAGGAAGCAGGACGACAGCTGCGGCCGGGTGGTGCCGGAGTTGAACAGCGTCGGCGTCGACGACATGAAGCGGAACGAGCTGAGCAGTTGGTAGAACTCGATCGCCCGCGCCTCCCGGTCGTCCTCGCGCAGCGCCATCCCCATCGCGACGCGAAGGAAGAAGGCCTGCGGCAACTCGTACCGCACTTTGTCGATGTGCAGCAGGTAGCGGTCGTGGAGCGTCTGCAGCGCGAGGAACGTGAAGGTCAGGTCGGCGTCCGGATCGATGGCCTCGGCGAGCCGCTCGAGGTCGAACTCGGCGAGCCGGGGGTCGAGCTGCCCGGCCTCGATCCCGACCCGGATGTACCGCGGGAAGTAGTCGGCGTACGCCGCGGTCATGTCGGCCTGGCTGGCCTGCCGGGGCTCGCCGTACACGCGGCCCAGCGTCTCGCGGCGGATCCGGTCCAGCAGGAGACGTGCGGCGGCGAAGCTGTACTGCGGCTCGGTCTCGACGTACGACCGGGCGGCCATCACCAGCGCGAGCTCGACCTCGTGCTGCGCGATGCCGTCGTAGCAGGCGCCGAGGGTCTCGTTCAGGATCAGTTCGGGGTCGACCGCGTCGAGACCGGCAGCTGCCTCGGCGACGACCACTTGGAGACGATCGACGTCTAGCGGGGACCGGGTGCCGTCGGCGGCGCGGACGGACGGCGCCGGCTTCTCGGTGACGCCGGACGCGTCGGCGGGGGTGCGGGCCTTGGTCCGCTCCTCGCGGTACAGGACGTAGGCGCGGGCGACCTGGTGCTCGCCGGCGCGCATCAGCGCCAGCTCGACCTGGTCCTGGATGTCCTCGACCTGCACGCTGCGCCGCCCGGACAGCGAATTCAGACCGCGGCTGGTCAGGGCACCGACGACCCGGCCGGTCAGGTCGGTCACCAGGTCGCGGACCCGGTGGGTGGCGGCCGCGTCGGCGCCCTCGACAGCG
This sequence comes from Kribbella sp. NPDC054772, assembly GCF_053611945.1. Classification (NCBI taxonomy): domain Bacteria; kingdom Bacillati; phylum Actinomycetota; class Actinomycetes; order Propionibacteriales; family Kribbellaceae; genus Kribbella; species Kribbella sp. NPDC054772. Next base: position 56,370 of record NZ_JBSHBJ010000022.1, on the reverse strand, counting down.
AGGAACGCCTTCGTCACGGCGACGGAGATCTTGGTGGCGTCGAACGGAGTACTGCTGCCGTCGCGACGGACGACGGTCAGCTCGATCTCCCGGTCCGTCGCCACAGAGGCTGACGATGAGGAAGCAATGGTCACAGGTGTGCGCTCCAGAAGTGTTCGGAGACCCGGCACCACGCGAGCAGGCGCACGACGAGACGGCAGCACCGGCCGGTACCACTGCCCGTCACGCCCTGCGACCCACCCGCGAGATCTCGGACCGCGTGTACCGGCGGTACACGCACCGGTGGCAGGTATCCGGACTCGCGGACGCAGCTGGACGTCACGACCGCTCACCGTTGCGGGGCAGTTCCGGACTCGCACCGGATTCCCCTGTTGCCTCGAGATGAACAACATGTTGTGTCGTCGACCATCCCGAACCACCAGCAGTAGTGATGCTAAGTCGGAACATCTAGATCTTGTGGTAGCGCCACGCCGCGTGTCGCACATCTTGTGGTCCTCACGCCGCGACCGCATACAGATCCTGGAGCGTCATGATCTCGGAGCCGTGATGGATCAGCTCGCGATTGAGGCGCAGTACGACGTGGCCGAACGGCTCGGCCGCGTCGAGTTCGTTGGCCTGGCTGAGGCCGACCGTCGTCACCGCGTCCTCGTCGAGGCCGGCGATCGCGTCCTGCCAGGCCTCGACCCAGTGGGTCAGCCAGGCGACCGCATCCCGCGCGTTGCCGTGCAGGGTGATGTCCGCGCGGCCCTGCCGGCTTTCGCCGAACGTCCACTCCCAGCGCTCGAAGAACGTCTCGGTCAGGTGCGCGATCAGCCAGGCGATCGTCCGTGGGCCGCGATGGTCCGGCTCGTCCGGCCATTGCGCGACCCATTCGCCGGACCCGAGTGCGCGGAAGTGTCCTGTGTAGTGCCGCCGGACGACGGTGAGCGCCTCGCTGCTCGGGCGCCAGAAGTACTGCTCGTCGGTCAGCCGGGCCAGCCGGCCGGACAGGACCATCCAGCTGAAGCCGAGCTGGCCGCGGACCATGGCCATCGCCGATGGCCTGTGCAGGATGTCCCAGTCGAACGGCTCCGGCATAACAGCTCCCCTGTACGATCGAACATATGTTCGAATTCTTGCTCCACAGGGAACGGAAAGTCAAACCACCTAGCGTGTCGGTCGTGGCCTCGACGGAACGGGTCTGCTAGGCGGCTCGATCTGCGTGTCCGCGGCCGGGCTCGCGAAGCGGCGCTCGAGCAGCGTGAAGGCGTCGATCAGCTCGGGCGCCTCGTAGACGCGGTTCCGCCGGCCGTCGGTGACCTCGCGCAAGATCCGCGCCTCGACCAGTCGGGCGAGGCCCTGGTTGGCGGCCTGCTGCGAGCGGTCGATGAGCTGCGCCGCGGCGGCGAGTGTGAGGACGGGTGCGGCCGGCAGGGCCTCGATCAACAGCTCGGTCGCCGAGCCCGCGCGGACCGGCGCGGCGCGTTCCCGCCAGGACGCCTTCAGATCGACGGCCGTCTGCTCGAAACGGGCGGCCTCCGCGGTCGCGTGCGTACAGGCCAGCGCGAACATCCGCAGCCACGGATTGGCGGCCGCGCGGGCCTTCGCGGTCGTCGAGCGCCCGACGTACCGGAAAGCGGTCAGGGTGTCGACGTACTCCGTCGCGTGGGTGGCGAGCGCCAGTGAGACCGGCGGCACCGTGCGCGTCACCAGGCCGTCGGCACGCAGGATCAGGTGGATCAGGGCCCGCCCGGTCCGGCCGTTGCCGTCGGCGAAGGGGTGGATGGTCTCGAACTGGGCGTGCGCGATCGCGGTCTTGGCGAGCACCGGCAGCGGCGACTCGCGGACGAAGGTCATCAGGTCCGCGAGCAGTTCCGGGATCAGTTGCGCCGGCGGCGGGACGTAGTAGGCCTCGGCGGGGGAGCGGCCGCCGATCCAGTTCTGCAGGTAGCGGATCTCGCCGCCGTACTCCGGGTTCGGCGACTGCGCCATCAGGAGCCGGTGTGCCTCGAGCAGATGGTCGACCTCGAGTTTGTCACCGGCCTGGACGGACTCGGTCACCCAGGTCATCGCGTCGACCGCGCCGAGTACCTCCTCGGCCGTGACGTCCCGCGCCCGATCCCGCAGTACGTCGGCCTTCAATAGGCGGCGGGCTCCGACGACGAGACCCTCGATGTGGGACGAGCCGACCGCCTCGGCGCGCAGCAGGAGTCGCGCGAGGGCCTCGCTGTTGGTCAGGACGGCGGCGGTCGCGTCCAGACGGGCGAGATCGCCGGCGGCGTCCTCGAGTGCCGCGAGAACGTCGTCGCTCAGGTTGAACTCCCGACCGACCAGCGGGTCCGGGAAGTACAGCTCGTACGACCCGCCCAGCCGCTCGGCCCGGGTGAACCCATCGGGGTGCCCGGGCCAGCGGTGTAACTCCACCCTCGCCATACTCTTATTCAACCTTATCCACAAACCTTGAACAAGGCTGTGGATGGGAGTCTGCCAGGCTGTGGACCCGGTTGTGGGCAGACTGCTTGGTGTGACTCTCGACGCGCAGACGCAGGACATGGTGGCCGCCAACGAGGCCGACTGGAACGCGAGGGCGCCGCTGCACGCGGCAAGCGACTTCTACGACCGCCCCGCCGAGTTCTGGTTCGCGGACTACGAGTGGGACGACCTCGGTCCGCTGGAGGGGCGCGACGTACTGCACCTGCAGTGTCATCTCGGGACGGAGACGATCGAGTTCGCGCGGCGGGGTGCACGGGCCAGCGGTCTCGATCTGTCGGAGAAGTCGCTGGATGCGGCGCGGGGGATCGCGGCCGCGGCCGGAGTCGACGTCGACTACGTCCACGCGAACGTGTACGACGCGGTGCAGGCGGTCGACGGTCGGCAGTTCGACATCGTCTACACGGGCAAGGGCGCGCTCTGTTACCTCCCCGACCTGAAGCAGTGGGCCGAGGTCGTACGGGAGCTGCTCAAGCCCGGGGGCGCTCTGTACGTCGTCGAGTTCCATCCGTTGCTCAATGCGCTGCGCGAGGTCTCCCTCCCCGGCGAGTCGGACGACCTGGTCATCCGCGCCGACTACCTCGAAGGACGCGGGCCGATCGCGCACGACTCAACCGTCACCTACACCGGCGACGAGGTCCCCGGTCGCCAGACCAGCTACGAGTGGCGGCACGGCATGGGGGAGATCGTCAGCACGCTCGCCGGCGCCGGCTTCCAGCTCACCAGTCTGCGCGAATCCGAAGTACTCCCGTGGCCCCGCTGGCCATCCATGCAGCAAACCCCGGAGGGCTGGTGGCGCCTCCCTGACCCCGCCCCGCGAATCCCACTCCTCTTCGCCCTGAAGGCGACCAAGTCATGAATCGTGAGAACCGCGAGCAGGACCTGATCACCTACTACTCCAACGAGGTCCAGGCCCGGTCCGACCGTGAGCTGCCGGATGCTCGGGTGGACCGCCGTACCGCTTATCTCAGCCAATTGCAGGCCGAGGGGCGTCATTCGGTGCTGGAGATCGGCTGTGGTCCGGGCCGGGACGGTGCGGCGATCGCGGCGGCGGGATTCGATTACACGGGAGTGGATCTGGCGCCCGCGAGTGTCGAGGCGTGCCGCGAGCTCGGGTTGCGTGCCGAGGTGGCGTCGGTGCTCGAGTTGCCGTTCGGCGACGGGACGTTCGACGCAGGCTGGACGATGAGCACGTTGCTGCATGTGGCCGACGAGGACCTGGATCTGGCGTTGCGCGAGATCGTGCGCGTGCTGAAGCCCGGCGCACCGCTGGCCATCGGCCTCTGGGGTGACGTGAGTGGCGGTGAGCGCGTGTGGGAAGACAACACGGGTTATGGACCCGGGCGGTTCTTCAGCATCCGCTCCGATGAGGGAGTGCGTGAGGTTCTCCAGCGGTACGGCGCGGTGGAGGACTGGGCCACCTGGGACGACGGCCGCGTCATGCACTACCAATGGGCGATCGTGCGCGTCTGAGTCCGGCCGCTCGACAGTACGTATATGCCCACTGTGAGGGTTTCTCCGGTTGGTTGAGCGTGGGCGTTGGCCAGTGCCGGGCACACGTCCTGTCGAGCTGCTGATTCTCGAGCCGGCTCGGTCAGCTTCGTTTCTTCGGTCCGCGGAGTGCGACGTACAGCAGTGCCACTCCGAAGGCGGCGATGATCGGGCCGACAGTGGCCCACAGGGTGCTGCCGGTCATCGAGCTGCCCTTGAGGTAGCCCAGGCCCTGCATGGTCCAGACACCGCCGGTGGCGATGAGCAGGACGCCGAAGGCGATCGCGACGATCTTTCCCATGCTGTGAGATTAGCTCAGCAGCTGGTCGCAGAGCTCCACGAGTCGCCGGCGCAGCGGCCTGGCGCGGTCGGCGAAGGAGCGTTGGGCAGTCGTGTACTCCGCTTTGCCGGCCGCCGTCTCGATGCGCACGGGGGAGTAGCCGAGCTTCGCGAGATCGTACGGCGAGGCCTGCATGTCGAGAGTGCGGATGTCGCGCGCCAGCTCGAAGCAGTCCAGGAGCAGCGTGCTGGGGGTGAAGGGCATCAGCTTCGTCGCCCACTTGTAGAGGTCCATGTTGGCGTGCAGGCAGCCGCCCTGCTCCAGCCGCGGCTGGGACTCGCGGGTCGGTTGCAGGGAGTTGAGCGGCCGCGCGGGATCGGTGAAGAACCGGAACGCGTCGAAGTGCGAGCAGCCGATCTTGTGCGACTCGACGACCTGATCGGTGCCCTCGGCCCCTAACCGGAGCGGCCAGGACGCGTGCCGTACCTCGGGAGTCCGGTACACCATCGCCCATTCGTGCAGGCCGAAACAGCCGAACTGCGGTTGCAGATCGAGCGTCGCGGCGAGCAGCCGCCGGATCCAGGTGATGCTGTCCGCCCGGCGCTCGATCTCGGCTGGGTCGAGCGCGGCAGTTCCGTCGTTCACGACGTACCCGCGTCGCTCGGCGTAGACCGCGGCCTCCTGCAGGTGGACGCCGGGGCCGGGGTGCCAGATGCGGAGCTGGTTCGGACGGGTCGGGTAATAGGTGAAGAGGAAGTCCTCGACCGGATGCGGCTCGCGGCGCCGGCGGCGTTCCAGATGACCGGCGAGCAGTACGTCGACCCGCTTGGTGTGCTCCGTCGCGTACGCCGACCACTCGTCGAAGGGCAGCGTGACGGTCATAGGTCGAGGGCGAACGCGTAGAGATCGACGCCCGGGATGGGAGCCCAGTCCCGCTCGGGGATCCGGGTGAACCCGAGACGCTCGTAGATCCGGTGGGCGGTGGCCATGTAGTTCGCGCTGCTCATGACGATCCGCCGCAGGCCCTGCTCGCGGGTCCGCTCGATGCAGCGCTCGGTCAGCGCCCGGCCGATGCCCTGCCCGCGCGCGCGTCCCGCGACACCGAGCATCCGGAACTCGCCCTCGTCGTCGCGGCCGATCTCGCGGTACACCGAGCCCACCGGGCAGTAGGTGACCGTGCCGAGCAGACCGTCTTCGTCCGCGGCCACCCACAGTTCGGCCTTGGCGGCCCGGTCCGCTGCCGCACGCAAAGTCATCGCGTAGTCACCGCGCACGAGACCGTCGTGCGTGTACGCCGCCACCGTCAGCTCGCCCACCGCGTCGTACTCGTCCTGGCGGGCCAAGCGAATCTCCATCGTCACCACATCACTGTCTCATCGTCACCACATCACTGCCGCATTCGTCGCCGACGGTAGGCTCGGCCCGTGCGTATCGCCAGATTCTCCGTGGAGGACGAGCCGAAGTACGGCGTCGTCGAGACCGACGACCCCGAAGGGCTCACCGGCACTGTCAACGTGCTCGACTCGGACCCGCTGTACCGGTCGGCCCAGTTCACCGGGGAGAAGCTGCAGCTGGCTGACGTCCGGCTGCTGGCGCCGGTGATCCCGCGCAGCAAGGTGGTGTGCGTCGGGCGGAACTACGCGGCGCACGCGGCCGAGCTCGGCAACGACGTACCGACGCAGCCGATGATCTTCCTGAAGCCGAACACCAGCGTGATCGGCCCGCGGGACGGCATCGTCTACCCGGAGCAGACCAACGACCTGCAGTTCGAGGGCGAACTGGCGATCGTGATCGGCCGGATCTGCCGGGACCTGCCCAAGGAGCGGGTCAACGAGGTGATCTTCGGCTACACGATCGCGAACGACGTGACCGCGCGCGACCTGCAGAAGTCCGACGGGCAGTGGGCCCGGGCCAAAGGGTACGACACGTTCTGCCCGCTCGGCCCGTGGATCAGCACCGAGCTCGACGCCGCTGACCTGCGGGTCAGCACCGAGCTGAACGGCGAGCTCAAGCAGGACGGGCGGACCTCGCAGTTCATCTTCGACATCCCGGAGGTGCTGGCCTACATCACCTCCTTCACCACGCTGCTGCCCGGCGACGTGGTGCTCACCGGCACCCCCGCGGGTGTCGGCCCGATGCTGCCCGGTGACGAGGTCTCGATCAGCGTCGAAGGAATCGGAACTCTGACGAACAAGGTGATCGTGCGTGACTGACCGGGCCGTGAACGACGTACTGGGTGGCCTGGAACCGCATCAGGTCCGAGTGCGCTTCCCACCGTCCCCGACCGGCCTGCTGACCGTCGGCAACATCCGCAGCGCCCTGTTCAACTGGGCCTTCGCCCGGCACTACGGCGGCAAGCTGGTGCTCCGGATCGAGGACACCGACACCTCGCGGAACACCGAGGAGGGCTACCGGTACACCTACGACGCCCTCCGCTGGCTCGGCCTGCTCTGGGACGAGGGCCCGGAGGTCGGCGGCGACTTCGGGCCGTACCTGCAGTCCGAGCGGATGGACACCTACGCCGACGTCGTCAGCAAGCTCCTCGCCGCGCAGAAGGCGTACCACTGCTACTGCTCGCAGGAGGAGCTCGACCAGCGCCGCGAGGCCGCGCGCACCTCCGGCCAGCACAGCGGGTACGACGGTCACTGCCGCGACCTGCCGCCCGAGCAGCTGCAGGCGTACGTCGACGAAGGCCGCCGGCCCGTGGTCCGGCTGCGGATGCCGGATCGCCCGATCGTGTTCGACGACCTGGTCCGCGGCGAGATCACCTTCCTCCCGGAGAACCTGGGGGACTACGTCCTGGTCCGGGCCAACGGTTACCCGCTCTACCCGCTGGTGAACCCGGTCGACGACGCGCTGATGGAGATCACCCACGTCCTGCGGGGTGAGGACCTGCTGCCGTCGACGCCGCGCCAGATCGCGCTCTACGAGGCGCTCGCGGACATCGGCGTCGGCAGCGGCCGGACGCCCCGGTTCGGGCACCTGCCGTTCGTGATGGGCGAGGGCAACAAGCGGTTGTCCAAGCGGGACAAGGGTTCCGGACTCACCGAGTACGCCGAGCGCGGCTTCCTGCCCGAGGGTCTGCTGAACTACCTGGCGCTGCTCGGCTGGTCGATCGCCGAGGACCGGGACGTGTTCACGATGGCGGAGATGATCGAGGCGTTCGACATCCGCAAGGTGAACGCGAACTCGGCCCGCTTCGACCCGAAGAAGTGCGAGGCGATCAACGCCGCGCACATGCGGATGATCCCGGCCGAGGAGTTCGCGGAGCGGATGATCCCGTTCCTGGCGGGTGGCGGGGTGCTGCCCGCCGAGCCCGCTGAGCCCTCGGACGCGCAGCTCGCGGTACTGCGGGCCGCCGTACCGCTGGTGCAGGAGCGGATGAACACGCTGTCCGAGTCGGTCGACATGCTCGGGTTCCTGTTCGTCAGCGAGGACAAGTTCTCGATCGACCCGGACGCGGCCGCGAAGGGGCTGGCCGGGGACGCGGACGCGGTCCTCGACGCCTCGATCAAGGCGCTGACCGACGTCGACTGGACGACCGAGGCGATCGAGGCGGCGTTGCGGGCCCCGCTGATCGACGGGCTCGGGCTGAAGCCGAAGAACGCATTCGGCCCGGTCCGGGTGGCGATCTCCGGCCGCCGGATCTCCCCTCCGTTGTTCGAGTCACTCGAGCTGCTCGGCCGCGAGACATCGCTGCGCCGGCTCGAGCAGGCCCGTCGTACGACGGCATGACCGTGCCCGCGAAGGACGTGACCCGCAAGAGCGGGACGAAGTACCAGGACCTGCTCCGCACGCCGGAGGCACCCCGTGGGTACGTCGTCCTCGGGTCGCTGGCGATCCTGGTCGGCTGGATGGTCGCCAGCCTGGTCATCCTCGGTGTCCAGCAGGCGATCCGGACCGATCCCGAGGGCACGATGTCCTGGTTCGGGCTGCTCGCCACGAACCTGTCGCTGATCGTGCTGATCCCGCTCAGCATCCTGGTCGCCCGCAAACTCAACCGCCAGCCACCGGGGCTGCTGTCCTCAGTGGTCGGCGGGCTGCGCTGGCGGCCGCTGGCGTGGTTCGCGCTCGCCGCGATCGTGATCGAGCTGCTGGCGCTCGCGGTCGTCCAGTTCGGCAACGTCGAGCTCGCGACCGGCGAGCGGCACAGTGGTGGCGCGGCGTCGGACGCGGTCGCCGTGATCGCCGTCACGCTGCTCACGTCGACGTTCCAGGCCGCGGGGGAGGAGTACTACTTCCGCGGGTACCTGCTGCAGGCGATGGGCGCGCTGGCCCGTAGCTCGGTGGTCGTCGTCCTGGTGACCGCTCTGCTCTTCACCGCCGCGCACGGGATCTGGCCGTGGCAGAGCCCGGCACTGTTCCTGGACCGGTTCGCGTTCGGTCTCGTCGCCGGGGTGCTCGTGGTCCGCACGGGCGGCCTGGAAGCGGGCATCGCGGGGCACGCTGCGAACAACGTGGTGACGTTCGTGTTCGCGGCCCTGACGAACAGCGTCGGCGCGAGCCTCGGCGTCAAGGACGCGCCGTGGTCGCTGGTCATCGTCGACGTGGTGAAGTTCGCGGCGTTCGGGGCGGTCGCGCTGTGGATCGCGGGCCGGATGAACCTGACGACCGAGCGTCAGGAGGGTCGGGTGTGACGGGAGTGACAACGCGCCCGAGGGACCCCGTTTTGGTGTCCGGTCGCATGCTCGGGTAAGCTCTCCGAGCCGGGATGGTGAGGGCGGAAACAAACTCTCCAACTCAGTGAAATGCCTTTGGGGTATGGGGTAATTGGCAGCCCGTCTGATTCTGGTTCAGTTAGTCTAGGTTCGAGTCCTAGTACCCCAGCGGATTGGACCGCACCGATGAAAATCGGTAAAGTTCGACCTCGTTGCCCGGGCCGAAAGGTCCGGATGACAAAACCTCTGGCCCCGTTGTGTAGCGGCCTAGCACGCCGCCCTCTCAAGGCGGTAGCGCGGGTTCGAATCCCGTCGGGGCTACCAGAGAAACAGCGCCTCCCACCGAGTGGTGGGGGGCGCTGTTGCGTTGCGCCGGAGGTGGGTGCGGGGCGGGTGGGATCGGCTGGGGAACCGGTCGCGGGTGGGTGGGGGTTGCGCGCGTGCGGGGTGCGTGCGGAGCTGGTCGCGTGGGCTGGGGCTGCGTGGGGGCGGCCGGCCGCTTCGGGTGAGGGCAGCGGGTTTGTGGAAGAAAAGGTGCGGTGGGTGGCACTGAAGTTCCACACAGGGGGAGTGCTGGACAGACCCGAGTCTAAGCGCTTAGAGTCTACGCGCTTAGACCTCCCGTCGGCCGTTCTGGCCCGTCGTTGAAAGGGGATTGCCGTGCCGCGGAACCTCTTCCCCCGTCCCGCCGCGCTGATCGCTGCCCTGGGTGCGGTCGTGCTGCTCGCCGCCGGCTGTGGCGGTTCGGCGGATTCCGGCGCCCCGGCCGCCGCGGACCAAGGTCCGCAGACCGGGACCATCACGTTCGCGGGGACCGACAACACCGAGACCTACCAGCCCGTGATCAAGGCCTTCGAGGCGAAGAACCCGGGGATCAAGGTCACCTACACGCAGATCCCGTTCGACCAGTTCAACGCGACCATGCAGCAGCGGCTGGCTGCGAAGGACACCGGGATCGACGTCTACACGGTCGACGAGCCGCGGGTCTCGCAGCTGGCCGCCAAGGGGTTCCTGACCGACCTCAGTGACCTCGACGGCCGCGTGAAGAGTTCGGTGAGCGCGACGGCGTACAAGACCAACCACTTCCGCGACAAGCTGTGGTCGTTGCCGATGTGGAACTCGACGCAGTTCCTCTTCTACAACAAGACCGCGCTGGCCAAGGCGAAGGTGACGCCGCCGACGGCGGACCCGCAGCAGCGCTGGACCTGGGAGCAGGTCGAGGCGGCCGGCCGCAAGGCGATGCAGGCGGGCGGGACGAAGTACGGACTGTTCATGGAGCAGCCCGAGGCGTACTACCAGCTGCAGCCGCTGGCCGAGTCGCTCGGCGGCGGCTCCGGGATCAAGGGCGACGACGCGCTGACGCCCGCCATCGAGACCGACGGCTGGAAGAAGGCCATGCAGTGGTACGGCGCCACGTTCGCGAGCGGACTGTCGCCGCGGGGGATCGGCGGGTTCCAGACCGGTCCGGTGTTCGCGGCCGGCAACGTCGCGTTCTTCGTCGGCGGCCCGTGGGACCTGAAGATTTTCGGCAGCTCGAAGATCGACTGGGGCGTCGCGCCGCTGCCGTACTTCCAGGGCGGCAAGCCGGTCACGCCGACCGGTTCGTGGTCGCTCGGCATCAACCCGGCGTCGAAGCAGCAGGGGATGGCGCGGAAGTTCCTCGAGTTCGCGACGCTCGACCCGGCCGGCAACCTGGCCACCACGAGTACGACGACGATCATCCCGGCGAACCTCGCCGCGCAGAAGCAGTACACCCCGCAGATGGATGCGTTCTCCGGTGCGAAGACGGCCGGTGCCGCGGCGATCACGACGTACGAGAGTGAGCACACCGCGGTGCCGCGGCCGGTGAGCGTCGGGTACATCCAGTTCGAGGAAGTGCTGGCCAAGGCGTTCGCCGACATCCGCAACGGGACGAACCCGGACGCGCGGCTGCAGGAGGCGACACGGCAGCTCGACGAGGCCTGGAAGTCGATCAAATGAGGCGGATCAAGTGAAGCAGCGGCAGGGGCTGATCGCCCTGGCCTTCCTGGCGCCGGCGCTGGTGTGTCTCGCCGTACTGCGGATCGTGCCGGCGATCTCGGCCGTGACCGAGAGCTTCTACACCGAGAGCCTGCTGCGCGGCGGGCGGGTGTTCGCCGGGCTGGGCAATTACACCGATCTGCTGTCGAACAAGGACTTCCGGCAGGCGGTCGGCGTGACGCTGCTCTTCACGGTGCTGGTCAACCCGATCCAGGTGGTCGTCTCGTTCCTGCTGGCGGTCCTGTTCACCCAGAAGGCCGCCGGCTCGAAGCTCTGGCGGACGTTGGTGATCCTCCCGATCGCCACCCCGCCTGCGGTCTCGGCCGTGATCTGGAGCGTCATCTACCGGCCGGACGGCCTCGCGAACGGCGTACTCGAGCGATTCGGCCTCCCGGCGCAGCCGTTCCTCACGTCGTCCAGCCAGGTGCTGCCGTCGCTGATCGTGCTGCTCTCGTGGATCGGCGTCGGGTACTGGATGCTCTTCCTGATCGCGGGAATCCAGGAGGTCCCGGTCGAAGTACGGGAGGCCGCGCTGCTCGACGGCGCCGGTGCGTGGCGCCGGATGGTGTCGGTCATCCTCCCGCTGGTACGGCGGCCACTCGCCTTCGTACTCGTCGCCGACACGGTGTCGAACCTGCTGGTGTTCGCGCCGGTCCAGATCCTCACCAAGGGCGGCCCGAACGGCAACAGCAACCTGCTGATGTACGACGTCTACACCCGCGCCTACGCGATCGGCGACATCCACGTCGCGCAGGCCGAGGTCGTCATCCTGGTCGCACTGACGCTCGCGATCGTGGCGGGGCAGTTCCGGTTGTTGCGGGGTGACCAGTGAAGCGGGTCAGCCTCTCGGTGCTCGGTGGAGTCGTCGGACTGCTGTTCTTCCTGCCGCTGCTGTGGGTCGTCACGAACTCGCTGCGGCCGGGCTCGGAGACGTTCGCGAACCTCAGTCCGTTGTCGTGGCAGACGTTCTTCGAGCTGCGGCCGACCCTGACCAACTACTCGGCCTTGCTGAGCAGTGACATCGGTCGCGCGACACTCAACTCGATCGTCGTCAGCGCCGCCACGGTCGTGATCGGGCTCGCCGTCTGCGCGACCGCGGCGTTCGGGCTGGCGGCGTTCGAGTTCCGCGGCCGCGGGCTGGTGTTCGGGATCGTCGTACTGAGTTTCCTGGTGCCGTTCGACGCGATCGCGATCCCGTTGTCGTCGATGTTCCGGGACTGGCAGCTGACCAACACGTTCACCGGCCTGGTGCTGCCCGGGATCGGCAACGGGATGGCGATCTTCCTGCTCCGGCAGTTCTTCCTCGGCATCCCGGCCGAACTGGTCGAGGCCGGGCGGCTCGACGGACTCGGCTGGTTCGGCGTCTTTCGCTGGATCTACCTGCCGCTGTCCAAACCCGCGCTGATCGGCGCCGGCCTGATGCTGTTCCTGTTCCAGTGGCAGTCGTACGTCTGGCCGTTGCTGATCGGCACCGACGCGCGGCACGTCCTCGGTCCGGTCGCGCTCTCGAACCTGCAGGGCCAGAATTTCACCGACTACGGTCTCGTGTTCGCGGGGGCCGTCGTCCTCACCGTCATCCCGCTGGTGGTCATCGCCGGCTTCCAGCGGTACTTCGTCCAGTCCGTCTCGAGCAGTGGCCTGAAATAGGGAGACCATGCATTCCATGCCCGCTATGCGATCCATCATTCTGGACACCGACATCGGCTCCGACGTCGACGACGCGATGGCGCTCGCCCAGATCCTGGGCAGCCCCGAACTCGACCTGCTCGAGGTGCACACCGTGTACGGCGACACCCGGCTGCGCGCGCAGCTGGCCCGCCGGTACGGCGTCCTCGCCGGCCGCGAACTGGACGTCGTACCAGGGGTTGTGGAGCCGGTGTCGGGGCGTGAGGTCTGGTGGGCCGGCCACGAGGGCACGCTGCACGACGACCTCGACCACGAGGCGATCAGCGCGGACAGTGCCCCCGAGCGACTGGTCGCGGGACTGCGAGCACAACCTGGTGAGCTCGACGTCGCGGCGATCGGACCGCTGACCAACCTCGCTGCCGCGCTGGCGCTCGAACCCGAGGCGGCGCGCTGGATCCGGCATCTGTGGGTGATGGGCGGCTCGTTCGGCGACGAGGTGTCGGAGCACAACTTCAAGTCCGACGACGTCGCGGCGCAGGCCGTCCTGACCGCGGGCATCCCGACCACCATCACGGGTCTGGAGATCACGCGCCAGGTGACGATCGAGTCCGCGCGACTCGAGCGGATCCGGGCTGCGGGTGCCTTGGGCGCGGCGTTGGGCGCGGACATCGAGCAGTGGTGGGCGTTCTGGAGCGAGACCTGGAACGTGCCGCACGACCCGATCGCCGTACTGACGCTGAGCCGGCCGGAGCTGTTCACGTTCTCGGAGCCTGGCCGGATCACGATCGCTGTCGGTGGCGAGCGGGCCGGGCACAGCACGTTCACCGCGGATCCCGAGGGCACCGTGCGGATCGTCACCGGGGTCGACGCCGAGCAGGTGGCCGAGGAGATCACGGCGCGCATCGTGACGGCGGGCGGGGCGCACGGGGAGTCCGATGGCGACCGCGCGTGATGTCGCGGAGCGGGCCGGAACGTCCACCGCGGTCGTCAGCTACGTCTTCAACAACGGCCCCCGGCCGGTGTCGGCGGAGACCCGTCGGCGCGTACTGGAGGCCGCGGCGGAGCTGGACTACCGGCCCAACATCCTCGCCCGTGCACTGAGCGCGGGACGCACGTACTCGCTCGGTCTGCTGATCCCGCAGATCCGCAACCCGTACTTCGCCACGCTCGCCGAGCACCTGGAGAGCTTCGCGCGGCAGCACGATCACCTGCTGCTGATCGGTGACTCGTCCGGCGATCCGGAACAGGAGTCGGCGCACATCGGATCGTTCATCGAGCGCAAGGTCGACGGTGTCGTGCTCGTCTCGTTGCTGGTCGAGCCCGCGATCCAGCGGTTCGCGGCGGCCGGCGTACCGGTCGTTGCTCTGCACCCCGTTCCCGAGGGGGTGACCGTGTCGACGCTGTCCATCGACTACGTCGCCGCCGCCGAGGCCGCGGCCGAGCACCTGCTGTCCCACGGCTACCGCACCCTCGGCATCGTCACGGGCCCCGAGGAATCACCGGGTACGGCGGAACACCGCAGCGGTATCGAGAACGCACTGAAGGCCCATCCACGCACGTCGGCCCGGTACGTCGCCGCGCCGGTGTCACGGTTCGCGGCAAGGGACGCCGTACGGGCGTGGTTCGGGGAGAGGCGGCCGCCGCGGGCGATCTACTGTTCGACGGACGAGCAGGCGTTCGGGGTGCTGTTCGCTGCCTGGGAGGCCGGGCTGCGGGTTCCGGAAGACGTTGCGGTGATGGGGTTCGACGGCACCAGCGAGTGCTTGGTGACGATCCCGCCGTTGGCCAGCGTTCGGCAGCCGATCGAGGACACCGCGCGGAGCGCCGTCGAGTTGCTGCTCGATCGCTCCGACCGGGTAGCGGCACGGCACGTCCTCGACTACGAGCTGGTTCCGAGCACGTCCTGCGGTTGTTAACCGCGTCGTCGGGTGGGCGAGTCTCGGCGTTTGCCGGGTGGCCGCACAATCCGGCCTGTGGCAGAGGAACCAGTCTCGAAGGCAGCGGCACGGTTCGTCGACGAGTGGGAGGCCGCGGTCCGGGAGCGGCTGCAGGAGAAGCCACCGGAGCGGTACGACCGCAGGGTGCTGCTCGGTCCGTACTTCTCGCCGGAGAAGCTGCGCAGCGGCGTCCTCGGCGTCGGGGTCAGCGGGGGCGAGGACAAAGGCGACGGACTCAGGCTCGACAGGCTCGGTCGCAGCACGACCTGGCGTAAGACGCGTAGCTGGCCGACCGGCGGCGAAGTGTCGAAGGTGCAGCAGCTCGGACTCGGCCTGACCCGTGAGCTCAGTGCCGGCGCGGGCCGTGGGGCGGCGCGCCAGGTCCAGGACCGGCAGGGCCAGCAGCTGTCCGACGCCATCGGCTCAGCGGTCGGCCGGTTCCACTACCCGCATGTGGTCGACCAGCTGGAGGCCGCGCAGACGATTTCCCCGGCGGTGGCGCGGAGCCTTCGGAGCGGCAACGGCTGGGCGCAGGACACTCCGCGCGAGCGACTCGTCGGCGCGTTCGCCGGCATCGTCGATCCGGTGGAGCAGCGGGGCACCGGGGACGGCCGACTGCTTGACCGCGTGCACGCCTCCGAGCGGCTCGACAAGGCGATGGTGACGGCCGAGATCCTGGTCAACCGTTCGCCGGTGCTGCAGCAGGCGGACACCGCCGTACGGGCGGCGGCGACCGAACGGCTCACGTCCGTGATCGGCGATCAGCTGGCCGTCGCGATGAAGGAGCTGGACGAGTCGCGCGAGTCGCAGACGGTGCTCAAGCAGCGCGGCGACATCCTCGGCCGGCGGATCGGCGAGGACGTCCAGCGCGCGATCGGCCGGCTCGAGAACGAAGCCGCACCGGGTGCCGCCGCCGAGGCGACCCGCGAGGCGGACGTCACGGCGGCGGCGCGGCTGGCCGGTGACGGCGTCGCGGGAGCGGGTACGGCGGCGCGCGCCGAGGGCGGCCCCGGCGTCGACCCGGCAACGGCAGCCAAGGACCGCACCAGAGAAACCGGAACCGCCCTCGGATAGCGACAGACGTCAGGCGGGTGCCGGGGTGGCTTCGGCCGGGCCCGGCGTGATGCGTCGTACGGACAGGGCGACGCCGATCAGCACGACGCCCCAGACCAGGGCCGAGATCCCCAGCACCACGGCGAGGCTCACCGCGCCGGCGCCCGGCTTGGCGGCGAACAGCACGCCGATCAGCAACGACAACAGACCGTTCAGCACCAGCAGCCAGCGCGGCATCACCTGCCGGCTGCTGAAGGCGCCGGCGAGCTCGAAGATGCCCCGGATGATCAGCCAGATCCCGAGGATCCAGGTCAGCGTGGCCGCGGTCATCCCAGGGCTGGTGATCGCGAAGAAGGCCGCCAGCAACGCGATCACGCCGAGCGCCACCAGCCAGATCCGGCTCCCGCGGGACTCGGGCTGGAAGGCCTGGACGATCGAACCGATGCCGTCGGTGAGGGCCCAGAAGCCCCACAGCAGCGCCAGCGCGATCGCCGTGTGGATCGGCCAGGCGATCGCGAGAATGCCGAACACGATGCCGATCGCGCCGCGCACGAGCAGCATCTTCCATCCGAGAGTCAGCCAGTCACGCTCCATGTCGACCTCCTTGAGGGGTTAACCCTCATGGTGATCTCAGTTACGCCGTGTGACAACCACCCTGGCGCGCGCCGCTACTCCGAGGCGCGCCGCAGGGCCTCGGAAAGTCGCTCGGCGGCCGCCATCACGGCGGGCGCGTGCATCCGGCCGGGCTGCCGGGACAGCCGCTCGATCGGGCCGGAGACCGACACCGCCGCGATCACCTTGCCGCTGGGGGAGCGGACCGGCGCGGAGACGGACGCGACGCCCTGCTCACGCTCGCCGACCGAGTGCGCCCAGCCGCGCCGGCGGACGCCGGCCAGTGCGGCCGCGTTGAACGAGGAGTTGTGGAGGCCGCGGTGCATCCGCTCGGGGTCCTCCCAGGCAAGCAGTATCTGGGCAGCGGACCCGGCCGCCATGGTCAGCTGGCTGCCCACGGGGACGGTGTCGCGGAGGCCGGACGGGCGCTCGGCGGCGGCGACACACACGCGGTACTCACCCTGGCGGCGGAACAGTTGCGCGGATTCACCGGTGATGTCCCGCAGTCGCGCCAGCACCGGGCCGGCGGTCGCGAGCAGTCGGTCCTCACCGGCGGCCGAGGCCAACTCGCTGAGTCGCGGGCCCAGCACGAAGCGTCCCTGCATGTCACGACCGACCAGGCGGTGGTGCTCGAGGGCGACCGCCAGCCGGTGGGCCGTCGGACGGGCCAGGCCCGTCGCCGCCACCAGGCCGGCCAGGGTCGCCGGCCCGGACTCGAGGGCGGACAGTACGAGGGCTGCTTTGTCGAGAACACCGACTCCGCTAGAGTTGTCCATGAGACGATATTGCCGTCTCGAATCGTGGAACGCAAGTCGCTTCTACAGCCTAATTGAGAGCACTGTGAGCGATGACGCACCAGTGGCGGTGCGGATCCAGCAAACCCCGAAGGAGAAAGTCTGATGGGTAGGACGTTGTCGGAAAAGGTCTGGGACGCGCATGTCGTGCGCCAAGCCGAGGGAGAACCCGACCTTCTCTACATCGACCTCCATCTGGTCCACGAGGTGACCAGTCCACAGGCCTTCGACGGGCTGCGCCTGGCGGGCCGCACGGTCCGCCGTCCCGACCTGACGATCGCGACCGAGGACCACAACGTCCCGACGTTCGACGTGGACAAGCCGATCGCCGACCCGGTGTCGCGCACCCAGGTGGACACGCTGCGGAAGAACGCCGAGGAGTTCGGCATCCGGATCCACACCCTCGGCGACCCGGACCAGGGCGTCGTACACGTGATCGGCCCGCAGCTCGGCCTGACCCAGCCCGGCATGACCGTGGTGTGTGGTGACAGCCACACCTCGACCCACGGTGCGTTCGGGGCGATTGCCTTCGGCATCGGTACCAGCGAGGTCGAGCACGTGCTCGCCACCCAGACGCTGATGCAGGCCCGTCCGAAGACGATGGCGGTGACCGTCGACGGCGTACTGCCCGACGGTGTCACGGCCAAGGACCTGGTGCTGGCGCTGATCGCGAAGGTCGGCACCGGCGGCGGCCAGGGCTACATCGTCGAGTACCGCGGCGAGGCGATCCGGGCGCTCAGCATGGAAGCCCGGATGACGATCTGCAACATGTCGATCGAGTGGGGCGCCAAGGCCGGCATGATCGCGCCGGACGAGACCACGTTCACGTACCTGCAGGACAAGCCGCACGCGCCGCAGGGCGTCGACTGGGAAGCCGCCGTCGAGTACTGGAAGAGCCTCGCGACCGACGAGGACGCGACCTTCGACCGCGAGGTCGTCATCCGCGCCGAGGAGATCGCGCCGTTCGTCACCTGGGGCACCAACCCGGGTCAGGGCCTGCCGCTGTCGGCCAACGTGCCGTCGCCGGACGAGTTCGACAACGAGAACGACAAGGTCGCTGCCGAGCGCGCCCTGGAGTACATGGGCCTGACCGCCGGTACGCCGCTGCGCGAGATCCATGTGGACACGGTGTTCCTGGGCTCCTGCACCAACGGCCGGATCGAAGACCTGCGGGCCGCCGCCGGCGTGCTGGCCGGCCGGAAGGTTGCCGAGGGCACCCGGATGCTCGTCGTCCCGGGCTCCGGCCGGGTCCGGCTGCAGGCCGAGGCCGAGGGCCTGGACACGATCTTCAAGGACGCGGGCGCCGAGTGGCGCGGCGCGGGCTGCTCGATGTGCCTGGGGATGAACCCGGACACGCTGGCCCCGGGGGAGCGCAGCGCCTCCACCTCGAACCGGAACTTCGAAGGTCGCCAGGGCAAGGGCGGTCGCACCCACCTGGTGTCCCCGCTGGTCGCCGCCGCGACCGCTGTCACCGGGACCCTGGCCGCTCCGGCCGACCTGCCGCCCGTCGCCGTACCTGCGAACGTCTGAGGAGCAACGCAACCATGGAAGCCTTCACCCAGCACATCGGTACGGCGGCCCCGCTGCGCCGGAGCAACGTCGACACCGACCAGATCATCCCGGCCGTGTACCTGAAGCGGGTCACCCGGACCGGTTTCGAGGACGGCCTGTTCGCGGCCTGGCGCAACGATCCCGAGTTCGTGCTGAACCAGCCGCAGTACGGCGGCGTCTCGGTGCTCGTCGCGGGACCGGACTTCGGCACCGGATCGTCGCGTGAGCACGCGGTCTGGGCGCTGCTCGACTTCGGGTTCCGGGTAGTCGTGTCGTCGCGGTTCGGCGACATCTTCCGCGGCAACTCGGGCAAGGCCGGGCTGCTCGCGGCCCTGGTCACGCAGGACGTCGTGGAGCAGCTGTGGGCCGCGGTCGAGTCCGACCCGGGCACGAAGGTCACGGTCGACCTGGAAAACAAGACGATCTCGGCCGGTGACGTCTCGGCACCCTTCGAGATCGACGACTACACGCGCTACCGGCTGCTGAACGGTCTGGACGACGTCGGCATCACGCTGTCGCACGCGGACGAGATCGCTGCCTACGAAGCGACTCGGCCGTCCTTCAAGCCGGCAACCCTTCCGGCGAAGGCCTGAATCTCCGCCAGAAGCATGCACAGAGTGGTCGCCGCCGTAACGTTCGGAGGACCGGCGGCGATAACTCTGGTGTTACCCTGGCATCGTCCCCGAAGGACGTGTCAGTACAAGGCTTGCGAGACCAAGGAGGTGAGGCGCTGATGAACAGCGAGCCCTCCAGACATACCGGTCTCGCTCGGCCGCCGAGGAGCTGACCGCTCTCAGTTTTCTCCTCCAGTAGTTGCGGGTCGGGCAGACGTGCGCCCCTCTTTCACTTGTTGCCACCGCACCTGGAGGACACATGTCCGACCTGCGCCTTCGCACGATCCGTGCGTTCAGCCGCACCCCGTCACTGCGCGCCGCCGCCCGCAAGCACGCCGCCACCGCGGCCCCTGCACCGCTCGAGCCGGCCGAGAAGCCGTCGCGCGACCAGCAGTTGCCCAACGGGCACAGCGTCGTCGACAGCGCGATCTACTGTGGCGGGCGCCGGGTCTCGACGCCGAGTTCGCTGGCGGACACCTATTCCGCCTTGCACACGGCGATCGAGAGCCCGGCCGCACAGAGCCTGGCCTGGATCGGCCTGTACCGGCCGGACCGCCGCGAGCTCGCCTCGCTGGCGGAGGAGTTCGACCTGCACGAGCTGGCCATCGAGGACGCGAACGAGGCCCATCAGCGGCCGAAGCTGGAGCGCTACGGCGAGACCCTGTTCGTGGTCCTGAAGGCCGCGCGGTACCGGGACGCGACCGAGGAGGTCGAGTTCGGTGAGGTGCACGTCTTCGTCGGCCCGGACTTCGTGGTGACGGTCCGGCATGCCGAAGCGCCCAACCTGGCAGCGGTACGGCGCCGTGTCGAGCGCGACCCCGAGCTCCTCAGCCGCGGTGCCGAAGCGGTGCTGTACGCGATCGTGGACAAGGTCGTCGACGGGTACGCGCCGGTGGTCGCCGGTCTGGAGAACGACATCGACGAGATCGAGACCGAGGTGTTCCGCGGTGACCCGAAGGTGTCGCGGCGCATCTACGAACTGTCCCGTGAGGTGATCGAGTTCCAGCGCGCCACCCGGCCGCTGATCGGCATGCTCGAGCAGCTCCGCGGCGGCTTCCAGAAGTACGGCGTGGACGAGGAACTGCAACGTTCACTGCGGGACGTGGCCGACCACGTCACCGAGGTGGTGGAGAAGGTGGACGGCTTCCGCGAACTGCTCCGGGACATCCTGACGGTGAACGCGACCCTGGTGGCCCAGCAGCAGAACGAGGAGATGAAGAGCCTCGCGATCGCCAGCAGCGAGCAGAACGAAGAGGTGAAGCGGATCTCTGCCTGGGCGGCGATCCTGTTCGCCCCGACGCTGATCGGGACGGTCTACGGGATGAACTTCGACAAGATGCCGGAGCTGCACTGGCAGTACGGATACCCGTTCGCGATCGGCCTGATGGCCTTGGTGTGTGGAGGTCTGCACCAGATCTTCAAACGCCGCGGATGGCTCTGAAAAGGGCTCTCCAGGGCCGAAACGGGCGAAATTGTGGCCCGAATCGCCCAAAACAAGGCCGAATTGCCGCGTTGGTGTTTGTGAACGGCGTGTTGAGTCCATAACGTTCCTGTGAGATCGAGCGCTGTGCTCGACGCCTAGTTCACGGAGGGAAGCAGTGAACAAGAGCCAGTTGGTCGAAGCGCTCGCAGTGCACTTCGACGGAAACCGCCGCCAGGCCCAGCACGCGCTGGAATCGGTGATCGAC
Source organism: Kribbella sp. NPDC054772 (assembly GCF_053611945.1). Lineage (NCBI taxonomy): Bacteria > Bacillati > Actinomycetota > Actinomycetes > Propionibacteriales > Kribbellaceae > Kribbella > Kribbella sp. NPDC054772. The sequence continues at coordinate 35,578 of NZ_JBSHBJ010000022.1, read as the reverse complement.
ACCGTAGAGCGCGAGCTGACCAAGAAGGGCGGCAAGGTCGCCATCACCGGTTTCGGTGCCTTCGAGGCCATCGAGCGTGGGGCGCGCATCGTGCGCAACCCGCGGACCGGTGAGACCAAGCGTGCCAAGAAGACCGTGGTTCCGAAGTTCCGCGCGGGTGCGGAGCTGAAGGCCGTTGTCTCCGGTGCCAAGAAGCTGCCGAAGCTGGTCGTCCCGAAGCCGGCCGCGACCGCCACCAAGGCGGCTGCCCCGGCGAAGAAGGCCGCGCCGGCCAAGGCCGCTGCCACCAAGACCGCCGCCGCGAAGAAGACGGTCGCCAAGAAGGCCCCGGCCAAGACGGTCGCCAAGAAGGCGCCGGCGAAGACCGTTGCCAAGAAGGCTCCGGCCAAGACCGTTGCCAAGAAGGCCCCGGCCAAGAAGGTTGTTGCGAAGAAGGCGCCGGCCAAGAAGGCCCCCGCCAAGAAGACCGCGGCGAAGCGTACCGCTCGCTGATCTTCACGCACTGCGGCACCAGCAGTCACCAGTAGTACAGCGAATGGGGGGGGCCCCCCACCCGGGGGGGTGCGGGCGGCGCCCGGGGGGGGGCCGCCCCCAGTGGGAGGTGGGAGCAGCCACCCCGCCCAGACGCGGGGGCAAACAGGGG
>NZ_JBSHBJ010000022.1:0-34925 GCF_053611945.1 Kribbella sp. NPDC054772 | reverse complement strand
CAATACCCACACATATAGCCGCCTCTCTCTTCTTTTTTTATCATACCCCTACTACCCCAACGGCGCAAAGACCTTACACCCTTGCCACTTGTCTCGCTGTACCCACCCCCCCGGGGATTTCCGGCCCTTCGCCGTTGTCTGCCGCGACCGGTGACCGGGGTGCCGACGGCAACCGTCTACAACTGGGTGCCGAACTCGACCTTCGTGACGGTGGTCGCGGCGCCGGACCCGGCGGTCTCGATGCGTACTCGTTGGCCTACCCGCAGATGCCGCACCGGGGTGTCGGCGACCGCGTGCACGGTGAACGGGAGCACGATCCCGGTGTCGGTCAGCACCGCGCCGGAGAACGTTTCGCTGTCGTAGGCGCTCACGGTTGCCTGCATGTCAGCAGGCTAGACCCTCGGTCCCGGTCGCGGCACCGAGAACCAGCGACATCACGTCCGCGGTCGCCGGTCCCACGCCGAGTTGGACGGCGTGCGCCAGATCCGCCGCGGTGTCGACATCACGACGTACCGACTCGATGCCGGTCAGCTCGATCGGGAGCGCGCCGGACGCCTGGTGGGCCAGGGCGGAACCCACGCCGAAGCGGGGATCCAGGGCCACACCGGGAGCCGCCGCGAGCAGCGTCGTACCGGTGCCGGGGAGATCGACGACGAAGGATCGTGGGGCGGTGCAGGCCGCGAGTACCGCGGTCAGCTCGGCCGGGCGGAGTGCGGGAAGGTCCGCGGACAGGGCCGCGACACCGTGGCCCGGGAACTCGGCCGCGGCCACAGTCGCGCCATGCAGCAAGGCTTCGTTGAGTCCGGCGGCCGGGAGGTCCGGGACCACCCGGGCGCCCGCGGCGGTGACGTCCGCGGCGACCAGCGGGTCGTCGGTGACGACCAGGACGGCATGCACCAGGGGAGAGGCGAGCGCGGCCGCAGTAGTGTCGACGGCGAAGGCGCGGGCGAGTTCGGGACGGTGCTGAGGGTAGGCCGGGGCGAGCCGGCTCTTCGCAATCGCCGTACGCTTCACCGGGATCGCCAGGGTCCAGGGAGCGACCTGTAGGTCTGCCATCAGGCAGGATTCTCCCATGACGGATGGTCGGGACGAGCACCAGGAGGCAGTAGTGGACAGCCGGCGCAGTGACCCACGGCCGCCGCGCGGCTTCTGGTTCGGGCTGATCGTCGCGATCGTCAAGCCGTTCATGATCGTGTTCACCAAGTGCCGGTTCACCGGCCGGGAGAACATGCCCCGCTCCGGTGGTGTGGTGTTCGTGCCGAACCACATCTCGCACTTCGACCCGGTGGTGCTCGGGTATTACCTCTGGGAGTGCCGGCGGATCCCGCGGTACCTGGGGAAGGCCTCGCTGTTCAAGATCCCGGTGCTCGGCACGATCATCACCAGTGCCGGGCAGATCCCGGTGCACCGCGGCTCCACCCAGGCCGCGGACGCGTTCCGGGACGCGGTGGCGGCGGTCGAACGCGGTGAGTGTGTAGGCGTTTACCCGGAGGGCACGATCACCCGAGACCCCGGGATGTGGCCGATGACGGGGAAGACCGGCGCCGCCCGGATCGCGTTGATGACCGGCTGCCCGGTGATCCCGATCGCGAACTGGGGCGCCCAGGAGATCATCCAGTCCTACACCGGCAAGATCCGATTCCGGCTGCTGCCGCGTAAGACCCTGCAGGTGCGGGCCGGGGCACCGGTCGACCTGAGCGCGTTCGAGGGCAAGCCGCTGACCAACGAGCTGTTGCACGAGGCAACCGAGGTGATCATGGCCCGGGTCGCCGAGACCCTGGGTGAACTGCGCGGCGAGACCCCGCCCAAGGAGCTCTACGACCTCCGCAAGGCCCGCAAGGCCGAGCGTGCCGACGATGCCGATCGTGAGGAGCAGGCATGAGCAAGGTCGCCGTCTTCGGCGCCGGTTCCTGGGGTACGGCGTTCGCGGTGGTGCTCGCGAACGCGGGGAACCAGGTGTCCGTCTGGGGCCGGCGGGAATCGCTGTGTGCCTCGATCAACACCGAGCACGAGAACGCCGAGTACCTTCCGGGACTGCGGTTGCCGGACGCGATCACCGCGACCCACGATCCGGCCGCGGCCGCCGACGGGGCCGAAGCCATTGTGCTCGCGGTCCCATCGCAGTCGTTGCGCGAGAACCTGACCGACTGGGCCGGCGTACTGCCGAACGCCGTACCCCTGGTCAGCCTGATGAAAGGCGTCGAGCTCGGGACGACGAAGCGGATGAGTGAGGTGATCGCCGAGCTCACCGGCGCCGGCCCGGAGCGGATCGCGGTCGTCTCGGGTCCGAACCTGGCCCGGGAGATCGCGGAGGGACAACCGGCCGCGTCGGTCGTCGCGTGCGCGGACGAGGGCACCGCGGCGCGGTTGCAGAAGTTGTGTCATTCGCCGACGTTCCGCCCGTACACGAACAACGACGTGGTCGGCTGTGAACTCGGCGGTGCCTGCAAGAACGTGATCGCGCTCGCCGTCGGGATGGCCGTCGGCCTCGGCTTCGGCGACAACGCCCGCGCCTCGGTCATCACCCGCGGCCTGGCCGAGATCGCCCGCCTGGGGACGGCGCTGGGCGCGGACGAGCACACGTTCGCGGGCCTGGCCGGTCTCGGGGACCTGGTCGCGACCTGCTCGTCACCGCTGTCGCGGAACCGGACCTTCGGCGAGAAGCTCGGTCAGGGCCTGACGGTCGCCGAGATCGCCGGCGGCACCCGGCAGGTCGCCGAGGGCGTGAAGACGTGTGCGTCGGTCAGCGAGCTGGCGCACCACCACGACGTGGAGATGCCGATCGCCGAGCACGTCACCAAGGTGGTCGCGGGCGAGATGACGCCGAGGGACATGCTGTTCAGCCTGGTCTCCCGCTCCGCGAAGTCGGAGCGGTGGGGATGATCCCGGCGAAGTTCGCCGAGTCCACCATCGCCCGCGAAGGCGATCGCGGCCGCGCGTGGCTGGACGAGCTGCCGTCGATCGCGGACACGGTGTTGAGCAGCTGGAACGTCGAGCCGACCGGCGACACGATGCACGGCGAGGTCGGCGTCGTCATCCCGGTCGAGGGCGACCGGGTGGTGAAGATCTCGTTCCCGCACCCGGGCAACGACTACGAGGCCGACGCCTTCGAGGCCTGGGGCGGGCGCGGCGCCGTACGACTCCACCAACGCGACGACGAGCGCTACGCCCTGCTGCTCGAGCGGGCGCACCCGGAACAGTTGATCGGCCTCCCTGACAACGACGCGATCCCGGCGGTAGCGGGGGAGCTGAGCAAGCGCCTGAGCATTGCCGCACCGGATCACTTGCCTCGGCTCTGCGCCCGCGCCGACGAGTGGTACGACGAGGTTCGATCGGGTGCCGCCGACTTTCCGGAGGCGCTACCGGCGCGGGTGGTGGATGCGGCGCTCGACGTGGTCGATGAACTCGGTCGGGAGCAGCCGGAGCTTGTCGTGCACGGTGACTTCCATCCCCGCAACATCCTCCGCGCCGACCGCGAGCCCTGGCTGGCCGTCGATCCGAAGGGGTACGTCGGCGACCCGGCGTACGACGGCGCGACGCTGCTCCTGCCGCGCGTCCTCCCGTATCTCGATTCCCACCTGGACTCAGGCGACCTGGCGAAGCCGCTGCAACGCGAACTGGAGATCTTCGCCGAAGCGGCCGAGCTGCACCCCGTCCGCGTCCGTCGCTGGGCCCAGTTCCGCTGCGTCCAGGGCGCGTACCACGGTCGTCGCAACGGCTTCGGCCGAGCCCGCGGCGGCGCGTTCCTGGACCGCCTGGTCGCGGCAGCCGAGCAGATCGCCACCGCGTGGGCGTGACTCCAGCTCTGCACAGCGGTGGAGCTGCTGTCAGGTCGCCAGTGCCTGTTGCTGGACCAGGATGGCGGCGCCGCGGAGGGCGGCGTCCTGGCCGGCGCGGCTGGTTACGACCTGCAGGCCGGTGGTGGCCAAGGGCAACGACCGTGCGTAGACGGTCTCCCGGATGCCGGCCAGCAGACTGTCGCCCGCCTGGGACAACGAACCGCCGAGCACGATCAGCGACGGGTTCAGCAGGCTGACCGCGGCGGCCAGTACGGTGCCGATCTCGCGCCCGGCCTGCCGAACTGCCGCCGTGGCCGCAGTGTTTCCGGACCGCACCAGGTCGACGATGTCCTGGCTGGTCGAAGCTCCTTCGAGTCCGGCCGCCAGTGCTGTCGCCGAGGCGATCGCCTCCAGGCAGCCGGTGTTGCCGCAGCGGCAGAGTTCGGTATGGCCGAGGATCTGGATGTGGCCGATGTCGCCGGCCGCGCCCTGGGCGCCGCGGTGCAGACGGCCGCCGCTGATCATGCCCGCACCGATGCCGGTGGCAACTTTCACGAACAACAGGTCGTCGACGTCCGGGTACGCCGTCGCGTGCTCGCCGAGCGCCATGATGTTCACGTCGTTGTCGACCAGCACCATGCCCGGGAGTTCGCGGCGGAGTCGGCCGACGACGTCGTACGAGTCCCAGCCGGGCATGATCGGCGGATGGTTCGGCCGTCCGGTGCTGTGCTCGACCGGACCGGGCAGCCCGACGCCGGTACCGGCCAGGTCGGCGGGGGAGCGGCCGGCCTCCCGGAGCAGCGCGAGGCCGGCGCGCGCGACGGCGGCGAGCACGACCTCCGGTCCCTCGGCGATCTTCAGGGGTGTCGTCGAGCGGTGCAGGATCTCGCCGGTCAGGTCGGTGAGGGCGACCGAAAGGTGCGTCGCGCCGATGTCCGCGGCCAGTACGAGCCTCGCGGTCGGGTTGAACCGGAAGCGCGCGGGCGGCCGGCCCCCGGTCGACGCCGCTTCCCCGGACGGTACGACGAGCCCGGCGGCGAGCAACTCCTCGATCCGGCCGGTCACCGTGGACCGCGCCAGACCGCTGAGCTCGATCAGCTCGGCCCGAGTCCGCGGTTGCCCGTCGAGCAGCAGCCGCAGTACCTGGTCCGCCGTACCCAGATCGCTCATTGGACTCGCTGCGGGAAGGTCTCGCTGTCCCAGACCGCGCGGCGCCGCCGCCCTCGCCGGGCGCATTGCAAGAACTGTCGGTCGTGATTGCTTGGATCAGGTTCGTGTCCAGGTTCCGCATGTACCCGACTCCGGCACAGCAGGCTGCGTTGGTGGAGCAATGCCGCCATGCCCGGTACGTCTGGAACCTGGCGCTCGAGCAGTGGTCGATGTGGGCTCGAGGTCAACGCGCCGCACCCGGCTACCGCGAGCAGGCGCGACAACTGACCGAGGCCCGTTCTGCGTTCGATTGGCTGCGGGCAGGCTCGCAGACCGTGCAGCAACAGGCACTTCGTGATTTCGCGCTGGCCGTCAAGGGCTTCTACGCCGGCACACATCGGCGCCCGACCTGGCGCAAGGCGGGCCGCCACGAGGGTTTCCGTATCGTCGGTGGCCAGGCATCCCGTGTCGTGAAGCTGAACCGGAAGTGGGCCGCCGCACTCGTTCCCAAGGTCGGCTGGGTTCACTTCCGGCTGTCCCGAGCTGTCCCTGCAGCGAAATCTTATCGCGTGACACGCGACCGGGTGGGTCGCTGGCACATCGCCTTTGCAGCTGCTCCGGAGCCGATCCCGGCGCCAGGTACAGGCGAGGTAGTCGGCATAGACCGGGGTATCGCCATTTCGGCGGCGCTGTCCACAGGTGAACTCCTGTCGTGCCCCGGGCTGTCGCGGTGCGAGAAGCGCCGATTGCGGTTTCTGCAACGTCGTCTCGCCCGGAGCCGCCGAGGATCCAACCGGCGGCAGCGGACCAGGACAGCGATCGCCAAGTTGCATGCTCGAGTCGCGGATCGACGCAGGGACTGGGTCGAAAAGACCAGTACCGACATCGCACGACGGTTCGACGCCATCCGCGTCGAGGACCTGCGCATCGGTCAGATGGTCCACCGACCGGCGCCGAGGATGGATCCAGTGCGACCGGGTGCCTAATTGCCGAACCGTCGGCGCAGCAAGGCCGGCCTGAACCGAGGCATCCTGGCCAACGGTTGGGGTGCCTTGGTGAGTCGTCTTGAGTACAAGGCCGGCGGAAGGGTCGAGAGAGTCAATCCCGCTTACACGTCGCAGACCTGCAGTATCTGCCAGCACCGCGCATCGGAGAACCGCAAGAGTCAAGCGGTGTTCGAGTGCGTGGCCTGCGGACATCGGGCACACGCGGACGTCAACGCGGCAGTCAACATCGCGGCCGGACGGGCCGTCAGCGCACGCCAAGAGGTGCCCGCGAGGGTCTCGACGAAGCGTGAACCGCAACTTGCTACCTCCGGGTAATGGTTCGAATCCCGACCTGCAAGGTGGGGAGGACGTCAACACCGGACTTTCGTCGTGCTGGTCGTGGACTTTTGCTTGACAGGGTTCAAAAGGGTCCCATAGCGTCCTTCGACGTGTCCACCAACGCGCGAAAGCTGAAGGTCGGGATCGTCGGCGGCGGCTTCATGGGCCAGGTCCACGGCCGGGCGGCGCTGGTTTCCGGCGCCACCGTCGTCGGGGCCGTCGGATCGTCACCGTCGCGAGCCGAGGCCGCGGCCGAAGCGACCGGCGCCGAGCGCGGGTTCGCGACGCTCGACGAGCTGCTGGCCGCCGACATCGACCTGATCCACGTCTGTACGCCGAACAACACGCACCGCGAGGTCACGCTGCAGGCCCTCGAGGCCGGTAAGCACGTGGTCTGCGAGAAGCCGCTCGCCACCTCGGTACAGGACGCCGCCGGGTTGTCGGCCGCGGCGCAGGAGGCGGGGCTGGTCGGCGCCGTACCGTTCGTGTACCGCTACCACCCGATGGTCCGCGAGCTGCGGACCCGGATCGCCGCGGGCGACGCCGGAGTGATCACCAGCCTGCACGGTTCGTACCTGCAGGACTGGCTGGCCGGTGCCGACGACCAGAACTGGCGGGTCGACGACACCACCGGCGGCCCGTCACGGACCTTCGCCGACATCGGCTCGCACTGGTGCGACCTGACCGAGTTCGTCACCGGCGACCGGATCGCCGCGATCAGTGCCCAGCTCCGGACGGTACGGGCGCAGCGCGGCGGCGTCGAGGTTCGCACGGAGGACCTTGCCACGGCGCAGTTCCGGACCGAGGCCGGCGTGGTCGGCACGATCGTGGTCAGTCAGGTCGCCGCCGGCCGGAAGAACCGGCTGTACCTCGAGGTGTCCGGCACCGAGTCGAGCTTCGGCTTCGACCAGGAGGACCCGGACCGGCTCTGGGTCGGTCGCCGGGACGCGTCGCAGTTGCTGACCCGCGATCCCGAAACGCTCAGCCCGCCGGCCGCGCGGGTCAACCGGCTGCCCGCCGGGCACGCGCAGGGGTACCAGGACGCGTTCGACTCGTTCGTCGCCGACAGCTATGCCGCCGTACTGGGAGACCTCCCGGACGGCCTGCCCGATTTCGCCGCCGGAGCCCGGTCGGCACGCGTGGTCGACGCCGTACTGCGGTCGGCTGCAAACGACAGCGCTTGGATCACCGTCGACAACTCGTAGGAGCTCAGATGCCTCGTCCGATCACACTCTTCACCGGCCAGTGGGCCGACCTGCCGTTCGAGGAGGTCTGCCAGTTCGCGTCCGAGGCCGGGTACGACGGCGTCGAGATCGCCTGCTCGGGTGACCACTTCGACGTCCAGCAGGCCGTCGACGACGACTCCTACGTCCAGGGCCGCAAGGACATCCTGGCGAAGTACAACCTGCAGGTCTTCGCGATCTCCAACCACCTGGTGGGGCAGGCGGTCTGCGACGACCCGATCGACTTCCGGCACCAGGCGATCGTGCCGTCCCGGATCTGGGGCGACGGCGACGCCGAGGGTGTCCGGCAGCGGGCCGCCGAGGACCTCAAGAACACCGCCCGCGCCGCTGCGAAGCTCGGCGTACAGACCGTCGTCGGCTTCACCGGCTCGTCGATCTGGCAGTACGTCGCGATGTTCCCGCCGGTGCCCGCGGAGCGGATCGAGGCCGGCTACCAGGACTTCGCCGACCGCTGGAACCCGATCCTCGACGTGTTCGACGCCGAGGGTGTCCGGTTCGCGCACGAGGTGCACCCGTCGGAGATCGCGTACGACTACTGGACCACCACGTTCGCCCTCGAGGCGATCGGTCACCGCCCCGCGTTCGGCCTGAACTGGGACCCGTCGCACATGGTGTGGCAGGACATCGACCCGGTCGCCTTCCTTTGGGACTTCAAGGACCGGATCTACCACGTGGACTGCAAGGACACCCGGATGCGGGTCGGCGGCGGCCGCAACGGCCGGCTCGGGTCGCACCTGCCGTGGGCCGACCCGCGGCGCGGCTGGGACTTCTACTCCACCGGGCACGGCGACGTGCAGTGGGAGGACTGCTTCCGGGTGCTGAACTCGATCGGCTACGACGGCCCGATCTCGGTCGAGTGGGAGGACGCCGGTATGGAGCGCAAGGTCGGCGCGGCGGAGGCGGTCAACGTCATCCGCAACCTGGCCTTCGACAAGCCGGCCGCGGCCTTCGACTCGGCCTTCTCCACCGACAAGTAGCTGGGAAACTTTTCGCCGCTGCGTGGCACTTTGTTTCCCAGCAGGCGTCAGGTTCCAGCAGGCGTCAGGCCGGCCGAGTGTCTCGGCCGGCCACGAAGCCGAGCACGACCTGGACGGCGGCGAGCGTGGCGAACACGCTCAACGTCGTCCGCCATCCGCCGGTGACCTGCGTCAGGTAACCGGCAACCACCGGCCCGGCCGCGGCCAGCGTGTACCCGACCGCCTGCGCCATCCCGGACAGTTGCGTGGTCTCGTGGTGACCGCGGCCCCGGATGCTGATCAGCGAGAGCGCGGCGACCAGCCCGGCCCCCTGGCCGAGGCCGCCGACGATCGCCCAGACCAGAGCGAGCCGCGGCACCAGCATCAGACCGAGTAGCGCGAGCAGGATCGGCGTACTCGCGATCATCAGACCGGCCCGCTGGTTCGTCCGGTGCTTCAGCAGGAACGGGATGCTCAGACCGCCGATCAGCCCGAACACCTGGAACAGGAACAGGTGTACGCCGGTGGAGCGCTCCGAGACACCGCCCGTGGAGATCTCGATCGTGGGCAGCCAGTTCACGAACAGGTAGAAGCTGGTGGACTGCAGACCCATGAAGCCGGTGACCAGCCACGCCATCGGCTGCCGCCAGACGCTCACCGGGGGAGCGCCTTCCTCGCGGGCACCTGACGGCATCGGCTCCGGCGAGAGCGTCCGCGGCAGCCAGATCACGGCGACGAGTACGGCGAGACCGCCCCACACCGCCAGCGACAGCCGCCAGTCGACCGCGTCCGCGATCGGTACGGCGAGAACCGATGCGATCGCCGCGCCGCCGGTGATGAACGCCGTGTAGATGCCCGTCGCACGCGACACGTTGCCCGCGTAGTCACGCTTGAGGATGACCGGCACCAGTACGTTGCCGACCGCGATCGCGGCCCCGACGACCGCCGTACCGATCCAGAGGCCGGCGGTGCCGGTGTACGGGCGTAGCGCGCTGCTGGCCGCCAGCACGAGCAGCGAGACGAACACCGCCCGCTCCATGCCGAACCGGCGGGACGCGAGGTGGACCAGCGGGGAGGCAACCGCGAAGGCGAGCAGCGGGAGCGTGCCGAGCAGGCCCTGCGCGGCCTCGCCGAGACTCAGGGCGTCACCGATCCGAGGCAGCACCGGACCGACGGCGGTCAGCGCCGGCCGCAGGCTCAGCGCCACCACGAAGGCGGTCGCCGTGATCAGCGACGACCGCTCCCGAGTCATTCGTTCGGTCATGACCGCCACGACACACCCTCTCTCACACGCTTCTCTGCAGATGTCCTACATTTACACTGTACGCTAGGTCAGGGGAGAGAGGCCGGTGGCGGATGTCACTCGACGGACCGGTGCGGCAGGTGCCGCTGGTGCTGCAGGTGTCGGAGCGGTTCCGTGCGTTGATCGAGTCCGGGGAATGGGCGCGCGGCTCCCGGATCCCGGGCGAGAACCAGCTCGCGACGCAGCTGGGCGTGAGTCGCGGCACCGTGCGGGAGGCGTTGCGCTCGCTGAGCCTGACGGGCCTTCTGGAGCCGCGGGTCGGCGACGGCACCTATGTACGGGCGACGAACGAGATCAGCGGCGTACTGGTCAGGGATGACCTCTCGGCGCCGTTGACGCACGTTCTCGACGCCCGCGCCGGGATCGAGGCGGCGGCCGCCCGTCTGGCCGCGCAGCATCCGGATCCGGAGAGTGTGGCCGCGCTGGCCGAGGTCCTCGAGCGCCGCGCGGCAGCGCTCGAGTCCGGGGACATGGATGCGTTCGTGGCGGTCGACACCGACTTCCACCGCGGCGTCGTCGTGGCCAGCGGGAACCCACTGCTGCTCCGGCTGTACGACGCGATCGCCGAGGTTCTCACCGAGTCGATCCACCAGACCGCGTCGATCCCCGAGGACCACCGGATCCTCGACGCCCACGTGGTGGTGCTCGAGGCGATCCGCGCCGGTGATCCCGAGGCCGCGAGTCAGGCGTCGTACGCGCTGATCGAGACGATCAAGCAGACGCCTTCGGCCAGCAGTATCTGAAGCACGTCGGGGTGCCGTTGAGACGGCGTGGCTCGCCGCCCGGTGGCGGGACGTGCTTGCTGTCCTCCCGGATCCCGCCGCGGGCTTCGTAGAACGCCTGGGCGGCGGTGTTCTGTTCGAGCACCCACAGGTAGTACCCGTCCGGTGCCGCGTCGGCCGTCAGCGCGAGCAGTTTGGTGCCGATGCCCTGGCGCTTGAGGGGCGCCCGTACGTGCAGGTTGTCGACGAGCGCGCCCCATTGCTCGTCGGCGTCGAACACGACGTGGGCGATTCCGACGAGCTGCCCGTCGTACTCCGCCAGCGTCGTCAGCGTCCCCTCGCGTGCGGCGAGCCGCTTGGCCCACATCGCGCCGAGGTACTCCGGGCACTCGTCATCGAGGAACGCGTCCGCATAAGCACCGCGGTAGTGCCGTCGCCAGCTGTCCCCGTGCAGCTCGGCGACCGCGGGCGCATCGTCCGCCCCGGCTACTCGAAAGGTCACTGTCATCGCGCTACCGCTCCCGGCTGTCGGCTCGTGGCGAGGACGCGGGCGAACACCGCGATGCCGACGGCGAGGGCGGTGACGACGAGGAAAGAGATGGTCAAGCTGCTGGCTTGGGCGATGCCGCCGATGATGGACGGCGCCACCAGGCCGGAGGCGTACGTGATCGTGGCGACGCCGGCGATCGCCTGACTGGCGTTCTTCCCGGTGCGGCCGGCGGCAGCGAACGCGAGCGGTACGACGACGGCGATGCCGATGCCGATCAGCCCGAAACCGATCATCGCGACGAGCGGTGTCGGTGCAACCACCACAAGCAGACCGCCGAGCGTCGCGATCGCCCCACTCCACCGCACCGTCCGTACGGCGCCGAACCGGTCGACGATCGCGTCGCCGGAGAGCCGGGCGATCGTCATCGTCAGCGCGAACCCGGTGGTCGCACCCGCCGCGACCGCCGCTGAGCTGTCGAGGATGTCGCGCAGGTACACGGCCGACCAGTCCAGGCTGGCGCCCTCGGCGAACACCGCGCAGAACCCGACGGCGCCGATCAGCAGCGCCGACTTCGGCGGCAACGTGAACCGCGCCGGCGGCTCCTCGTCCTCCTGGGGATGGATGTTCAGCACGAACTGACACACCGCCACACCGATCAGCGTCAGCACCGCCGCCGCGATCGCGTGATGGATCTGCGCACTCAGGTTGGCGTGCGCGGCGACGGTCCCCACGGCGGATCCGATCAGCGCACCCGCGCTCCAGAGCCCGTGCAGCCCGGACATGATCGACTTCTTCAGCCGGTGCTCCACCTCGACCCCGAGCGCGTTCATCGCGACATCGGCCATACCGGCCGTGCCGCCGTAGATCAGCAGCGCGCCGCACAACGTGAGCAGGCCGGGCGCGAGCGACGGCAGCACCAGCGCGAGGGTCCAGAGCGCGAGCAGCCCGCGAAGCGCGTTGCGGGTCCCCAGTCGGTGGCTGACGCGGGCGGCGAGCGGCATCATCAGGGCCGCGCCGAGCGCCGGGAAGGCGAGCGCGAGGCCGAGCTGGCCGGCGGACACTCCCGCGTGCTCCTGGATCCAGGGCACCCGGGTCGCGAACGACCCGGTGACCGATCCGTGCACGCAGAAGACCGCGGCGACGGCGTACCGCGAGCGCTTGACGAGTGTGGTGTCTTCAGTCACAAGTAAACAAGCTATCTGTTTGAACGATCAGGCGGATGGTAGTTTTTTGCGCGTGCGAAGTGCGGAACGGCATCAAGTGATCGTAGAACGACTACGAGTCGTGGACCGAGTGTCGGTCCAAGAACTGGTCGAGGCCACCGAGGCTTCGGACATGACGGTTCGCCGCGATCTCGACTTCCTTGCCGCCCAGGGTGTCCTGAAACGGGTGCACGGTGGTGCGGTGTCCGCGATGCCGTCCGGACTCGAGCCGCCGTACTCGCTGCGGGCGCAGGCGGCGACCGCGGCCAAGCAGGCGATCGCTCGCGCCGCCGTCGAGCATCTTCGCGACGGCGAGACAATCGTGCTCGACAGCGGTACGACGGCGCTCGAGACCGCGAAGCTGCTGCACGACCGCACGATGACCGTGATGCCGCTCTCGCTGCACGTCGCGCAGGAACTGGCCGACGCGCCAAGGATCCGGCTGCTGATGCCGGGCGGCGAGGCGCGCAAGGGCGAGCTCTCGCTGGTCGGCCCGTTGACCGTCGCCTCGTTGCGGGCGCTGCGCTTCGATGCGGCCGTACTCAGTCCTTGTGCTTTCAGTCTGGACGCGGGGCTGACCGCGTTCGACCTGGGCGACGCGGAGGTCAAGCAGGAGGCGATGAACGTCGCCACCCGGACCATCGTGGTCGCCGACGGCGCCAAGTGGGACCGCGCCGCCCTGGCCTTCGTCTGCCCTGCGGACCGGCCCGACCTGATCATCACCGACGACTCTTCCCCCGAGGACCAACGAACCATGCTCACCCAACGCGGCGTACTCGTCGAGGTCGCCTCTTGACCGCCACCGATGTACTTCAAACCGCCCCACCCCGCGCCGCTCGCGTTGCCACCTGGTTGTACTTCGGACTGAACGGGTTCGCGGTCGGTATGTGGGTCGTCCACATTCCGAGCATCGAGCAGACGACCGGCATCACGCACAGCACACTCGGACTGCTGCTGCTCGTGCTCGGCGGCGCAGCGTTCATCGGCATGCAGGTCGCCGGGCCGCTGGTCGACAAGATCGGACAACGCCGGCTCGTACCGGCCGCCGGCATCCTGCTCGGTCTCGCGCTCGCCGGCCCCGGCCTGGCCACCAACTGGTGGACGCTCGGGCTCGCCCTGATTTTCGTTGGCTTCGGCAACGGTTCGATCGACGTCGGGATGAACGCGCAGGCCGTCGTGGTCGAGCGCGGCTACCCCCGTCCGATCATGGCCGCGTTCCACGCCATGTGGTCGATCGGCGGCGCGATCGCGGCCGTCATCGGTGCGGCCACGCTGCGGGCCGGCGTACCGACCGAGGTCACGCTCGGCCTGTCCGGTCTGGTCTGCATCGTGCTGTCGCTGATCGCCAGCCGGTTCTTGCTGGAGGCAACGGTCGAGGAGCACGACGAGCCGGCGACCGAGCGGGCCAAGCCGCCCGCGAAGCTGGTCTGGGCGCTCGGCGGGCTCGCGTTCGGGCTGATGCTGTCCGAGGGTGTCGCCAACGACTGGGCCGCCCTGCACTTCCGCGACATCCTCGGCACCTCGGTCAGTACGGCGGCCTTCGCGTACGGCTCGTTCGCGGTCGCGATGACCGTCGGCCGGTTCCTCACCGACCGGGTCGCGGCCGTCGTCGGTCCGGCGGCGATCGTGCGCTGGGGTGCCGCGATGGCAGCGGTCGGCCTGACGCTGGTGATCGTCGTACCGTGGGTGCCCGTCGCGCTCGTCGGGTGGGCGATCTTCGGGCTTGGTCTCGCCGGCGGCGTACCGCAGCTGTTCACCGCCGCGGGCAACCTCGACCCGCGCTCGTCCGGCGCCCTGATGGCCCGCGTCGTCGGCCTCGGGTACGTCGGTTTGCTCGCGGGGCCCGCGGTGATCGGTGGACTGGCGCACTGGATGCCGCTGAACATCGCGTTCATCCTGCCCGTCGTCCTGTGCGTGCTGACGTTCCTCGGCGGGCCGGTGCTCAAGAAGTCGCGCTGAGCGCCTTCTCCAGATCGGCCCACAGGTCGTCGGGGTACTCGATCCCGACGGACAGCCGGATCAGGTCCTCCGGGATCGTCGGCACCTCGATCGGCCAGCGGCGGCGGCGCTCGAGCATCGACTCGACGCCGCCGAGGCTGGTCGCGTGCACCCACAGCTCGGTGCACTCGCAGACCCGCTGGGCGCCGGCCGCGTCGCCGCCGAGCTCGAACGCGAGGATCGCGCCGAAGCCGGACATCTGCGCGGCGGCGCGGTCGTGGCCCGGATCGTCCGGTAGTCCGGGGTAGCGGACCCGGCTGACCCGGGGATGCGCGAGCAGGCGCTCCGCGAGGAACAGCGCGTTCGACTGGGCTCGCTCGAGCCGGAGCGCGAGGGTGCGCAGACCGCGGAGCGCGAGCCAGGCCTCCATCGGACCGGGGATCGCGCCGAGGCTGCGGCGACGGAGCTCGATCGCGGACCACAACTCGTCGTCCGCGGTCACGACCGCACCCAGGACGACGTCCGAGTGGCCGGCGATGAACTTGGTGGCCGAGTGCATCACGACGTCGGCGCCGAGGCGGAGCGGCTGCTGGAGCAGGGGAGTCGCGAACGTGTTGTCGACCACCACGGTCGCCCCGGCGGACCGCCCGGCCGCGGCCAGGGCCGGGATGTCGGCGACCTCCATCGCGGGGTTGGTCGGCGACTCGATCCAGAGCATGTCGGCGCCCTCGACCGCGCGGACGACGGCTTCGGTGTCCGCGACGTTCACCCGGTCGACCTTCAGCCGGCCCGTCGCGGCCTGCTGATCGAACAGCGCCAGTACGCCGGAATACGCGTGCTGCGGCGCGACCACCCGGCCGCCGACCGGGATCAGGTCCGCGATCGCCGCCACCGCCGCCATGCCGGACGCGAACGTCAGGCCGCGACCGCCTTCGAGCTGGCCGAGGGTGTCCTCGAGCGCGGTCCACGCGTCGTTCCCGAACCGTCCGTACCCACGGTCCCCGCCGGCGACGTACGTCGAGCTGAAGACCGGGGAGTTGCCGACCGGTGCGTTCGGTACCCGCTCGGGCCGACCGGCGTGGACGACGACGGTGGAGGGATCGAGGTCAGGAGTCATGGCTGGAATTGTCGCTGACCCCGTTCGGGGCGATCGGCAGGGGGATGCCGCCGGTGCTGAGCAGGTCCATGGCCTGCCGGGCGAGGGGCCGCGCCGCGGTGTTGCCGGGCGTCTCGACCCAGACGCGGACGACCGTCTCGATGATGTTCATCGCGATCCCGGCGGACAGTGCGGCGACGAACTCGGACCGGCCGTCGGCGGGTAGCCGCAGCGTCAGTTCGTCGGCGAGGTCGTTGCGGAACCGCCAGATCAGCTCGTTCAGGTGGGCGCTGACGGATCCGGTCTGCTCGGCCAGCTCGAACACCGCGCGGACTCGGCCGGGGTTGCTCTCCAACTGGTCGAGAACCCGCTCGATGACCGCGCGCAGACCGTCCGGCAGCTCCAGCTCGGGCTGCTCGCGGAACCAGGTGACGGCGTCGGCCAGGCAGTCGTCGACGAACTCGAGGACCAGCGTCTCCTTGGTCGGGAAGTACCGGTAGAGCGTGCTCGGCCCGACCTCGGCCGCGGCCGCGATCTGCTCGACCGTGGTCCGGCCGAAGCCGTTGTCGTTGAACAGCTCGAACGCCTTGTCCGCGATCAGCCGGCGGGTCCGCTCCCGCTTCACTTCGCGCAGTCCCATGGGCAGGCAGGCTACCGCCTCTCCGACTCGCCGGTAGCTCCTTCTGATCGGCAGCTTCAGCCATATGGTAGTCACTACCGTTTTCTACCGAGAGGCGCGCGATGACCGAGAGCTTCCCCGTCGGCCGGCCGTCCGGGTGTCCCTTCGACCCGGCGCGGGAGTACGCCGCGTTCCGCCGTGCCGACGCCCCGACGAAGGTCTCCACCCCGGCCGGCGTCGACGCGTACGTGGTCAGCCGGTACGACGACGTACGGACGGTGCTGCGGGACAGTCGGTTGAGCTCGCGATCGGCGCCGTCGGAGCACGTCGTACCGGATGCCGATCTGGAGCGGGAGGTCGAGTCGGGCTCGATCCTGCAAGTCGACGGTGCGGCCCATAAACGGCTGCGGCGGATGCTGGCGGGGGAGTTCGCGGTGAAACGGATGGAGGCGCTGCGGCCGCGGGTCACCGCGATCATCGAGGAGCGGCTGGACGCGATGCTCGCCGGCGGCGGGCCGGTCGACCTGGTGCAGGAGTTCGCGCTGCCGATCCCGTCGCTGGTGATCTGCGAACTGCTCGGCGTCCCGTACGCGGACCGCGCCGAGTTCCAGGCGCGGAGCGCGGTACTGGTCCAGGTGGACGGCGATCCGGACGAGCAGATGCGGGTCAGCGACGCGTTCAACCAGTACATGGTCGAGCTGGTCCTGGCGAAGCAGGCGCGGCGCGAGGACGACCTGTTGTCGCGACTCATCACCCGCGGCGAGGAACTCGGTACGCCGTTGAGCCTGCCGGAACTGGTATCGATCGGGGTCACGCTGCTCGTCGCTGGACACGAGACGACGGCGAACATGATCGCGCTCAGCACGCTCGCATTGCTGCGGAACCCGTCGCAGCTGGAGGCGTTGCGGGCGGATCCCGCGCTGGCGCCGGCGGCGGTGGAGGAGTTGTTGCGGTACTTGTCGGTGGTGCACTTCGGCCTGTTCCGGCTCGCGACGGACGACGTACCGGTGGGTGGGTCCACGATCGGTGCGGGGGAGTACCTGATCGTGGCGCTGTCCTCGGCGAACCGGGACGAGAAGGTGTTCCCGGATCCGGATCGGCTCGATGTCGCGCGGCAGGGATCGGCGCATGTCGCGTTCGGGTTCGGGCCGCATCAGTGTCTCGGGCAGCAGTTGGCGCGGCTCGAGCTGCAGGAGGTGTTCACCCGGCTGTACGCGCGCATCCCGACGCTGCGACTCGCCGTACCGTTCGAGGAGATCGACTACAGAAACAACACGCTCGTGTACGGAGTGACAGCGTTGCCAGTCACCTGGGACGAGCAGATCTGAAGAGCTCTTAACCGAACCCAGGTCGGAACCTGATCGCCGGGCCGCTACAGTCGAGCCGGTGAGTGAGTACTCGGAACAACAGCGCAAGCCCCGCGTCGCCGTCGTCTTCGGTGGCCGGTCGAGCGAGCACGCCATCTCCTGTGTCACCGCGGCGAACGTGCTGCAGGTCATCGACCGGGAGAAGTACGACGTGGTGCCGGTCGGGATCAGTACGAGCGGTCATTGGGTCCTGGAGAGCGGCGATCCGGAGCGGCTGTCGATCACCGACGGCAAGCTCCCCGAGGTCGACGTGACGGCGCTGCCGGTGCTGTTCGGCGCGAACCGGGAGCTCGTGGTCAGTGAGCCGGAGCAGGTCCCGAGCACGCTCGGCCAGGTCGACGTGGTCTTCCCGCTGCTGCACGGCCCGTGGGGCGAGGACGGCACCATCCAGGGCCTGCTGGAGATGTCCGACATCCGGTACGTCGGCAGCGGTGTCCTCGCGAGCGCTGTCGGTATGGACAAGCACTACATGAAGGTCGTCTTCGCCGGCGCCGGGCTGGACGTCACGCCGTACGTCGTGATCCGCGACCGGGACTGGCGGCAGGACCCGGACGCGTGTCGCGCGGCGGTCGACAAGCTCGGCTACCCGGTGTTCGTGAAGCCGTGCCGCGGCGGGTCCAGCCTCGGGATCAGCAAGGTGAACAGCCTGGACGAGCTCGACGACGCGATCGTCGAGGCCCGGGCGCACGACCCGAAGGTGATCGTCGAGGCGTCCGCGAAGAACCCGCGGGAGATCGAGGTCGGCGTCCTCGGCGGTCTGGACGGCGGCAAGCCGCAGGTCAGCGTCTGCGGCGAGATCGCGATCTCGGGCGGCGGGCACGACTTCTACGACTTCGAGACGAAGTACCTGCCGGAGGGCGAGGAGTACACCGCGCTGTCGGTGCCGGCCGAGCTGCCGGAGGAGATCGCCGCCGAGGTCCGCGCGAAGGCGCTCACGGCGTTCGACGCGATCGACGCCGAAGGGCTGGCGCGGGTCGACTTCTTCCTGGACGAGGACAACCGGGTCGTGATCAACGAGATCAACACGATGCCCGGGTTCACGCCGACGAGCATGTTCCCGCGGCTGTGGGCGGCCTCCGGCAAGGACTACCCGGCGCTCGTCGAGCACCTGCTGCAGCTCGCGATGACGCGTCCGACCGGTCTGCGCTGAAGTCTCCGCATGACCCTGGTTGCGACGCAGTACGGACCGGTCCGGGGGAGCGGCGACGACGTACTCGCCTTCAAGGGCATCCCGTACGCCGCGCCACCCGTCGGACCGAACCGCTTCCAGCCGCCGCAACCTGTTGTGCCTTGGACTGCGCCGCTGGACGCGACGCAGTACGGGGCGACGGCGCCGCAGAGCGAGGCGGCCAGCGAACTCGTCGCGCGGACGATCGTCCCGGGCGACGACTACCTGAACCTGAACGTCTGGACGCCGGCGCTCACCGGGCGCGCGGCCGTCATGGTCTTCATCCACGGCGGATCGTTCGTCAGCGGCGCCGGTTCGCTGTCCCTGTACGACGGCACGCGGTTCGCCCGCGACGGCGTCGTACTCGTGACGATCAACTACCGGCTCGGCGCGGACGGGTTCCTGTGGTTCGGCGACGGTGCTCCGAATCTCGGGCTGCTCGACCAGATCGCGGCGCTCACCTGGGTCCGCGACAACATCGCCGGCTTCGGCGGCGACCCGGACAACGTGACCGTGTTCGGCGAATCGGCCGGTGCGATGAGCGTCTGCACGCTGCTCGCGATGCCCGCCGCCGAAGGCCTGTTCCATCGGGCGATCGCGGAATCAGGCGCCGGTCACAACACGATCGGGGCTGAGACCGCTCGATTGGTCGGGACTCGGCTGGCCGCGGCGCTCGGTACTGCGCCGACGCGTGAGGCGATCGCCGACGTACCCATTGAGCGGCTGATCGCGGTGCAGGATCAACTCGGCCAGCAGGTGATGGCGAAGGCACGTCGCAAGGAGTGGGGCGATGTCTCTCGCACGTTGCTGCCGTTCGGTCCCGTGGTCGACGGCGTCCACCTGCCCGCGGCGCCGCTCGATCGCCTGCGGGCGGGGGCTGCCGCGGACGTCTCCGTGTTGATCGGGACGAACAGCGAGGAAGCGCGGCTCTTCCTCGTCCCAACCGGGGTCGGCGCCAAGTTCAACACACCGCTTTTGTATGCGGCGGCCGCTATGCGCTTCGGCCTATCCATTAACGGCGTACGCCGATATCGCGCCAACCGCCCCGGCGCGACGCCGGGGGACGTCCTGGCCGCGGTGATGACGGACTCGTACTACCGCATCCCGGCGATCCGGCTCGCGGAGTCGCATCCAGGGACCTTCATGTACGAGTTCGGCTGGCGTTCCCCCGCCTGCGGCGGAACCCTCGGCGCCTGCCACGCCCTCGAGCTGGCCTTCGTCTTCGACAACCTCGACGACCCGGCAGCCGCCGCGATGCTCGGCTCCGCCCCACCACAACACCTGGCCGACCTCGTACACCGCACCTGGGTCGATTTCGCCAAAACCGGCAACCCCGGCTGGGCCCCCTACACACCCACCCACCGCCTAAGCCGCCACTTCGCCACCGCCTCCGGCACCACCACCAACGACCGCCCCGAAGAACGCACCCCCTGGCCCACCCGCCCCTAACCCCACCCACCACCACGGACCAGGCACCACGAGCCCTACCGCGGCACCAATCCCTCCCCACCAGCACCCCCGCCATGCCCGCCGCGCCGCCCGCCCCGCCCCGCCCCGCGCTGCCCCGCCCCGCGCAGCACCGCGCTCGCCTCCCGGAACCCCGCGCCCCAAGCTCCGCGTCCCGCAGCTCCGCTCCCGCACCGGACCCGCCCCGCACCGCACCGCACCGCGCAGCACCGCGCCGCGCTGCACCGCACGCGCAGCACCGCGCTCGCTTCCCGGAACCCCGCGCCCCAAGCTCCGCGTCCCGCAGCCCACGTCCCAGACCGTGCTCCGGCGCCCGCGCTCTGCTCCTCGCGAGTTGCTGGAGCTGACAGAGCGCTCGTCCCACACGAGGGGATAACCCGTGCTGTCAGGGGTTCACCCCTCGCACACCAGTAGATAACCCCTCGCAGGAGTGGTTATCCCCTCGTGTGAAGGCCCAAGTGCGCCTCCGCATTCTTTGCAGCCCCGGCGCTCGCTGAACCACCACCGCCCGATCACCTTGGGGAGGATTGCCTACCCATGTCGGGTACCAAATCCTCCCCAACCCGCAGCCCGCCGCGTCCCGCACCTCGCGCCCGCGTCCCGCACCCCACTCCTCGCGAGTTGCTCTGGAGCTGACGGAGCGCTCGCCCCATGCGAGGGGATAACCCGTAGCGTTAGGGGTTCACCCCTCGCACACCAGTAGATAACCCCTCGCAGGAGTGGTTATCCCCTCGTGTGAGCCCAAGCGTGCCTCCGCAGTCTTTGCAGCCCCGGCGCTCACTGGACCACCCAACGCTGATCCACCCGATCACCTTGGGGAGGATCGCCCACCCATTCCGGGCACCAAATCCTCCCCAACCGCAGCTCCGCGCCCGCGTCCTGCGCCCCGCTCGTCGCCCCCGCGCCCACTAGACCGCCCATCGCTGACACACGCGATCGCCTTTGGGGAGGATTGCCTGCCGATTTCGGTGCAAAGTTCTCCCCAAACCTCCGCAGCGCCCTCCGCGCGCGGCCCGATTCTCGCGCTCGTGGGTGTGCCGCTCCTCGCGCCGTGTCCCGCGCTGCCTAACCGTCGCTGCGTGCTCATCGCGTGCGCGGGTGTGCAGAATCCGGCTTACGGACCGGCCTGTTAGTGGCTCGGCGGGCTACAGGTTGTTGGCTCGGGAGTGGAGGTAGCGCTGCTGGGGGACGCTGGTGGTTTGGGTGGCTGCTTGTTCGTACGCGGCTCGGGCTCCTGCTCGGTCGCCGGACATCTCGAGTAGATGCGCTCGCACCGCTGCCAAACGGTGGTCCTTCACGAGGCGGTCGTCGTTTTCGATGGAGTGCAGTAGCTTGAGGCCCTCGTCTGGGCCGTGTGCCATTGCGACGGCTACCGCGTGGTTCAGTTCGACCATTGGGTTGTCGGTTAGCCGCAGTAGGACCTCGTACAGCGCGACGATTTGTGGCCAGTCGGTTTCCTCGGCGGAGGGGGACTCGTCGTGTACTGCGGCGATCGCGGCCTGCACTTGGTACGGCCCGACCGGCCCGCGGGGGAGCGTCGCGGTGATCAGGTCGACGCCCTCTTGGATCAACTCCCGGATCCACAGCGATCGATCCTGCTCCGCCATCGGTACCAGTTCCCCGAGCGGACCCGTGCGCGCTGGGCGTCGCGCGTCGGTCAGCAGCATGAGCGCCAGCAACCCAGCCACCTCGGCGTCGTCGGGCAGCAACCGGTGAATCATCCGCGCCAGCCGGATCCCCTCGGCAGCCAACTCGACACGTTGCAGGCTCGGGCCCGTCGTACTGGCGTATCCCTCGTTGAAGATCAGGTACACGACCTTGAGGACCGCGCCCAGCCGCTCCTCCCGATCGGCCGGCAGCGTGAAGTGCGCGCCGCTGTCCTTGACGCTTGCCTTCGCCCGGGTGATCCGCCGCGTCATGGTTGCCTCCGGCACCAGGAACGCCCGTGCGATCTCCGTTGTCGTCAGACCGCCGACCGCCCGCAGCGTCAACGCGATCTGGGACGCCGGCGACAGCGAAGGGTGGCAGCACAGGAACAGCAGCACCAGCGTGTCGTCCGCATCTCCGACCGACTCACCGAGCGGCGCCCAGTGCGCGACCCGGTCCTCCCGCTGCTGACGGGACTGTTCACGCCGGAGCAGATCCGTCAGACGTCGGGAAGCCACCGTGATCAGCCACCCCCGCGGACTATCCGGTACGCCGTCCTTCGGCCACTGCTGCGCGGCGGCGAGCAGCGCCTCCTGCACCGCGTCCTCGGCCGTGTCGAAGTGCCCGTACCGCCGGACCAGCGCCCCGAGGACCTGCGGCACCAACGGCCGCAGGAGCTCCTCGAGGTCACCAGTCATGAACCCGCACCGTCCATCCGCGCCCTCGCGCTGCACAACGCGAGGCCGCTCGCCCTGCCGCGCCGGAGCGCCCCATGGGTCGGCGTGCTGTGCAACGCGAGGTCTGTCGCCGTGCCGCACCGGGGCGCGTCGTAGGTCTGCGCCCTCGAGCTCAGCGGGACCAGGCACGTTGACCCGCCGCACCGGAACGCGCTGTTCGTCTGCGCGCTCGCGGCCGGCGAGACGAGGCAGGTCGACCTGCCGTGCTGGAACTGTGGCGCGAGCACCTTGCTTACTCCACTAGCTCGTCGCGGCCTTCGACGATCGGTCGGACGTCGGCGTACGCCGTTGCTCGGACGAAGTCCGGCGCCGGGGTGTCCGCGAGCCGACCCGCGATCTCGGTGGCTCGGTCGAAGGATTCGCATTCGACGATCCAGTAGCCCGCGAGGACCTCCTGGGTCTCCGCGTACGGCCCGTCGGTGACGACCGACTGCCCGTCCTTCGACCCGAACCGGCGCGTCAGCACGGGTGCCGCCAGCGCGCGGGTCTCGACCAGCTCACCCGACTCGGCCAGCTCGTTGTTGAACTTCTCCATGAAGGCCCCCATCGCCGCGAAGTCCTC
This sequence comes from Kribbella sp. NPDC054772, assembly GCF_053611945.1. NCBI lineage: Bacteria > Bacillati > Actinomycetota > Actinomycetes > Propionibacteriales > Kribbellaceae > Kribbella > Kribbella sp. NPDC054772. Next base: position 12,154 of record NZ_JBSHBJ010000022.1, on the reverse strand, counting down.
CGGCTTCCAGGCCGGCTTCCCGGTGTCCTTCCCCGCCATTCCGTCGTAGTCCTGCTGCGACGCGTACGTCAGGATCATGTACTTCATCAGCTTCTCCCGTCATCCAGGCACCCACCACCGGACACCTCCACCCGAGACGTCGCCGCTCCTCCTTCCGACCGGACACGACCACGCGACGAATTTCGATCTCGTCAGGGAGTATGCCGTTGTCAGGTGCAGGGCGTAACGAGTTTGTTGTGGCTGTGGATAGCGTCCGAGACGTCGGTGAGGGCGTTGGCTTCGGGGGTGTACTTGTCGGGGACGGCGACCTCTAGGTAGAGCTCGCGGCCGATGGTGGTGAAGATGTAGCCGTTCTGGACCTGCTTGGCGAACCAGCCGATGCCGTTGACCTCGAAGCACTGGGACTGCGCTTCGGCCATGCCGGCCGGTGGGGTGACGCCGCAGGTGACCTCGATGGGCGGGTCGCCGTACGCGGTGGTGAGCGGGCTCTCGGGGGTGGTCTTCCGCTGTTTCTGGTCGAGGACCTTGGTGGGCAGCGCCTGGACGAGTTGGGCGCAGGCGGCGGCGACCTCAGGTGCCGGGGAGGGGACCGGTACGGGCGTGGCGCCGGGGCTGCACCCGGCGAGCAGGAGAACGCCGAGCGCGGCGAGCAGGATCTTGGGCATACCGAAGCGGGGTGGGGCCCTGTGGACGACGATCAGATGTGGACGACCGGACAGGTCAGCGTGCGGGTGATGCCGGGAACGTTCTGGACCCGGGCAACCACCAGTTTGCCCAGCTCGTCGACGTTGCGGGCTTCCGCGCGGACGATCACGTCGTACGGACCGGTGACGTCCTCGGCCAGGGTGACGCCCTGGACCTCGGCGATCTGTGCCGCGACGTCGGCCGCGCGGCCGACCTCGGTCTGGATCAGGATGTAGGCCTGGACCACCACGTCGTTCTCCACTCAGTCGTCCTCAGCGGGGCTCCGGCCACAGTACTGCGAGGTGGCCGGGCGTACTCGTTGCTCCGTCACGGTACCGCCTAGACTCCGGCTAGCGATATGGGAGGTCAGTTGACGTGACAGAGACGTTGGGGAGCACCGGTGAGTTCGGCCTGATCGCGGCCGTCACCAAGGGGCTGTCCACAGGTGCGGACGTCCTGGTCGGTCCTGGTGACGATGCGGCCGTGATGGCGGTGCCGGACGGCCGGATGGTGATCACGACCGACCTGCTGGTGGAGGGCAGGCATTTCCGCCAGGACTGGTCGTCGGCGTACGACGTGGGTCGCAAGGCCGCCGCGCAGAACCTGGCGGACGTCGTGGCGATGGGTGCCCGTCCGACCGCGCTGGTGGTCGGTTTCGGCGGCCCCGCCGAGCTGCCGACCGCCTGGGCGCTGGAGCTGAACCAGGGCCTCGTGGACGAGTGTGAACTGGTCGAGGCCAGCATCATCGGCGGCGACACGGTCCAGTCCGACAAGATCGTGGTCTCGGTGACCGCGTTCGGCTCGCTGGACGGCCGGTCGCCGGTGCTGCGCTCGGGCGCGCGTCCCGGGGACGAGGTCGCGTACGTCGGCCGGCTCGGCTGGGCCGAGGCGGGCTGGGCGGTGCTCGCCCGCGGGTTCCGCTCGCCACGGGCCGTTGTCGAGGCGCACCGCCGCCCACAGCCGCCGTACGCCGAAGGGCCGCGGGCCGCGCTCGCCGGCGCCTCCTCGTTGTGCGACGTGAGTGACGGACTGCTGTCGGACCTCGGGCACATCGCGGCGGCGAGCCAGGTGAAGATCGATGTGCACACGAAGGCGCTCACCGTGCCCGAGCCGCTGCAGGCGGTGGCCGCGGCTACCGGTGTGGACGCGCTGAAGTTCGTGCTGACCGGCGGTGAGGACCACGCGCTGGTCGGCACCTTCGAGCCCGCCGACGTGCCCGACGGCTGGACCGTCATCGGCTCGGTTGCTGAGGGCAACGAAGAACTCCCGGCCGGGACCGTCACCGTAGACGGGTCGCCGTATGCTGCGGAGACAGGTCACGCCCACTTCAGGAGTTGAGATGGCACCGCCGAGAGTTCTGACGATCGCGGGTTCCGACTCCGGTGGCGGCGCGGGGATCCAGGCCGATCTGAAGGCGATGCTCGCCAACGGCGTGCACGGAATGAGCGTGCTGACCGCGATCACCGCGCAGAACAGCCTCGGCGTCCAGGGCGCCTGGGAGCTGCCGGAGGAGCAGGTGCGCGCGCAGTTCCACAGCGTGGTCGACGACATCGGTGTGGACGCGGTGAAGACCGGCATGCTGGCGTCCGAGTCCATGGTCCGGGTCGTTGCCTCGCTGCTGCGCACCCTGCCGCCGGAGGTGCCGGTCGTGGTCGACCCGGTGTCGGTGTCGAAGCACGGCGATGCGCTCCTCGCGGCCGACGCGATGGACGCCGTACGGTCCGAGATCGTCCCGCTGGCCACTGTCCTCACTCCGAACCTCACCGAGCTCGGTCCGGTCTCCGGCGTACAGCTGGAGACGGTCGAGGACCGGGAGCTCGCCGCGAAGGAGTTGCTGGACGCAGGCGCCTCGTGGGTGCTGGTGAAGGGCGGTCACGACGTCGGTACGGCGTCGACCGACGTACTGCACGGTCCAGGGGTACGCCGTTCGTACAGCGCGGTCCGGGCCGACAACAGGCACACGCACGGCACCGGCTGCACGCTGGCGAGCACCATAGCGGCGTACCTTGCTCGTGGGTACGACGTACCGAGTGCTGTCGGTGCGGCGAAGGAGTATGTGACCGGAGCGATCGCCGCCGGGTTCGCACTCGGCGACGGCATCGGACCGGTCGATCACGCATGGAGATTTCGAGGGAGCACCAGTTGAGCAAGCAGCAGCCCCCGGTCGACGGGTACTGCGAGCAGTGCGGTTTCAACTACGACACGGGTGACCTGCAGGGCACTGTGACGTTGCTGATCCGGCAGTCCGCCGACTGCAGCATGGCGTTGACGAAGGCCGCTGCCGGTCCGGACTCGAACGTGGTGCGGCTGCGGCCGGAGCCGGAGGTGTGGTCGGCGATCGAGTACGCCTGCCACGTGCGCGACGTACTCGAGGTGCAGCGGTTCCGGATCGCGCAGTGCCTGGCCGAGGACCGGCCGGTGTACGCGCCGATGGACCGAACGGGTCGGGTGAAGCAGGAGAAGTACGAGAACCAGGACCCGATGGAGGTCGCCGCCGCGCTGGTCCGGTTCGCGAAGGAGTTCGGGGCGGCAGCGCGGGTACTGCGGCCGCAGGAGCTCGGCAAGCTCGGGCTGTACAACTACCCGGTCCGCGCGCCGCGCACGCTGGGCTGGATCATCCGGCACACCGCCCACGAGATCCAGCACCACCGGCACGACATCATCGAGATCCTGGCGAAGGTCGAGCCGCCGATCGTCCCCAAACCCAAGGTCGAAGAAACCGAAGCCGACGACGCCGCGACCTCAGACGACGCGGTGACCTCAGACGACGCAGCGACCTCAGACGATGCGGCGTCCGAAGAGGTAGAAGAGGTAGCCGAAAGAGTCGACTAGCGCTGGGCGACCCAGGCGGCGACGGCCGGCTCACTCGTGAGCTGGTCCAACGCCAGCGCGGCCGCACCGCGGAGCGGACCGTCCAGCTGGTGCGTGGCGGGCAGCACCGGCGGGGGAGACCCACGGTGGAACGTCATCAGACCACCCCGGTACGCCTCGTCGAAGGTGCGCTCGGCAGCTGCACGCAGTGGGATCGCCAGACCGCCGATGGTGACCACATCGGGGTCGTGAGCGTTCACGAGCCCGGCGATGCCAGTACCGAGCGCAGCGACCACAGTGGCAACCGCATCGCGTGCAGCTCCGTCACTGCGCCGCAGTACCTCTTCGGTGTAGGCAACCGGGTCGTCCGGCATCGGCTGCTTGAGGTGGCGCGCCAACGCTCGTCCGTCGATCTCCAGGTCCCAGCAGCCACGCGCACCACACGGACAGGTCCGAGTACGGTCACCGAAGGGAATGTGACCGTACTCGCCACCTGCTCCCGACACGCCCTGCGCCGGTACTCCGTCGATCAGTAGCGTCCCGCCGAGACCCACCTCGATGATGAGGTGCACTGCCGTACCAGCTCCTGCCGCAGCACCCGTGCGGGCCTCTGCCACACCACTGAGCGTCGCGTCATTCCCGGCGAGCAGCGGGACCGCGGTGCCGGCGGTGACCTGCGCCAGGTCGAGCTCGGCCCACTCCAGCGTCGGTGCCTGCATCAGATGGTTGTCGCGAACAGTCCCTGGTACGGCGAGACTCACCATCTGCAGCCGAGCGCCGTACTGCTCCTGCGCCTGTTCCACTGCACGCCGCAGGTTGTTCAGCACGACCTGTGCGCGCCGACTCCGGTGCCGCTTGTACTGCGGCTCCTGCAGCGTCCCGTCGAGAGTCACGACCGCACTCCGCCAACTGCTCTGCCGCAGGTCGAGTGCGAGCACCACAGGTCCCTCAGGATGCGCCCGCAGCACCGTGGTCGGCCGGCCACGCCCCCGACTCGGCGCCGGCTCCTCGGTCAGCAGATGTACGTCGCGTAGCCGGGCGGTCACCTCAGTCGCGGAACCCGTACTGAGGCGCAGCGCCCGCGCGACAGCGGCCCGGGTGATCCCGGGCCGGCGGCTGACCTGGGTCAGCACGTCCGAAGCCGTCTGCCACTGTCCACGGCGCACTGGAGTCATCGCTGCCTTTCGCCTTATGCTCGGAGGACGAGTTTAATGGGAGGACTGATGGAGATCCGGGACATCCGCGCGGTGCTGTTCGACATGGACGGCACACTGGTGGATTCGGACGCGGTCGTGGACCGCTGCTGGAGCCGCTGGGCGGTCGAGTACGGGCTCGACCCGGCCGCCGTGCTCGCGGTCGCGCACGGGAACCCGGCGGCCGCGACGATCGCGCAGTTCCTGCCGGAGGCGTCGGCGGACGAGCGCACGGCCGCCTGGGCGCGGGTGTACGAACTCGAGGTCAACGACGTCGACGGTGTGGTCGAGAAGCCGGGCGCGGTCGACCTGATCGCGACGCTCGAGCGGATCGGGATGCCGTGGGCGGTCTACACCAGTGCGCCGGCGCAGTTGGCGAAGGTGCGACTGACCGCGGCCGGGATCGCGCCGGAGATCCTTGTGACCGTGGACGACGTACGCCGCGGGAAGCCGGACCCGGAGGGTTATCTGCGGGCCGCGGAGCTGGTCGGCGTACCGGCGGCGGCGTGCCTGGTGGTCGAGGACACCGTGGTCGGGCGGTCGGCCGGAGACGCGGCGGGCGCGATGACGGCCGGGCTGAAGGGTATTTCGGCGGATCTCGAGCTGGCGGACCTCCGGCAGCTCGATGCGCTGTTCAAAGGTCTGGAGTGACCACGCGCGCGGCGGCGCCGACGGCGGCCGGGGCGCGCGGCGACGAGGTACGGATCGGGATCGCGCTGTCGGCGATGGGGTTCGTGCTGGCCGGGCTCGGGGCGTGTGTGGCGATCCTGGCGCGGGATCTGAACGAGCCGACGAGCCGATTGGCCCTGCTGTCGTCGGGGTTCGCTGTCGGGTTACTGGTCGTGGCGGTGGTCGGCCCGCGGTTGCTGAGGTCGTGGGCGATGCCATCGGTGCTGGCGGCCGGGTCGGTGGTCTGCGCGATCGGTGCAGTGCTGATCGCGGTCGCACCGGCGTACTCCGTCGTGATCGCCGGTGGGCTGTTCGTCGGGCTCGGTGGGGCCTTGCTGGTGCTCGTCGCGCCGCTGATGCTGAACGGTCCGACAGCGGCCGCCCGATTGAGCCGGGTGAACGCGGTCGCCAGCGGCACCGGCATCCTCGCCCCACTCGCCATCGGCGCCCTGGACGGCCTCGGCCCCAGCGGCCGCCTCGCGATGATCGCCGCCGCGCCACCGCTGCTCCTCCTCGCGATCCTCACCAGACGCCTCGAGCCGACCCGCCGAACAACGCGAGCCACCACACGGGATGAGGCTCCGGTGGCGGTGTTGATTGATTCGGCGCCGGCGGTCGGGTTGGGGCGGAAGTGGCGCCGGGTCGGCCGACGGGTCGCGCTGGACGTCGGCGTGGGCTGGCTGCGAGTGGTGCTCGCGGTGTCGGTCGAGTTCTGTTTCGTGGTGTGGGCGGTGGCACGCTTGGTGGCGACCGGATTGCCGACAGCAACCGCGGCATTGCTCGGCAGCGCGTTCCCGATCGGTATGGCGATCGGTCGCGCGATCGGCCCGATCCACTGGCGCAACTGGTCCCCGGTGCTGCCCTCCGGCGCGCTCGCGGCGTGCGGCACCCTCCTCGTCAGCCTGTTCGACAGCCCGGCCGCAGTCGCGCTCGGCCTGGTGGTCGCCGGCCTCGGCGTCGCCCCTCTGTACCCGGTCACGCTGGCCGCCCTGGTCGCCACTCCCGGTCTCAGCTCGGCCCGCCTCGCCGCGATCGGCGCCCTCGCCTCCGGTACGGCGATCCTCTTCGCGCCCGCGACCCTCGCCGTCCTGGCCCGCGTCGTCGACCTCCGGACGGCGTACCTCGTGACGCTCCCGCTGATCGGCGTCCTGTTCTTCCTCAGCCGTCGATCTGGCCGATCCTCGTTCGTGTAGGGGGTGAATCGACCCCGAACAGACGAACGAGGTGGCGTGATGTCCGAGTTGAAGCTCCTGCTCGACGGCCTGGGATTCCCCGAGTCCGGCCGCTGGCACGACGGACGGCTGTGGTTCTGCAACTGGATCGAGCAGCAGGTCGTCGCGGTCGACGCCGACGGTACTACGGAGTACCTCGAGGTGCCGGTGGAGCGCCTGATGGGGTGGTCGATCGAGTGGTTGCCGGACGGCCGGATGCTGACCACCGGAGACAAGCTGCGCCGCTACGAGCCCGACGGCTCGATCACGGTGCTCGCCGAGCTGGCCGCGAACGAGATCGTGGTGGATGCCCGAGGCAACATCTATCTCGACGGCGCGGACTTCGACTTCGCCGGCGGGGAGGCGCCGAAACCGGGCTGGATCAAGCTGGTCACGCCGGACGGGCGGATCCGTGAGGTCGCCGGCGATATCGAGTTCCCGAACGGAATGCTGCTCACTCCGGACGGGAAGACGCTGGTGATCTCGGAGTCGTTCGCCGGCCGGCTGACCGCGTTCGACGTGGACCCCGACGGTGGGTTGTCGAACCGCCGGGTGTTCGCCGAGAACCTCGGTCCGGACGGGATCTGTCTCGACGCCGAGGGCGCGATCTGGGTGCAGACCGGGTCCGAGGGGGTCGTCCGGGTCACCGAGGGCGGCGAGATCCTGGACCGGATCGAGCTCGCGGAGAACCGGGCGCCGTTCGCGCTGGCGCTGGTCGACTTCGACGGTCCGACGTTGTGCGTCCTGACCGCCGAGTGGCGGATGAACGAACCGATCACCGACAACATCGGGCGGCTGATCAACGGTCCCCGGACCGGACAGGTGCACACGATCCAGGTCGCCGTACCGCCGGTTCGTCGGTAGGCTCGCCGGCATGGAGTGCTTCGCCGCCGGACGCATCCGGCGCTGACCCCGGCTCGTCGCCGCGCCCTCGTTCGAGGCAGCCGTGGCGGGCCGGTCGCGCCTGCCCGGATGCACCCAGTGAGAGGCACTTTCCATGCAGATTCGCCTGCAGATTCGTTCGTACGTCGACGCTGACCTGGCCCAGCTCATCGACCTCACCATCGACACCTTCGGGCCGTTCTTCGAGGAGTCGTTCCGCCCGCTGGTCGGCGAGACGATCTTCCACCACCAGCACGGCGACTGGCGCGGCGACTACCGGCGCCAGCTCCCCGCGCTGCATGCGCCGGAACAGCACAAGTACGTCGCCGTCGCAGAGCAGAACGGCATACCCGCCGGGTATGTCGCGTGGCATGTCGACGAGACGCGACGCCGGGGGACCGTCGAGTTGCTGGCGGTCGCGCGGGACGAGCGGCGGTCGAACCTCGCTACGGCGCTGTGCGAGCACGCGTTCGCAGCGATGCGTGCCGAGGGAGCGGAGTACGTCGAGATCGGCACCGGCGGCGACGACTTTCACGCGCCGGCCCGGGCGTTCTACGAGAGCCTCGGCTGCGTCCAGCTCCCGGTCGCGGTCTACTTCCGGGAGCTGTGACTACGGCTTGGCGTATTTGCCGACCATGCGGACGAGGGTGTCCGGCGGGACGACCTTGACGTGCGGAGCGAGTCCGTTGACGACCGACAGGACGTTGTCGACGGACTTGCTCCAGGCGTGCCAGACGACGATCGAATAGCCCGCGGTCGAGCGTGGGTTGCGAGTGGCGGCGTTCAGCTCGGCAGTGACCGAGGCCTCGTCGGCGCCGGGGAGTCCGTCCCACAGCATGGTGCGGGCGCCGATCACCGGCTTGCCCTCGGCCCAGGTGACCTTGCCCTTGAGGCCGTCGTACCTCGAGTACTCGAGGTAGATCAGCCCGTCGATCTCCCGATGCTTGAGGTACGACGACCACACGCCGGTCTTCTCGAACGCGTCGAAGTCGATGATCTGGGCCACCGAGAGATCGGCCCGGCCCATCGCGCGAGCGAGCGTGGCGGTGTGCTTGTCGAGCGCGCCCGCGGGATAGCGGCTCGGGTACAGGTACCCGCCGCCCGACGGACCGACGACCCAGCGATCCTTCCGGGAGTTGTCGTAGAACCAACGCATCACCGATGGCGCGAGATCGATCAGGGACGGCGAGATCCCCCAGCCGAGGTCGACCTCGCCACGACGCGGGCTGCCGAACCACCGTGGATCGGTCGGGAAATCACCGAGCGCCCACTGGATGTTGTCGCCGTCCGTGATCAGAAAGCTCACGTAGTGGGCGTCCGGATCCGGAGTGGGCAGGGCCGCGGAAACGTGCTGAGACAGCCGCTCCTCGCGAATGCCGGACAGCACCGACAGATTGCGGGCATGGTCGGCGGGCAGGGCCTTGACGCCGGCCGCCGAATTCACGCCGATGAACGCGTCCTCGCCGTGCGACGCGTCGCCCCAGCCGATCACCGTGCCGTCGTCGTCCAGTGCCTTGACCACCTCCGCCCGGAAGTCCGTGTTGCCGTCGAAGAACGCGAGTGCGCCCGCCATCGTGACGTAGTCCCGCAGCCGCTCGGGGATGTCCGCACGCTGCTCGACCGCGACGTCGTGCCGCAGTTTCGGCCAGTACGTGTCGAACACCCAGCGGTCGTCCTTGTCCCGCACGTCCAGGACCTTGCGCAACCCGTTGCGGATCGCGAGTGCCTCCAAGCTCTCCTCGATGGCGACGGCACCCGTCACACCCGCGAGCGTGGTCGCGACGTTGACCGACGGGGTGCCCGTACGAAAGAGAACATATCCGCGAACGCCCGACCGGCTGACGGTTTTCCACAGGTCGCCGGCGCGGGCCACGACGCCGTACCGGGAGGTCAGGTCGTCGAGCCAGTGCTGGTAGCCGAGCGTCGGCAGGTTCAGGTAGAGGGATTCACCGCTGCGGCGCGCCATCAGGCCCTGCAGCGTGGTCGCGAGGGTGCGCTCGGCGGTGCTGAGCGAGTCCTCGGCGAAGACGTTCAGCAAGCGCGGCCGTTGGCCCTTCGGGTACGGCGAGGGCGGGGCCGCCAGCGCGAGCGAGGGCGAGGCGGCGGCAGCCAGGCCGAGACCGGCGGTCAGGCCTAGGGCACGGCGGCGGGTGAGCGTACGACGTCGGCGATCGGACATGAGGTGCCTCCAGGGACGGCTGGTGGACTGTCCTACGTTGTCAGCTGCCCGGTGACGATGTCACAGCCGTCCCGCCATCACAAGACCTCAGTCCGGAATCGGCAGGTCGTACCGCCGAAGCAGCTTCTCCAACGCCGGTACGCCGGCCCCCAGGTCGTACACCTCCGCACGCAGCCCGACACCCAACGCACCGCTCACGTTGTCTTCGTTGTCGTCGATGAACAACACCTCAGAAGCCGGTACGTCGATCGCGCCCAGGATCGCCCGGAAGTACGCCGGATCCGGCTTGGCGAGCCCGAGATCGCACGAGTAGAACGTCTGGTCGAACCAGGCGCCGTACCCGCGCTCGTCCTGCATCAGCGTTCGCCGGTAGGCCTGCTGGTTCGTGGCGAGGTGACAGCCGATGCCGGCCGCCCGCAGCGACTGGATCAGCGCGACCACCTCGGGCTCCGCGACGAACCAGCTCCAAGGCTCCAGGGCCTCCTCGAGCGTCGCGGTCGAGTTCCAGCGGCGCAGTACGTCGGCCACCGCCTCCCGGAAGTCGCCTTTGCCGACCAGCGCGGGCTTCTCGGCGGCCATCAGATCGCCGATGAACGCGTCCGAGTCGGCGGGGACGAGTGACGCCAGCCGGGTCCACCAGTCGGAGCTGGGACGCTGCACGACCCCGTCGGCGTCGAACAGGACTGCGGAGACGACGGTCGGTGAGCTCATGAGACCAATCTTGTCATTGGAGCCTTGACCGGTTCAGTCGGTATGCGCTTACCTAATGGCTACGTAAACATATCTGGACACCTTCCGGCGAAAACCAACAGAAAGCGCCAGGTGAGGCTATGAGCTTGAGCAGAAGGCAGTTCCTCGCGGCCGGCTCCGCCGCAGCCGCCGCGGGTCTCACCGGCTGCGGATCCCGCAGCTCGCTGGGTGGAAAGAACGAGCTCAGCATGTGGACCTGGGTCGGGTCCGTCAACGACGGCCTGATCGGCCAGGCGGAGAAAGCGATCCCCGGGCACGACGCGATGAAGTTGTCGATGACGCGGATCGGGTCGAACTACAAGACCAAGGTGCTGACCGCGCTGGCCGGCAAGTCCCTGGTCCCGGACATCATCGCGATCAACGACGACGTCGCGACCTACTTCCCGAACGCGGACCAGTTCCACGACCTGAACGAACTCGGCGCCAAGGACCTCGCCAAGGACTTCCTGCCCTGGAAGTGGAAGCTCGGGATCACGCCGGACGACAAGATGATGGCCTACCCGATGGACACCGGGCCGACCGCGCTGTTCTACCGCACCGACATCTTCGGCAAGGCCGGGATCGACGTCGACCCCGCCGCGGTCGCCGAACTGGCGCCGGACTGGGACACCTACATCGCGCTCGGCAAGAAGGTGAAGCAGGCGGTGCCCGGATCGGCGATCACCGACAACATCACCAGCATCTTCAGCTACCGGATGGCCCAGCAGCCGAAGCGGTACATGACCGAGGACGGTCAGTACATCGGCGATCAGGACCACGTCCGGGAGGCCTTCGACCTGGCCGTTCGCGTGGTCAAGGAAGGGCTGTCGGCGAACGCCCAGAGCGGTTCGACCGACGCCGACGCGGTGGTGACGAACGGCCGGCTGGTCGCGTTCAACGCCGCGGTCTGGTGGGCCCAGCTCGGTCCGAAGAACGCGGCACCGAAGACCAAGGGTCTGTGGCGGGTGACGGCAGCTCCTGGTGGGGCCGGCAACCGTGGCGGGTCCTTCCTGGCGATCACGAAGTACTGCAAGAACCCCGAGGCCGCGTTCGCGTTCATCAGCTGGCTGGAGTCCTCGAAGAATCAGGCAGAGGCGTTCCTCGACCCGGTGCTGTTCCCGTCGACGCCGGCCAGTTACACCGACTCCCGGCTGAGCGCGCCCGACCCGTTCTTCGGCGGGCAGAAGATCGTCGACGTGTTCGCGGAGTCCGCCAAGAAGTACCCGGGCGCCTATTTCTCGGCGTACGACTCGGTCGTCGGTACGCCGTTGAGCAACGAGCTGATCAACGTCGAGACGGCCGGTAAGTCACCCGACCAGGCCTGGAGCGACGCGCAGGTCCAGATCAAACGCGAGCTGTCCCGAGCGGGGGCGATCTGAGATGGCAGTCACGAGCAAGGCCGCACCGGCGGCGGTCAGCGCCGCCGCCACGTCCGCCGACAAGCCGCCGAACAAGTACCGGCAGGCCCTCCCGCAGTACACCGCCGTCGCGCCGTTCTTCATCCTGTTCGCGATCTTCGGCGCGTTCCCGGTGCTGTTCTCGATCTGGATCTCGTTCCACTCCTGGGACGGCATCGGCCAGATGAAATGGGTCGGGCTGGAGCAGTACAACTACCTGCTGTCGGACCCGGTGTTCTGGAAGGCCATCGGCAACACGATGGTCATCTGGGTGCTGTCCACCGTGCCGATGCTGCTGCTGGCGCTGGTGATCGCCAACGCGCTGCACAACGCGACCCGGTTCCGCAGCTTCTACCGGATCGCCTACTTCATCCCGAACGTCACCTCGGTGGTCGCCGT
>NZ_JBSHBJ010000021.1:117108-130680 GCF_053611945.1 Kribbella sp. NPDC054772 | reverse complement strand
AAAACGCTCGACTGGGACACCCCAGCCGAGCGTTTGCGTGATCTACTCACCACCTAGAACCCAAGGCGGTGTTGCGACGACCCCTTGAAACCGCCTCTCCCGGGGGCTTTCTGTTTCCCTCATCGGGCGGTGATGAGATCCGGGGTCAGTGAGGACAGCGTCGGACTGCCCACGAGACGCAGGGCGTGGTCGAGCTCGTCGCCGAGGTCGGTGAGCAGCCGGGTGACGCCGCCGGACGAGTCGACGGTCAGCGCCCACAGCGCGGGTCGCCCGACGAAGACCGCGCGGGCGCCGAGTGCGAGGGCGGCGAGGATGTGTTCGCCGCGGCGGATGCCACCGTCGACGTACACCTCGACTCCGGAGCCGGCTACTGCTTCGGCGACCTCGGGGAGGGCCAGGGCGGTGGGGATCGAGCCGTCGAGCTGGCGGCCGCCGTGGTTGGACACGATGATGCCGGCGGCGCCCGCGTCGGCGCAGCGTTTGGCGTCGTCGCCCCGGAGCACGCCCTTCACGACGACGGGCAGGCCGGTGCGTTCGGCGAGCCAGCCGATCACGTCCGGGTTCAGATCGTCGGCCTTCGCGAGGTCGTCGTCGGTCCAGTCGCCCTCGGGCAGGTTCGCCAGGAGCTGGCCGGGTTGCACCAGGTCCCAGACCGTTTCGCCGTCGTCTTCCTTGCGGCCGACCACCGGAGTGTCGACGGTCAGCACGACCGCCCGCGCGCCGGCTTCGACCGCTGCATCCACCATCCGCTCGGTGATGTTGCGGTTCCGCACGACATAGATCTGCAGCCACCACGGGACGCCGGTCGTCCCGAGCTCGGCGAACGTCGTACCCGCGTTGCTGGACAGCCCGATCACCGACCTCGCCGCGCCGACGCCGCGCGCCATCGCGACCTCGCCGTCCGGGTCGGCCATCCGGTGCATCGTCGACGGCGCGACCATGATCGGCAGGTCGACGGGTTCACCGAGGACCGTGGTCCCGAGGTCGACCGTGGAGACGTCGTTCAGAACATGCGGGCGGAAGCGGTACGTCGACCAAGCCGCGGTTGCTTCGCCGACGCTGATCCCACCGGCCGCGCCTTGCCGGAAGTATCGGTGCACTGCCTCCGGCAGCTTCTCGGCGGCTGCTGATTCCAGGGTGTCGATCCATCGCATGCGGACCATCGTCGCACTCGTAGGCACGGTCAGCTACGGGGTTACGGCGCACAGTGAGGCAGCTGACGAGCAGGCGGTGCCGCACTTAGATTGGGTGTCGTGCACGACCATGGGCGTCTGCACCAGAACCATCGGGAACCCGGGGGGCCGGCGGTTACCGCTCGCGGGCGCTCTGTGGCGCTCGGAATCCTGTGCCTGTGCTCATTGACGGCCGGGGTCGACCTGACGATCACCAACGTCGCGCTGCCGGCCATCGGCAAGGCCCTCGACGCCGGCACCAACGAGTTGCAGTGGACGATCGACGCGTACAACATCGTGCTGGCAGGGATGCTGGTGCTCGGCGGTGCGGTGGCGGACCGGTACGGGCGTCGGCGCGTATTTCTCTCCAGCTACGCGGTGTTCGCGCTCGGGTCGCTGGCCGCGGCGTTCAGCCCGTCCACGGGAGCGCTGATCGCCTCGAGGGCGGTGATGGGGCTGGGCGCCGCAGGCGCGATCGCGCCCGCGCTGGCCATCATCGCGTCGATGTACCCACCCGAGAAGCGAGGCCGTGCGATCAGCGCCTTCGTAGTGCTCGGCGCAACTGGTCTGGCCGTCGGCCCGATCATCGGCGGGCTGCTGCTGGACCACTTCTGGTGGGGCTCGGTGTTCCTGGTCAATGTGCCGATCGTCGCAGTCGGGGTCGTCGCCGGAACGCGGACCATCCCCGAGTCTCGCGCTCCGGTCCCGGCTGGTCGCCGCCCGGCGCTCGATGTGCTGGGAGCGGTGCTGTCGGTCGTCGGGCTCGGTGCGCTGCTCTTCGGCGTCATCGAAGGCCCAGGACGCGGCTGGACGTCTCCCCTCGTGCTCGCGGCCGTGGGGGTCGGTGCGATCGCAGTCGCAGCGTTCGTCGTCCGGGAGCTGCGGACAAGGTCTCCGTTGTTCGACGTACGGATCCTGCGGCGCCCGCTCGTCGCCACCGGCGCGATCACCTTGATGGTGGCCTACCTGGTGCTGAGCTCGTTCCTGTTCCTGAATCCTCAGTACCTCCTTGATGTCCGGGGCGAGTCGATCGTGGCCGTTGGTCTGCTGTTCCTGCCGTTCGCAGTCGTCTTCGGGGCGTGCTCCCTGCAGTCCCAGCGGATCCTGCAATGGCTGGGAGCCCGGACCACGATCTCGCTCGGGCTCATCGTGAGCGCCGCCGCGGCCGGGGTACTCGCGGTATCCGGCAACGGACCGCTCTGGGCGATGATCGCCGGCTCCGTCGTACTCGGCGTCGGCCTGTCGGTGCTGATCGCGCCACCGTCGACCGTGGTGATGAACAGCCTGCCCGCGGCGAAAGCCGGTGACGGGTCGTCCCTCAACTTCGTCAGCAGGTTCGTGGGTGGGTCGATCGGGGTGGCGATGGTCGGATCCATCCTGGCGAGCGTCTACGTCCGGAACCTCGACGCAAACGCCCCCGCGCTCGGCCCGGAGCAGGGCGACAAGGCCCGAGGGTCGCTGCAGGGTGCACTCGAGGTGGCGGGAACACTGCCGACGCGGACCGGCAGCTCCCTGACGACTGCTGCGCGAGACGCGTTCGACCGTGGCGCTGCGGTTGCCTACGTAGCCATCGCTGTCCTCGCGGTGATCGCAGCAGCGGTCGCGTGGTTCACCCTCGACCGGCCCGCTCGCCTCGATGGCGACTGACGCTCGGCTCGGTGGCGACTGACAAAGGGGCGGTGGTCGTTGGCCTGAACCGGTAGAGTTGAGGACATGACGCAGTACGGGTGGCGATTTCTGCGCCCCGGCCGGCACGACGGTGCCGACGGGGTGAGCTGCTGCTGCGCTCTCTCCTGAGGTGACTGCGGCCGACCGGGGTGGACCCCCCGTCGAGACCGTCATCCTGGAGAGAAAACCATGTCTGTCCTCACTGTTGAAGAACTGCACTCTGCCCTCGCGCTCCGCGACCTCGCTGATCCGGCCCAGGGAGCGCATGCCGTCCAGTTGGTCGTGGACTCGATCCGTCAGGCGCTGGGCACTGCCTGGCCCTACACCGAGATCTGGACCCGCCGCGACGATCCCGTCGTACCGATGGCGGACAACTACGACAACCTCGGGTACGCGTCCGACGCCGTGACACGGGAGGCCCGCTACACGCGCTACGTGTCCGAGACCGAGGTACTGCGAAGCCACACGTCGGCGATGATCCCGCCGGCGCTTCGCGAGCTTGCGCAGTCCGAAGCATCCGATGTGCTGATGATCTGCGCCGGCATCTGTTACCGCCGGGACTCGGTCGACTGGCAGCACACCGGCACGCCACATCAGCTCGACTTGTGGCGGATCAGTCGCAATGTCACGTTGGGCGAGCCCGAGCTGGAGGACATGATCGCCCGCCTGGTCGACACGGTCCTTCCCGGGCAGACCTACCGGACCGTTCCGGCGGTGCACCCGTACACGATCCACGGGCGTCAGATCGACGTATTGCTGGACGATCAGTGGATCGAGATCGGTGAATGCGGTGTCGCGGCTCCGCACGTCCTCCGTCTGGCCGGCCTGGACGAGAGCTGGACCGGACTCGCGATGGGACCCGGTCTCGACCGGCTCCTGATGCTCCGCAAGGGCATCCGCGACATCCGGCTGCTGCGGTCGACGGATCCACGGGTGGCGAGTCAGATGCTGGATCTGCTGCCGTACAAAGCGGTCTCGTCGATGCCGCCGGTCCGTCGCGACCTGTCGGTCGTTGTCGACGCCTCGGCGGACGTGTCGGCGGAGGTGCTCGGCGACAAGGTTCGCGCGGCGCTCGGCCCGGAGGCCGATGCCGCGGAGTCGCTGGAGGTGCTGGGCGAAACGTCGTACGACGACTTGCCGACGGCCGCCCGTGAGCGTCTCCAGATGACCCCGGGGCAACGGAATCTCCTGGTCAGGCTGGTCCTCAGGCCGGTGGATCGCACACTCACCGATGCCGAGGCCAACGGCCTGCGGGACAAGGTCTACCGAGCTCTGCATGACGGTCCCGTGCTCGAGCTCATCGGCTAACGCCTCCGCAGCTCGCGGGCGGCGACCACGAAGGCGCAGATCGCCAGCGGCAACTCCAGCAGGAGCGCCTCCGCGAGCGAGAGCGTGCGGTCGAAGCCGGCCGCGGCTGTGGTGACGTCGAACCAGGCGTCGGCGGCCAGCAGCGTCCCGGCGGCCATCGCGGTCAGCACGGCGTACCTGTTGCGAGTGTGCAGCAGGTACGCCGTGATGCCGGCCGCGAGCGCCGTGCCGCAGTCGAGGCCGATCCAGGTGAGCTTCCAATGGTCCACCTGGTAGCTGCTCGGTAGCGTCGCCGCGAGGATCAGGCACCAGGGCAGCAGCACCGCAGCGACTCCAGCTGCGACCAACGCGGCCAGACCGCCGGGTGAACGGCGCGGGCGGATCCGGCCGTCGAGCCGGCCCTCGGCGATGTAGTCGTCGAGCGCCTCCGCCACGCGGTCGTCGATCGCGTCGCCGAGGCGGCCGTCCAGTCTGCTGTCGATGGCCCGGCCGGGATCGCCGGTGAGTCTGGTGTCGATCGCTGTCGTCGTCATGGCTTCGAGCATCCCGGCCAGGGCCGCTCGACACAGTCCGGCCAGCCCACGAACCGGGGTGGGGATAACCCCCGGCCGGATCCGTGGGTTGTCCTCATGCCGTCCGGCCGCGCGGACCACGTAAGTTGTGACGGCAAGCACGCGCCGAGACGGGGAGGTGATCCGGATGACGGTTGCTGCGAGTCCGGTTCCCCGGACGCCTTGGGGCCTCTGGCGCTCGCCGTACTTGTGGTTGGCAACCATCCACGTGCTCGGTGACTCGCTGGTCGTGCTCACCTCGGGCCTGGTGGTGCTGTTCGCGACCACGGCGGTCCTGGTGGGTTTCCCGCTCGCGGCGATCGGGATCCCGCTCAGCAAGGGCGCGAACCGGCTTGTCTACCTGGTCGCGGGATGGGAGCGGGAGCGGGCGCGGATCACGCGGGGGCAGCAGGTGCAGCCGTTGGTGCCACCGCCGCCGACCGGCTCCCGGCTCGAGGACGCGATGCTGGCGCTCGGTGATCCAGGTCTGTGGCGGCAGTTCGCCTACTACTCCACTCTGCTGCCGCTGGCCATCGTGTGGTTCTGCGCGATCATCGTGGCCTGGTCCATACCGCCGGTGCTCGTCGCGCTCCCGGCGTACTACTCGCAGTTCGCCGCGGCGCAGGCGCAGCTCGGGCCGTTCGTCATCGACTCGACGACGAAGGCGTCGGTCGTGGCGGTGCTTGCGGCCGCGTTCCTGCTGCTGATCTCGCCGATGATGATGCGTGGGGCGTCGGCGGTCGATGCCTGGCTGGTCAAGATGCTGCTCGGGCCGTCCGAGACCGGTGTGCTGGCCGAGCGGGTGCACCAGCTGGTCGAGAGCAGGCGGCAGGTCGTCGACTCGGTCGAGGCCGAGCGGCGGCGGATGGAGCGCGACCTGCACGACGGTGCACAGCAGCGGTTGGTGTCGCTGGCGATGACTCTCGGGCGGGCGAAGAACCGGCTGGGGGACAAGGACCCGGCGGTTCGGGCGTTGATCGAGGAGGCGCACTCCGAGGCGATGCAGGCGATCGCCGAGATCCGTGATCTGACCCGTGGGTTGCATCCACCGGTGCTGACCGACCGAGGTCTGGATGCGGCGCTGTCGGCTGTTGCGGCTCGGTCGGCGGTGCCGGTTCGGTTGAGTGTCGACGTGCAGCCGCGGCCCTCGTTGACGATCGAGTCGATCGCGTACTTCGTCGTGACGGAGGCGCTGGCGAATGTGGCGAAGCATGCCGATGCCGCGCAGGCGGAGGTTCGGGTGCAGCGGGAAGGCGATGTGCTGCGGGTCGAGGTACGGGACGACGGGCAGGGTGGGGCGGACCCGGGTCGGGGGAGTGGGCTGCGCGGGCTGACGGATCGAGTGGCTGGTGTGGATGGTCGGCTCACGGTGGACAGCCCGCCGGGTGGCGGGACGACCCTGATCGCGGAGGTTCCCTGTGGCTGACCCAACCGAGCAGACCGAACACCTGGCGCGCGCCGGGGACACGGAACGCTCCGAGCACGCGGGGCACGTGGAGCACACCGGAGACGCCGCGCAGGCCCAGCAGACCGGCCAGGCAGGGCGGATGCGGGTGGTGATTGCTGAGGACTCGGTGTTGCTGCGGGAGGGGATCGTGCGGTTGCTCGAGGAGCAGGACTGTGTGGTGGTCGCGGCGGTGGGGGATGGTGACTCGCTGCTGAAGGCGGTTGCGGTGCATCGGCCGGACGTCTGTGTGGTCGACGTGCGGATGCCGCCGACGTTCACCGACGAGGGGTTGCGGGCGGCGCTGGTGATCCGCGAGCAGCATGCGGAGGTCGGGGTGCTGGTGTTGTCGCAGTACGTCGAGGAGCGGTACGCGAGCGAGTTGATCGGCGGGAACCCAGGTGGCGTCGGGTATCTGCTGAAGGACCGGGTGGCCGATGTCGATCAGTTCATCGACGGACTGCGCCGGGTCGCGGACGGTGGGGCGGCTCTCGACCCAGAGGTGATCTCGCAGCTGCTGGTGCGGTCGCGCAAGGTGGATCCGCTCGCCATGCTGAGCCCGCGGGAACAGGACGTTCTCCGCGCGATGGCGGAGGGCAAGTCGAACGCCGGGATCGCGCAGGCGCTCGTCGTCGGTGAAGGCGCCGTCGAGAAGCACATCAGCAGCATCTTCTTGAAGCTGCGGTTGTCGCCGACCGATGGCGAACATCGCCGCGTTCTCGCCGTCCTGAAGTACCTGGAGACGTGATGGCGCGGTCGTGGTGGGGTTCTGTGAGCAGGACGCAGCGGGTGATGCTGATTGTTGGGTTGGTGCCGTTGCTGCTGCTCGTGGTGACGGGGGCCGCGGTGACGGTGTCGTTGATTCGTGGGAAGTTGCCGTACAACTACTCGTCGACGTTCGCGGCGAGTGCCGACGGGGTACAGATCGCGGCCGATGTTCCGACGCAGGTGCTGGCGAGTCCCGACAAGCAGGTGCATGTGACTGTCGACGGGGCGTACGCGGCGACGAAGCCCGACGTTCAGGTGTCGCAGGCCGCCGGCCAGCTGGTCGTCCGGACGATGTGTCCGGATGTGCACTGCGCGGTCAATCTCACGGTGGAGGTGCCGACAGACGCCCCGGTGCAGGCGAAAGTCGACCGGGCCTCGATCGATGTGGTCGGGGTGTCGTCGCCGTTGAAGGTCGATGCGAGCGACGGGTCGATCGACATGGCGCAGGTGCGGAGCTCGCAGGTGTCGGTGGATGCGCGGCGGGGTTCGATCTCGCTCGTATTCGACCGTCCGCCCGACCAGCTGGCGGCGACCGCGAGCAACGGGTCGATCACCGTGCAGGTGCCGCGGTCGACGACGTACACGATTGATGCGGTCGCGGCGCAGGGCTCCACTCAGCTCGACGTACCGAACGACGCGACCGCTACTCATCGCCTCTACCTACGGACCAGCTACGGCAGCATCACCGTTCAGTAGAGGGCTCCGCAGGTAGAGGGCCGGAGAGCTAGAGGGCGGCGCAGAAGGTCTTCGCCTTGGTCGTGATCGAGCTCCAGTTGGCGGCGGCCACATCAGCGGGGGCGACGACGTCGGTGCCGGCGCTGACCGCGAGGGCGCCGTTGGCCAGGAAGTCGCGGGCGTTGGTGGCGTTGACCCCGCCGGACGGGATCAGCGGTACGCCGGGGAACGGGCCGTTGAGGTCCTTGAAGTACTTCGGGCCCAACTGGTGAGCCGGGAAGATCTTGACCGCGGCAGAACCGAGGGCCAGCGCACTCATCACCTCGGACGGAGTGAACGCACCCAGGACGACCGGGATACCGGCAGCCGTGGCCGCTTCGGCGACAGCGGCCGCCTCAGGCCCCTGCCCCGGAGTGACGAGGAACTGGGCACCGGCGTTGATGGCCTGCGTCGCCTGGTCGGCGGTCTGGACAGTGCCCGCGCCGACGACCGCACCGGTCTCGGCGGCGGTGGAGGCGGCACGTTCGAGATGCCGGGGCAGGTCGGGAGTGGTGTACGTGAGCTCGACGACGTGGATGCCGCCGGCAACCAGAGCGGCGCAGAGGTCCCGGGCGTCGGAGATCTCCGGCGCGCGGACAACGGTCAGAACACGGTCGGCGCGGAGCAACTCCAAGGTGTTCACAACACAGTTCCTTTCAAGCGGGCACCATGCGGCGCACGGTGAGGGCTAAGGGGTACGGCGGATCGCGCGGCCGGGAAGAGCCGTCGTCCGGTGGGAGTCGTCGATGACGGGGACGCCATTGACGAGCACGAAGGGGATACCGGCAGCCTGCTGACGCGGCTCCGGGAACGTGGCGGTGTCGCGGACGGTGTCGGGATCGAAGAGGACCAGGTCCGCGGCGTACCCCTCGCGGATCAGGCCGCGGTCGGTCAGCCGGAGGCGGCGCGCGGGGCGACCGGTCAGGTGGTGGATGCAGTCAGCGAGGTCGAGAACGCCCAGGTCACGGACGTAGTGCGCGAGGTACCGCGGGAACGTGCCCCACGAGCGCGGGTGCGGTTTGCCGCCGACCAGGATCCCGTCCGAGCCGCCGGTGTGCGACGGGTGCTGCATGATCGTGCGCACGTTCTCCTCGTGGCCGACGTGCTGCAGGATCGACGTCGCGAGATCGTCCGCGAGCAGCAGATCGAAGAACACCTCGGACGCCGGCTTCCCGGCGCGCGTCGCGAGAGTCGCGACCGTCTTCCCGACCGCGTCGGACAACGCCGCGTTGCGGACGCCGCCGATCTCAATCGTCTCCCACTCGACGACGCATCCGTGACACCCGTCCGAGCCGACCTGCTCCAGCTCGTAGGTGATCCGCGACCGCGTCGCCGGGTCACGCAGTCGCGACAGCAACGCATCCGGGCCACCCTCCGCCGTCCAGCTCGGCAGGATCGCCGCCAGAGTGGTTGCCCCGGGCAAGTAGGGGTACGTGTCAGTGGTGACGTCCACCCCGGACGCGATCGCCTCGTCGATCATCGCGACCAGGTCGGCGCCGCGGCCCGCGTTCGGCGCGAAGTTCATCACCGCGTGGGTGAGATGCAGCGCGCAGTCCGAGCGGCGCGACACCTCGACCATCTCGGCGTACGCCTCAAGGGCGCCCTTCCCGTAGGAGCGCTGGTGCGGCGCGTAGTACCCGCCGTGGTCCGCGACGACCTTGCACAGCGCGACGAGCTCGTCGGTGCCGGCGAACATGCCCGGCGTGTAGGTCAGCCCGCTGCTCATCCCGACCGCCCCGTCGCGCAGACCGTCGGCGAGCAACTCCTCCATCCGGGCGAGCTCGGGCGCGGTCGCGGGACGGTTGGAGGTCCCAACGACCATCATCCGCAGTGTCCCTTGGGGAACCAGGTACGCCGCGTTGCAGGCGATCCCGCGGTCCAGGCGATCGAGATATCCCGCGACCGTGGACCAGGTGAACTCGAAGTCGTCCGGCTCCCCGTTCCAGCCTGCGATCTGACGCCGTACAACGGCCCTCGTCGGATCGTCGATCGGTGCGAACGACAGCCCGTCCTGCCCGAGCACCTCCAGCGTGACGCCCTGACTGACCTTCGCGGTGTGATCGGGATTGACTAAGATCTGCAGATCGGAATGCGAGTGCATGTCGATGAACCCGGGCGACAGCACCAACCCGTCGGCGTCGATCGTGCGGTGCGCCGACGGCAGGTCGTTGCCGATCGCCACGATCCGGCCGGCATCGACCGCGACGTCTCCGTGGTACCCAGGTGACCCGGAGCCGTCGACGATCAGTGCCCCGGTGATCAGCAGATCAGTCATATCAGAAGAACGTCCGTACCAGGTCGACGACGACGGGGGCGGCGGCGTCCGGGTCGTCGAGCACCGGGATCAGTCCCCACTTGTCGAACGCGGTGCACGGGTGGGACAGGCCGACCCGGAGTTCGTCACCGATCACCACCGGCTGGTCGTCGGAGAAGTGCAGATAACCGTGCTGGTCGTTCAGGTTGGTCACCGTCATCCCGGTCGCCGGCAGGATCGGCGAACCCTCGGACCGCGGCCGGATCAGCTGCGGCTCCGGGTAGTCCTGGTCGAACGGGAAGTCGCGGCGTCCGCCGTCGAAGATCGCCAGGCCGGGCTCGGGCTGCGACGTGATCCGCATCCACCCGTGCATCGCGGCGACGAGCTGCTCGCCGTCGGTTCTCGGGTTCTGACCGAGAGGCGAGACGCGGCGGTAGAGCCCGTCGTCGTGGGTGATGTACGCGCCGGACCGCAGTACCACTCGGGCGCCGTCGCCGGCCTCGTCGGCGAGGACCTTCGCGACCTGCTCGAAGTACTGGCTGCCGCCCGCGCTCACCACGGGTACGACGTCCGCGTCGTAGTACTGCCGCAGCCGGTGATGGACCGCCGCGAGATCGCGCAGGTACGCACGGACCTCCTCGAGGTTCGCCTCGTCGACACCGTGCCCGATCGCGCCCTCGTATCCCGCCACGCCCGCGAGCCGCAGCGTGCTCGCGTCGGCGATCGCGTCTCCGACGGCCAGCGCGGTTTCGAGGTCGCGGGCACCGGTGCGGCCGCCGATGCCGCCGACCTCGACCATCACGTCGAGCGGGCGCGCGTCGGGGCCGACGTACGCCGACCGGGCCGCCTCCATCAGCTCGACCGTGCGGATCGAGTCCGCCCAGACCATCACCTCGAACGACGGGTCGGCCTCGAGTTCGTCGGCGATCCAGCGCAGCTGCAGCGGGGAGATCACCGCGTTCGCGATCAGGATCCGCTGGAATCCGTACGCGCGGGCGACGCCGAGCTGGAAGGCGTTGGCGAGCGTGATCGCCCACGCGCCGGCGTCCAGCTGCATCGCCCAGAGCGCGGGCGCCATCGAGGTCTTGCCGTGCGGCGCCAGCTCGACGCCGTGCCGGGTGCACCAGGTCGCGAGGGTGTCCACGTTGTGCCGCAGACCGGGCGCGGACAGCGTCATCAACGGCGTGGGCAGCTGCGAAAGCCATGGTCGATCGGCGAGCACCTCGGCGACGGTCTGGCCCCAGAACGCGGGCGGCAGGGCCTTGTCCTGCCAGCTCACCAGCTGATCGGAGAGTGCGGCGACGGCGTCGGCATCGTAAGCAGGCATCAGATCCCCTGGGGTTGATATTGCAAAATGCGCAACGCTCATTGCGCATTCTGACTCGTCGGTTGTAGCATCGCGCCCGAAGTCGCGTCAACGCACGTCTATCCCATCACCCCGCCGCCAAGGAGTGCCGATGCCCGAACCGCTCCCTGAGACAGCCGCGATCTGTCTGGGCGAGGCGATGGTGATGTTCGCGGGCGGTCCCGGCCCGCTGGCGGACGTCGAGGTGTTCCGGCGATCGGTCGGCGGCGCGGAGTGCAACGTCGCCGGCGGGCTCGCGGCGCTCGGTGTCCCGACGAGCTGGATCTCGCGGCTCGGCGACGACGGCTTCGGCGAGCACGTACTGCGGGATCTGCAGGCCCGTGGCGTCGAGGTCGGCGGTGTGGAGCTCGACCCGGTGCGCCCGACCGCTCTCTACGTCAAAGAGTCCGAGAATGGACGCTCCCGGATGCACTACTACCGGACTGGTTCGGCAGCCGCCGCCATGGCGCCGGAGTTCCTGGACCAACCCGAGGTACGCCGTCGGCTCGCGCAGGCGCGCGTAGTGCACACGACTGGCATCACTGCGGCCATCTCGGAGTCCAGTGCGCAGATGCTGGAGCGGCTGGCGACTGAGCCGCGGGAGTTCCTGCTGAGCGTCGACCTGAACTGGCGGCCGGCGCTCTGGCGGGACAAGGACCCGGAGTCGTTGTGGCGGTTGCTGAAGGCAGCTGACCTCGTGCTGATCGGTGCTGACGAGGCAGCCGTCTTCGCGGGGACAGGCGATCCGGAGGAACTGTACGAGCGCTTAGGCGCGAAGACTCTTGTCGTGAAGAACGACGCGCACACTGCAACGGTGCTCGAGCCCGGCGGCCGCACTGATGTCCCCGCGTTGTCTGTCGACGTGGTCGAGACAGTCGGAGCGGGTGACGCGTTTGCTGCCGGATTCCTCGCTGGGACGCTGCAGGACCTTCCGATGGCGCAGCGGCTCCGGTTGGGGCACCTGACCGCCGCAGCTGTGCTGACGGCGCCGGAAGACCATGCACCGCCGCCGGCGGCACCCGAACGTGAGCGTCTGCTCAACGCGACAGACGAGGAGTGGGCTGCGACGAAGATCGGGCCCAGATGAGTCAGAGCCTCGGTCGGGCCCTGCAGATCCTCTCCAGCCTCGGTGAGGGGGAGCGGTCGCTCGATCAGCTCGCGACCGAGCTCGGTGTTCACAAGACGACAGTCCTCCGCCTGCTGCGCACCATGGAAGCCGAGCGGTTCGTACGCCGGGACTCCGCGCACCGCTACCGCCTGGGCTCGCGCCTGTTCGCACTCGCGGACGTGGCACGCGAGCAGCACGTCGTACGCGAGGTGGCCGCACCCCATCTGCTCGAGCTGAACCAGAAGACCGGTCAGACGGTTCACCTGGCGGCCTGGGAGAGCGGTGACGTCGTCTACATCGACAAGCTCGACAGCATGCGCGCGGTGCGGATGTACTCGCAGGTCGGCGTACCGGCTGCTCTGCACTGCACGGCCGTCGGGAAGGTGCTGCTGGCGGCGCAGCCGAAGCGGCAGCAGGAGGCGGTACTGGCGTCGCTCGATCTGAAGGCGTACACGCCGAACACGATCACCGACCTGGACCGGCTGCGGGACGAGCTGACGACGACCAAGGAGCGTGGCTGGGCGCAGGACAAGGCTGAGCACGAGGCGTTCATCAACTGCATCGGTGCGCCGCTGAAGACCCGCGACGGGCGTGTCGTAGGGGCCGTGTCCCTGTCCGTTCCCGACGTACTGCTGAACTATGAGCAGGTGCTCGAGCTGCTTCCCGATCTGCTCGCCACCGCGAAAGCGATCAGTGCCGACTACAACTGAGCCGACTACAAACTGAGAGGTGTCAGACCTGATGTCCGACAAGAGCGCAGTCTCCACCACCGACGCGCCGCCGCCGATGCCGGTGTTCTCGCAGGGCGTCCGCAAGGGCAACATCCTGCAGGTGTCCGGTCAGGGCTCGGTCGACCCGGCCAGCGGCGATTTCGTGTTCGCCGGTGACGTGAAGGGCCAGACCACCCGGGTGCTGCAGAACATCGAGGCGATTCTGAAGGCCGGCGGTGCGAGCATCGACGACGTCGTGATGCTGCGCGTCTACCTCACCCAGCGCGAGGACTTCGCGGCGATGAACGAGGCGTACGCCGAGTTCGTGTCGACCCGGACCCCGAGTGGCGTGCTGCCGTCGCGGACCACCGTCTTCACCGGTCTGCCGCTGCCCGACATGCTGGTCGAGATCGACGCGCTGGCCGTCCTCAGCTGAACCCCCTCGGAAGCCCGCGCGCCGGCCCCCCCCCCGCGGGGGCCGGGCGCCCCCCCCCCGCGCGCCCAAGTCTGGGAAAACAGAACGCGCACAC
>NZ_JBSHBJ010000021.1:34869-117098 GCF_053611945.1 Kribbella sp. NPDC054772 | reverse complement strand
GCCTGGTCACGCTACTCCCGCGCGGGCCCTACCACGCCCCCCCCCCCCGCCCCCGCCCCCCCCCCGCCCGCGGTCCGGGCTTCGATACGCCCGCGCGCTTTCCCGTATGTCGGGATAACATTCCGGCATGCAGGAACAGCGGGGCTCGGTGCAGTCGATCGACCGCGCTGTGGCGATCCTGCGCTGCTTCGACGCCCGTACTCCGGACCTCGGGATCAGCGATCTGGCCCGGGCGACCGGTCTGTCGACGAGCACCGTGCATCGGCTGTTGCTGGCCATGCAGGAGAACGGACTCGTCCGGCAGACCGCCCACCGGCGGTACGCGATCGGACCGCTCGTCGTGCAGCTCGCGCACAGCGGTGGGATTCCGGCCGGCCTGCGCGACGCCGCGATGCCGGTGCTGCGTGCACTCCGCGATGACACGGGGGAGACCGCGGCGGTGCACGAGTTGCTGCCGTCCGGGCAGCGCGTCGTCCTGGACCAGGTCGAGAGCTACCACCAACTGCGCCGTACCTACACGGAGTTCGGACTGCCGGTCGCGTTACCGCTGGGTGCGCCCGGGAAGGTGCTGCTGGCGTTCCTGCCGATCAAGCAGCAGCATGAGGTCCTGAAGGGTCCGCTGGAGCAGGTGCTACCGGCAACGATCACTGATCCGCAGGTGCTCGCGGACCAGTTCGCGGTGATCCGCGGGCGCGGTTACGCGATGTCCAGGACAGAGCGGACGCCGGGGATCTGCAGCGTGGCCGCACCGGTGTTCGGCTATTCCGGTGACGTTGCCGGCTGTCTGAGTGTGTCCGGCCCCGAGATGCGGATGCCGGTGGAGCGGATGGAGGAGTTCGGGATGAGGGTCGCCGCGGGTGCCTGGTCGGTGTCGGAGTTGCTGGGAGCCACTCCGGCCGCCCGGGACCGTAGTACGGCGCTGGCCGGCGGCCGGTGATGTCCCAGGCTCGGAGTCTGCTGAAGATCGCACCTGCTGTTTATCTGCCCGCACTGCTCTACGGAATCGGCCAAGGCGCCATTGCGCCGGTCATAGCCCTCTCGGCGACGCATAGGGGTGCTTCGGTCGCCGTAGCTGGTCTGGTCGTTGCTGCGGCCGGTCTGGGGCAGGTGATTGGTGACATCCCTGCCGGTGCGCTGACGAACCGCATTGGTGAGCGCAAGGCGATGCTGGGCGCCACCTTCCTTGTTGCACTCGCCTTGGCCGCCTGTCTGGTCGTGCCGACGGTCTGGGGACTGGCTGTCGCCATTGGCTTCACAGGACTGGCCGGTGCGGTCTGGGGCCTTGCACGACAGGCGTATCTGAGTGAGGCGGTCCCCGTCGAGCTCAGAGCGCGCGCACTGTCCACGCTGGGCGGCGTACAGCGCATCGGCTCATTCATCGGCCCGTTCCTCGGTGCAGCCGTCATGAAGTTCCTCGGTACGGACGGTGCGTACTGGGTGCACCTAGTAGCCGCACTGCTCGCGTGTGCGGTCCTGGTGAGCCTGCCGGACGTCGCGCACACTCGGCCGAGAGGCCCTGTCGCAGCGCAGTCCACCTGGGGCGTCATCCGCGACCACCTCCCGGTACTGCGGACTCTCGGGGTCGGAGCGCTTCTCGTAGGGGCGGTCCGGGCGTCGCGCCAGGTGGTAATCCCGCTGTGGGCGCTGCACATCGGACTGGACGCACAGACGACCAGCATCATCTTCGGACTGTCCGGTGCGGTCGACATGCTGCTGTTCTATCCGGCCGGGTCGGTGATGGACCGGCTCGGGCGCAAGTGGGTCGCCGTACCGTCGATGTTCGTGCTGGGGCTGGCGCATCTGCTGTTGCCGTTGACGCACAGCACCGTAACGCTTACTGCGGTCGCGTTGCTGATGGGGATCGGGAACGGGCTGGGTGCCGGGGTGATCATGACGCTGGGCGCCGACGCGTCGCCGGCGGTCGGGCGGGCGCAGTTCCTCGGGGCGTTCCGGTTGTTCGCGGACACGGGGAACGGTGCGGGGCCGTTGCTGTTGGCGGGCGCCACCGCGGTCCTCGGGCTGGCGCCGGCGATCGTGATCATGGCGGGCACAGGATGGGCCGCAGCTACGGCGATGCACCGCTGGATCCCACCCCATCCCCAGCGCACCTGAGGAACCGATTTGGCTAAAGCCCGGTACACCAGGCACACTGTTAGCTGCCGAAGACCGCTGGTCGTCACTTCCGAGTGACTGAAGGTCCCATCGAGAGATGGGGCGGCCCGCGTAGGTGACTTGGAAGTGACACTGTATGTTTCACGCCCTTGCGCCTGCGCAGGGGCGTTTTCTTCTTGTCCGGGGTCCGAGGCGTGGAAGCCGATAGAAGGAGACCCCCATGGCGAGGCCGGACAAGGCAGCCGCTGTCGCGGAGCTGACGGACGAGTTCCGTAGCTCCAACGGCGCCGTGCTGACCGAGTACCGCGGTCTCACCGTCGCGCAGCTCAAGCAGCTTCGAGTTTCGCTCGGTGACGACGTGAACTACGCCGTGGTGAAGAACACGCTGACCAAGATCGCGGCCAAGGACGCCGGCGTCGACTCGTTCGACAGCCTGCTCGAAGGCCCCTCCGCGATTGCCTTCATCAAGGGCGATGCGGTGGTTGCGGCCAAGGGTCTGCGTGACTTCGCCAAGGCGAATCCCCTTCTCGTCATCAAGGGCGGCGTGCTCGACGGCAAGCCGCTCAGCTCTGACGAGATCAGCAAGCTCGCTGACCTGGAGTCGCGTGAGGTCCTCCTCGCGAAGCTCGCAGGTGCGATGAAGGCGGCCCCGCAGCAAGCGGTGTCGCTGTTCGCTGCTCCGCTGTCGCAGGCCGCGCGCCTGTTCGCGGCGCTGCAGGACAAGCTGCCGGCCGACGCTGCTCCGGCAGCGGACGTCCAGGACACCGTCCAGGACACGACCGACGCACCTGCCGAGGCGAGCACCGAGGAGACCGCCGCAGCGGACAGCTGAGGCATCTCACCGCAACACCCCATCAGTGATCACCAAGCACCATTTGTCAGGAAGGACCGCCATCATGGCGAAGCTCAGCACCGAAGAGCTCCTCGGCCAGTTCAAGGAACTGACCCTGCTGGAGCTGTCGGAGTTCGTTAAGGCGTTCGAGGAGGAGTTCGGCGTCACCGCCGCCGCCCCGGTCGCCGTTGCCGCCGCGGGTGTCCCCGGCGCCCCGGCCGCGGCCGAGGAAGCTGCCGAGCAGGACGAGTTCGACGTCGTCCTGGAGTCGGCCGGCGACAAGAAGATCCAGGTCATCAAGGAGGTGCGCGGTCTCACGAGCCTCGGCCTGAAGGAGGCCAAGGACCTCGTCGAGTCGGCCCCGAAGGCCGTCCTGGAGAAGGTCGACAAGGCTGCCGCGGAGAAGGCCAAGGAGGCCCTCGAGGGCGCCGGCGCCACCGTCACCCTGAAGTGACCTCGGTTACGCCCGGTTACCGGACGTAACGAATGTGTTGAGAAGGGCGGTCCCTGCACGGGGGCCGTCCTTCTTGCATTTCCGGATGGCTACGATCGCAATCGCTTGACTTCCAGGGGTTACGCAAAACCGTACTCGTGCGTAACCTAGGCCACTGCCCTGTCGTTGGGCAGCAGCAGACATACCCGTGAGGAGGGCCGGTGGGCGTAGAAGTCCGCGTCGAGGGTCTCACCAAATCCTTCGGTAGCCAGCTGATCTGGGGCGACGTGTCCCTGACGCTGCCCGCCGGTGAGATCTGCGTGATGCTCGGCCCGTCCGGCACCGGCAAGTCGGTGTTCCTGAAGACGCTGATCGGGCTGCTGAAGCCGGACAAAGGGCATGTCTGGATCGAAGGCACGGACATCGCCACCTGCAGCGAACGCGAGCTGTACGACATCCGCCGGCTGTTCGGCGTGCTGTTCCAGGACGGCGCGATGTTCGGCTCGATGAACCTGTACGACAACGTCGCCTTCCCGCTCCGCGAGCACACCAAGAAGTCCGAGTCCGACATCCGCTCCATCGTGATGGAGAAGATGGAGATGGTCGGCCTGGTCGGTGCCGAGCGCAAGCTTCCGGGCGAGATCTCCGGCGGTATGCGCAAAAGAGCCGGTCTGGCCCGCGCGCTCGTACTCGATCCGGAGATCCTGCTCGTCGACGAGCCCGACTCCGGTCTGGACCCGGTCCGTACGTCGTTCCTCAACCAGGTGATGATCGACCTCAACGAGGCGTTCAGTCCCACCTTCCTGATCGTCACGCACGACGTGAACACCGCGCGGACGGTGCCGGACAACATCGGCATGCTGTACCACCGGCATCTGGCGATGTTCGGTCCGCGGGAGATGCTGCTGTCCAGTGAGGAGCCGGTGGTCCGGCAGTTCCTGAACGCGCAGATGGTCGGCCCGATCGGCATGTCCGAGGAGAAGGACGCCGACGAGCTGGCCGCCGAGGCCGGTCAGGAGTTGCCGCCGCTGCCGCCGATCCCGATCCAGCAGTTGCCGAGCAGTGGCATGCTGCGGCCGACGCAGCGCGAGCCCGGCGCCTGGTGCCGCGAGAACGGCGTCACCCCGCCACCGGGCTCCTTCATGTCCGCCACGGTCGGCGCCTCGTGACCGTTTCCGCCACGGCCCCGCTGAAGCATGCGGGCTCCTTGTTCGCGTTCGCCCTGGACACCGGGCGGGCGGCGTTCCGGCGACCGTTCCAGGTCAAGGAGTTCCTGCAGCAGGCCTGGTTCGTCGCGAGCGTGACGATCATCCCGACCGCGCTGGTCGCGATCCCGTTCGGTGCGGTGATCGCGTTGCAGGTCGGTGGTCTGATCAAACAGTTCGGCGCGCAGGCGTTCACCGGTTCGGCCGCCGTACTGGCCGTGGTCCGGGAGGCGTCGCCGATCGCGACCGCGCTGCTGATCGCCGGCGCCGGCGGTTCCGCGATCTGCGCGGACCTCGGCTCCCGCAAGATCCGCGAAGAGCTCGACGCGATGATGGTGCTCGGGATCGACCCGATCCAGCGCCTCGTCGTACCGCGGGTGCTCGCGACGATGCTGGTCGCGTTCTTCCTGAACGGGTTCGTCAGCGTGGTCGGCGTGATGGGCGGGTACGTCTTCAACGTCGTCCTGCAGGACGGCACCCCGGGCAGTTACATCGCGAGCTTCACCGCGCTCGCGCATCTGCCCGACCTGTGGCAGGGGCAAGCGAAGGCGCTCGTCTTCGGGTTCATCGCCGCGGTTGTCGCGTCGTACAAGGGCTGCAACGCGGGTGGCGGGCCGAAGGGGGTCGGCGACGCGGTGAACCAGTCCGTCGTCATCACCTTCATGCTGCTGTTCGTCGCGAACTTCTCGATGACCGCGATCTACTTCCAGCTCGTCCCGCCGAAGGGGGCCTGACGTGTCGGCCCTGATGGACACCCTGGTCAAGAAGCCGCTGAACTCGCTCGACCGTCTCGGTGAACAGCTCGCCTTCTACATCAAGGCGCTGGCCTGGTCCGGCAAGTCGATCACCCGGTACCGCAAGGAGATCTTCCGGCTGCTCGCCGAGGTGACGCTCGGCACCGGCGCTCTCGCGGTGATCGGCGGCACGGTCGGCGTGATCACGTTCCTGGCGTTCTTCACCGGCACCGAGGTCGGCCTGCAGGGGTACTCGGCGCTGAACCAGATCGGTACGTCGGCGTTCGCGGGCTTCGTGTCGGCGTACATCAACACCCGGGAGATCGGCCCGCTGATCGCCGGGATCGCGCTGGCCGCGACGGTCGGCTGCGGGTTCACCGCGCAGCTCGGCGCGATGCGGATCAGCGAGGAGATCGACGCCCTCGAGGTGATGGCGATCCCGTCGCTGCCGTTCCTGGTCACCACCCGGATCATCGCGGGCCTGATCGCCGTCATCCCGCTGTACGTCGTGGGTCTGCTCGCCTCGTACTTCGCGACAAGACTCACCGTCACCACGTTCTACGGGCAGAGTACGGGCACGTACGACCATTACTTCCACCTGTTCCTGCCACCCGGAGACGTGCTCTGGTCGTTCGGCAAGGTGCTGGTGTTCTCGGTGCTCGTCATCCTTGTGCACTGCTACCACGGCTACCACGCGACCGGCGGTCCGGCCGGTGTCGGCGTCGCCGTCGGCCGCGCGGTGCGGACGTCGATCGTCGTGATCAACGTCGTCGACCTGCTGCTGTCGATGGCCATCTGGGGCACGACGACCACAGTGAGGTTGGCCGGATGACCAAGCTGATCTCGCACAAGGTGCTCGGTGTCGCGTTCATCGGCGTACTGGTCTTCCTGCTCTGGCTGACGTACGCGTTCTACGCGAAGGTCTTCACCAAGACCGTGAACGTCGAGCTGAAGACGAGTCACATCGGTCTGCAGCTCAACGAGCACGCGGACGTGAAGCTGCGCGGCATCATCGTCGGCGAGGTCCGCGGGGTCTCCACGGACGGCGACGAGGCCACCGTCGACCTGGCGCTCAAGCCGGACCAGGTGGCCGAGATCTCCAGCGCGGTCAGTGCCCGGATCCTGCCGAAGACACTGTTCGGCGAGAAGTACGTCGCCCTCGTGCCGCCGACCGGCGCGGAGAGTGTCGGCGGCCGGCACATCAAGGCCGGTGACGTGATCAGCCGCGACAAGACCGCGGTCGGTATCGAGATCGAGAAGGTGCTGAACGACGCGCTGCCGCTGCTCCAGGCGGTCGACCCGGCCGACCTGAACGCCACGCTGAACACCCTCGCGACCGCGCTCGAGGGCCGCGGCGCCGAGATCGCCGGCACCCTGACGCAGCTCGACGGATACCTGAAGAAGTTGAACCCGAGCGTCCCGAAGCTGATGGACGCGCTGGCCAAGCTCACCCAGGTCGCGAACCTGTACGGCGACGCGACGCCCGACCTGGTCCGGGCCCTGCGCAACCTCACGATCACCGGCAACACCGTGGTGGAGAAGCAACTGCAGCTGCAGCAGTTCTTCGTCGACGTGCAGAACCTGTCGACCACCGGGAACGCGTTCCTGAAGGAGAACGAGGACCGCGTGATCCGGCTCGGCCAGGTCAGCCGTCCGGTGCTCGACCTGCTCGAGCGGTACTCGCCGGAGGTGCCGTGCTTCCTCCAGGTGATGACCGACACCGCCCCGATCCTGAACGACACGTTCCGCGACGGCCGGCTGAACATCAACCTCGAGCTGATCACCAACCAGCCGACCCCCTACGAGCCGAACGAGAAGCCGGTGTACGCCGATCATCGCGGCCCGACCTGTGTCGGCAAGAACTACAGCCATCCCGGTTCGAAGCCAGGCCCGTACACGCAGGAGAACCCGGCGCCGTACATCACCGGTGACGACGGCGTGATCGGCGACCACAACAAGAACCAGCGCTTCCCGGTCAACCTGACACTCAACCGCGCCATGCCGGGATTCGCGATGGACACCCAGGGCGTCGGTACGCCGGCCGAACAGAAGGTCATCGACTCGGTCGTCGGCCCCGAGATGGGCGTCGCGCCGAGCGACGTACCGGACCTGACCACCCTGATGGTCGGCCCTTTGCTACGCGGCGGGCAGGTGAACATGAAGTGAGCTTCTTCGACCGGAAGACCACGTTCGACACCGTGCGGCTCGGGATCTTCGTGGTGGTGACGACGATCGCGACCGCGTTGCTGGCGGTGACGATCGGGAACATCAGCTTCAATCCGACGACGAAGTACCGCGCGGTGTTCACCGACGCGGTCGGGCTGAACCAGGGTGACGACATCCGGATCGCCGGCGTGAAGGTCGGGCAGGTCGACAAGATCCAGCTGCACCAGGACAAGCTGGCGATGGTGACGTTCAGCGTCGACTCCGATCAGGTGGTCGACACCTCGACGCACGCGACGCTGCGCTACCGCAACCTGGTCGGCAACCGGTACATCGCGCTGACCGACGGGGTCGGTGGCGGCGACCGGCTGAAGAAGAACGCGATCATCCCGAAGGAACGGACGACGCCGGCGCTGGACCTGTCGGTGCTGTTCAACGGGTTCAAGCCGCTGTTCACCGCGCTCACCCCGGCGGACGTGAACCAGTTCGCGTTCGAGGTGATCAAGGTGCTGCAGGGTGAGGGCGGCACGATCGAGTCGCTGCTCGCCAAGACCGCGTCGCTGACCACCACGCTGGCCGACGCCGACCAGGTGATCGGTGACCTGATCACCAACCTGACCTCGACGCTGCAGATCGTGTCCCAGCGGCAGCAGAACTTCTCGCAACTGCTGGTGAACCTGCAGCAGTTCATCACCGGGCTGAGTCAGGACATCAACCCGATCCTCAGTTCGCTGACCTCGATCAACTCGCTGAACACCAAGACCGCCGGCCTGTTGCAGCAGACCCGGGTGCCGATCAAGGCGGACCTGAACCAGCTGCGGACGGTCGCGAGCACCCTCGACGACACCCAGTCGATCTGGGTGAAGACGCTGCAGTTCATGCCGGAGAAGCTCAACAACATGACCCGCACCGCGTCGTACGGCTCGTGGTTCAACTTCTACCTGTGCAACTTCGACGGCAACGTCACGCTGCCCACCGGCACCCGCGTCCCAGTCGCGTACGACCTGAACTCCGCGAGGTGCAAGAAGTGAAGCCCTTCCGCGAACAGAACCAGGTCACGATCGGTGTCGTCGGGCTGACCGTGATCGGCCTGATCATGCTGGCTGCCTTCAAGGCGCAGGACCTGCCGCTGATCGGCGGCGGGACGAAGTACTCCGCGCAGTTCTCCGAGGCCGGCGGCCTGAAGGCGAACGACGAGATCCGGGTCGCCGGCGTTCGGGTCGGCAAGGTCCGCGACGTCGAGCTCGAAGGCACTCACGTCCGGGTCGACTTCGTCGTCGACAAGGGCGTGAAGCTCGGTGACCAGACCGGCGCCGAGATGAAGATCAAGACGCTGCTCGGCCAGAAGTACCTGAAGCTGAACCCGGCCGGTCAGGGCCAGCTCAAGGCGGGCTCCGAGATCCCGCTGGCGCGGACGGTGTCGGCGTACGACGTCGTGGACGCCTTCTCCGATCTGGCCAACACCACCGAGCGGATCAACACCGCCCAGCTCGCGAAGGCCCTGGACACGTTGTCGGCCACGTTCAAGAACACGCCGGAAGAGGTGCAGGCCTCGCTGACCGGTCTGTCCCGGCTGTCGCGGAACGTGGCCAAGCGCGACGAGCAGCTCAAGCTGCTGCTCCAGCACTCGAACGTGGTCACCAAGGTCCTGGCCGATCGCAACCAGCAGCTGGTCAAGCTGATGAAGGACGGGAACTCGGTCTTCCAGGCCGTGCAGGCGCGGCGGGCGCTGATCCACCAGCTGCTGGTGTCGACGCAGAAGCTGTCCGCGCAGATCACCGCGCTGGTCCGCGAGAACCGCAAGGACCTCGGGCCCACGCTGCAGAAGGTCAACGCGGTCCTCGCCGTACTGCTGAAGAACCAGAACTCCCTGGACGCGAGCATCAAGGGGTTGGCGCCGTTCGTGCGGGTCTTCACCAACACGCTCGGCACCGGGCCGTGGTTCGACACCTACCTGCAGAACCTGGCGCCCGTCCCGGAGATCCCGCTGCCCAGTGTGCTGCCGTCCGGGCTGCCGCCGATCCTCGGAGGTGGCGGCTGATGCGGGTCAACGGACTGTCCCGGCTGATCGCGATCGCCGTGGTCCTGGTGATCGTCGCCGTCGGTGCCGTGTCGCTGTGGCCGAAACCCGAGCGGGTGACGGCGACGGCGTACTTCCCGCGGGCTGTGTCGGTGTACCCCGGGTCGGATGTCCGCATCCTCGGGATCAAGGTCGGTGAGGTCGAGAGCGTCACTCCGGCCGGCCGTAGCGTCCGGGTGAAATTCTGGTGGGAGGCGAAGCACAAGGTGCCGGCCACCGCGAAGGCGGTGATCGCGTCGCCGTCGATCGTGGCTGACCGGTACGTGCAGCTCACCCCGGCGTACTCCAAGGGCGCGGTGATGGCCGATGGCGCGGAGATCCCGCTGGACCGGACCGCCGTACCGCTGGAGCTCGACCAGATCTACCAGAGCCTGAACGACCTCTCGGTGGCGCTCGGTCCGAAGGGCGCGAACGACCAGGGTGCGTTGGCGCGGCTGCTGGACGTGTCGGCGAAGAACCTGAACGGCCAGGGCGCCAAGCTGAACCAGACGATCACCGACGTGTCGAAGCTGACCAGCACGCTGTCGGGCAACTCGTCGGCGCTGTTCAACACGATCCGGCAGCTGCAGACGTTCGTGTCCGCGCTGGCCGCGAACGACCAGCTGGTCCGGCAGTTCAACACGAACTTCGCCAAGACCTCGACCACGCTGGCCGGTGAGCGCCAGGACCTCGGCGCCGCGCTGTCGCTGCTCGCGACCGCGCTCGGCGAGGTCGCGACGTTCGTCAAGGACAACCGGACGCTGGTGAAGGGCACGGTCTCCCAGGCGACCGCGCTGTCGCAGATCCTGGTCAAGGAGAAGGCCGCGATCGCGGAGGTGCTCGACACCGCGCCGCTCGGTCTCGGCAACCTCGCGCGGATCTACAACCCGCAGTTCGGCACGCTGGACCAGCGGATCAACCCCGGCCAGCTCGACGACCCCGCGACCTTCGTGTGCTCGCTGCTGCTACAGGCGGGCCAGTCGAAGTCCCTGTGCTCGACCCTGAAGCCGGTGCTCGACGCGCTCGCCAAGCTGCCGCTGATCCAACAGCTGACCGGCACCGCGCCGGCCAGCGGCGGCCCCGCCGGTACGCCGTGGGCGCCGGTCCCGCAGGCTCCGAAGGCACCCTTGAACAGTCCCGACCCGGTCGACCCGACGCTCGGAGGGCTGGTCAAGTGAGCAGACGCCGTACGTCGTTCGTCGCGGGAGTCGCCGCGATGGCCATGCTGTTGAGCGGATGTGATTTCAGCGTCTACTCGCTGCCGTTGCCCGGTGGCGCGAAGATCAAGGGACCGTCGTACACGGTCACCGTCGAGTTCGCCGACGTCCTGGACCTGGTGCCGAAGTCGACGGTGAAGGTCGACGACGTCACCGTCGGCACGGTCGAGAAGGTCTGGCTGGACGGGTACGTCGCGAAGGTGCGGATCCGGCTGCCGAAGAGTCTCGCGCTGCCGGACAACACGCATGCGACCATCCGGCAGACCAGCCTGCTCGGCGAGAAGTTCGTGTCGCTGTCGCGGCCGACCGGCTCGGAGCAGCCGCGCGGCAAGCTGGACAACGGCGAGCTGATCCCGCTGTCCCGGACCACCAGCAACGTCGAGGTCGAAGAGGTCCTGTCGGCGCTCTCCCTGCTGCTGAACGGCGGCGGCGTGGCGCAGCTGCAGATCATCACACAGGAGCTGAACAAGGCCCTCACCGGCAACGAGCCGGCGATCCGCAGCGTGCTGACCCAGCTGAACACGTTCGTCGGAACGCTGGACCAGAACAAGGCGCGGATCATCACCGCGATCACCGCGGTCGACGCGCTGGCGAAGAAGCTGAACGCGCAGAAGGCGACGCTGGCGACCGCGATCGACTCGCTTCCGAAGTCGATCAAGACGCTCGACCAGCAGCGGGCCGCGCTCGTGAAGACGCTGCAGGCACTGGCCACGCTGGGCAACACCGCGACCCGGGTGATCACCTCGGCGCAGAAGGACCTGGTCGCCAACCTGCAGTCGCTGTACCCGATCCTGAGCAAGCTCGCCGAGGCGGGGGAGAACCTGCCGAAGTCGCTCGAGCTGCTGTTCACGTACCCGTTCCCGGACCAGGCCGCCAAGGCCGCGAAGGGTGACTACACGAACCTCGGGATCACGCTGGACGTGAACACCCAGAAGGCGCTCAAGGGTCTGCTCGGGCTGACACTCCCGACGGTCGGCCCGTCGGCGATCCCGACCGGCCGGATCAGCCTGCCGCTGCATCTGCCGACCAGCCCGGGCAAGGGCAGTGCGGTGCCGTCGTTGCCGGTCCCGACCGGGACCACGACGACCTGCATCACGCTGCTCGGGCTGCCGGTCTGCACCGCGCAGCTGCGGCGTTCCGGGTTCGATCCCGACCTTGCGCGGGCCTTGATGCCGGGGGCGGTCGGATGATCACCAGAGCGGTCCGGATCCAGCTGATGGTGTTCCTGCTGATCACCGTCGTCGGCGTCGCGTTCGTCGGTGCGAAGTACGCCCAGATCGACAAGCTGGTGGTCGACACCGACTACACGGTGAGCGCCAGCTTCGCCGAGTCCGGCGGCATCTTCTCCGGTGCCGAGGTGACGTACCGCGGTAAGCCGGTCGGCCGGGTCGGGGATCTCAAGCTGCTGTCCGACGGCGTCGACGTGAACCTCAAGATCGACAAGAAGTACAAGATCCCGAACGACCTGATCGCGGTGGTCGCGAACCGGTCCGCGATCGGCGAGCAGTACGTCGATCTGCAGCCGCGGCGCGACGGAGCGCCGTACCTGCAGAACCACTCCAAGATCGACCGCAAGGACACCGCGATCCCGATCGACACCACCGAGCTGCTGCTGAACCTCGACCAGCTGGTGAACTCGGTCGACAAGAACAGCCTGCGGGTCACGGTGCGCGAGCTCGGTGCCGCCCTGAAGGGCAAGGGCACCGACCTGCAGAAGATCATCGACAGCTCCGGTCAGCTGATCGACACCGCGGACGCGAACGTGCTGCAGACGATCAAGCTGATCAACGACGGCGACACCGTGCTCGCCACCCAGGTGGCCAGCGGCGACGCGATCAAGACCTGGGCGAAGAACCTCGCGCTGCTGTCCGACACCCTGGTCAGCTCGGACGCGAACCTGCGCAAGGTGATCGACCAGGGCTCGCTGGCCTCCACCCAGGTCACCGGCCTGATCCAGGACAACCGTGCGGACATCGCGGTGCTGCTCGGTAACCTGCTGACGGTGAGCGAGCTGACCGCGGTCCGGCTGGACGCCGTCGAACAGCTGCTGGTGGTCTACCCGGCGGTGTCGATGGGCGGGTACGTCGTCCCCGCGAAGAACGCCGACGGGCACTACGACGCGCACTTCGGGCTGGTGCTCGGCATCAGCCCGCCCGCCTGCCGGCCCGGGTACGGCGGGACGGACAAGCGGGTCCCGCAGGACACCCAGCCCACCCCGGCGAACTCCAAGGCCGGCTGTACGGCGAACCCGTCGACCGGGATCAACGTGCGTGGCTCGCAGAACAAGCCGTCCCCGTCGTCGCGCGACCTGAACCGCACCGGGTACGGGATCGGCTACGACCAGACCACCGGCGCCGCGGGTGGTACCGGGGGGATGCCGGAGATGGTCCTCGGATCGACCGGCGGACAGCAGGAGTTGCTCGGCAGCGACTCCTGGAAGGCTCTGATTCTCGGACCGGTGACCGGCAAGTGACTGCACGCAACGGCCGGCTGGTGCTGGCGTGGGCGCTCAGCGTCCTGCTCCTGGTGGCACTCGCCGGGCTGACCCTGTCCGTGGTGGCCCTGGGCCGCCAGCGGGCCGCCGACGCGCAGCGGGACGGCGCGATGAAGTCCGCGCGACAGCTCGCGCTGGACTTCACGACGTACGACTACCAGACCTGGGACGCGGACTCGCAGCGGGTGCTGGACGACTCGACGGGTCAGTTCAAACAGGAGTTCCAGGCCGGGCTCGACGCGGTGAAGACCGACGTCGCGACGAACAAGGCGACCTCCAAGGGCGACGTGAAGGAGGCCGCGGTGGTCTCGAACGACAAGGACTCCGCGCAGGTGCTGGTGATCGTGAACGCGGTGGTCACCAACACCGCCTCGACCGATGGTGTCGAGCGCCGGTACCGGATCAAGCTGGACATGGTCCGGGAGAAGGACCGGTGGCTGACGGCCGACCTGCAGGTGGTGGGCTGATGGCGGACCGTCGTAATCGCCCCCGCATCGCCGGCCAACGCCGTACGGCGGCCGCGACCCCCACCGTCGACGAGACCCTCACCGTCGACGAGACCCTCACCGTCGACGAGACCCTCACCGACGACGCGATCCTCACCGACGACGAGACCTCGATCGTCGACGAGTCACCCGCCGACGAGACGCAGGTCGACGACACGCGGGTCGATGAGACCCCGGTCGCCGAAACGAAGGTGGCGGAAACCGGGTCCGCCGGGGTGGCGGACGATGTGACCCCAGCCACAACCGACCCCTCGAAGGACCCGGTCGAGGCGCCGACCAAGGCCTCCGTGACTACGGAAGGTAAGCGTGGCCTCGGGACTCTGCTGACCGCCGGCCTCGCCGTGGTCGTGGTCCTGACGCTGACCGTCGCCGCGGTGCTCGGGATCAAGGCGTGGCACGGCAAGCAGGCCGAGGACGCCCGGGACCAGGCCGCCGCGGCCGGCCGCAAGGCGGCCGAGACCGCGCTCAGCTACGACTACCGTGACCTGGACAAAAGCTTCGCCGCGGCCCGGGCGACGATGACCCCGGACTTCGCCGCGAAGTTCGACGAGACCGCCAAGGTGGCCGGCCAGCTGGCGACCAAGACCAAGGCCACCGTGAAGGCCGACGTCCGTGAGGTCGGGGTCCGCGACGGCGACGCCGACCGGGTCACGCTGATCATCTTCGTCAACCAGACCACGACCAGCACGATCACGCAGGGTAAGCCCCGCGTGGACCTGAACCGGACCCGGTTCACGATGGTCCGAAACGGCGACCGATGGCTGGTCCAGGAGATCGCCGGACTGTAATCTCTTCCTAACTCCGCACCGAGGGGCGCCGGACGTCTCGTGGGTGATCTACCCACTGGAGATCCCGGGTCGGTCCTTGACGGAGAGGGTGGTCCGACGGCAGACTATCGGACCCCATTGGACAGGCTTGCCTGGATCGTGTAGCCTACTTCTTTGCGCTGCCTTTTCTCTCGCCCTCGCTCGGGTCTCCGACTTGACTGGGGCGGCTTGGTGTGCGCTCCCAGCACCGAAGTGATTTTTTGCGAGCCCGTGGAAGGACGCCCCTTGGTCGCCTCGCGCAACCCCCAGTCCGACAGCATTTCCAACGTCTCCGGCCCCCGCCGCATTTCCTTCGCGAAGATCTCCGAACCGCTCCAGGTTCCGGATCTGCTCGCCCTGCAGGTGGACAGTTTCGACTGGCTGGTCGGTAACGAAACGTGGCAGGCCCGAGTGGCCGCCGCCGAGGCCGAGGGGCGGTCGGACCTGTCCGGCCCCAGCGGCCTGGAAGAGATTTTCGAGGAGATCTCCCCGATCGAGGACTTCAGCGGCACCATGTCGCTGTCGTTCCGCGACCACCGCTTCGAGCCTCCGAAGAACACGGTGGACGAGTGCAAGGAGCGGGACGTCACCTACTCCGCGCCGCTGTTCGTCACCGCCGAGTTCATGAACAACGAGACCGGCGAGATCAAGAGCCAGACCGTCTTCATGGGTGACTTCCCGCTGATGACGCGCAAGGGCACGTTCGTGATCAACGGCACCGAGCGCGTGGTCGTCTCGCAGCTCGTCCGTTCGCCCGGTGTGTACTTCGAGCGCACCCCGGACAAGACCTCGGACAAGGACATCTTCACCGCCAAGATCATCCCGTCGCGCGGTGCGTGGCTGGAGTTCGAGGTGGACAAGCGCGACATGGTCGGCGTCCGCCTCGACCGCAAGCGCAAGCAGAACGTCACCGTCCTGCTGAAGGCGCTCGGCTGGACCGACGCCCAGATCCTGGAGGAGTTCGGCGACTACGAGTCGATCCGGCTCACCCTGGAGAAGGACCACACCTCCGGTCAGGACGACGCGCTGCTGGACATCTACCGCAAGCTGCGGCCGGGCGAGCCGCCGACCCGCGAGGCCGCGCAGGCGCTGCTGGAGAACTACTACTTCAACGGCAAGCGTTACGACCTGGCCAAGGTCGGCCGCTACAAGATCAACAAGAAGCTCGGCCGGGACGAGGCGCACGACCAGGCGGTGCTGACCGTCGACGACATCGTCGCCACGATCAAGTACCTGGTCGCGCTGCACGAGGGCAAGACCGAGCTCCCGGCTCCGCGGGGCGAGATCGTCGTCGAAGAGGACGACATCGACCACTTCGGTAACCGTCGCCTGCGCACCGTGGGTGAACTGATCCAGAACCAGCTCCGCACCGGCCTGGCCCGGATGGAGCGCGTGGTCCGGGAGCGGATGACGACCCAGGACGTCGAGGCGATCACGCCGCAGACCCTGATCAACATCCGTCCGGTGGTCGCGGCGCTGAAGGAGTTCTTCGGTACGTCGCAGCTGTCGCAGTTCATGGACCAGACCAACCCGGTCGCGGGTCTGACCCACAAGCGCCGTCTGAACGCGCTCGGCCCGGGCGGTCTGAGCCGTGAGCGGGCCGGGTTCGAGGTCCGTGACGTGCACCCGTCGCACTACGGCCGGATGTGCCCGATCGAGACGCCGGAAGGCCCGAACATCGGTCTGATCGGCTCGCTCGCGTCGTACGGCCGGGTGAACGCGTTCGGTTTCGTCGAGACGCCGTACCGCAAGGTCGTCGAGGGCCAGGTGACCACCCAGGTGGACTACCTGACCGCGGACGAGGAGGACCGGTTCGTCATCGCGCAGGCGAACGCCGCGCTGTCCGACGACAACCGGTTCGCCGAGGAGCGGGTGCTGGTCCGCCGGCGCCACGGTGAGGTCGAGCTGGTCCCGGTCGACGACGTCGACTACATGGACGTCTCGCCGCGCCAGATGGTGTCGGTCGCGACCGCGCTGATCCCGTTCCTGGAGCACGACGACGCCAACCGTGCGCTGATGGGTTCGAACATGCAGCGCCAGGCGGTGCCGCTGATCACCTCGGACGCCCCGCTGGTCGGTACCGGCATGGAGTTCCGCGGTGCGGTCGACGCCGGCGACGTGGTCGTGTCCGACAAGGCGGGTGTGGTCAAGGAGGTCTCGGCCGACCTGATCGAGATCGCCGCCGACGACGGCACGTACCAGACCTACCGGATGGCGAAGTTCCGCCGCTCGAACCAGGGCACCTGCCTCAACCAGCGTCCGCTGGTCGACGCCGGGCAGCGGGTCGAGATCGGGACGCCGCTGGCCGACGGTCCGTGCACCGACGAGGGCGAGATGGCCCTCGGCCGGAACATGCTCGTCGCGTTCATGACGTGGGAGGGCTACAACTACGAGGACGCGATCATCCTCAGCCAGCGCGTCGTGCAGCAGGACCTGCTGACCTCGATCCACATCGAGGAGCACGAGGTCGACGCCCGCGACACCAAGCTGGGGCCGGAGGAGATCACCCGGGACATCCCGAACGTCTCCGACGAGATGCTGTCCGACCTGGACGAGCGCGGCATCATCCGGATCGGCGCCGAGGTCACCACCGGTGACATCCTGGTCGGCAAGGTCACCCCGAAGGGCGAGACCGAGCTGACCCCGGAGGAGCGGCTGCTGCGCGCGATCTTCGGTGAGAAGGCGCGCGAGGTGCGCGACACCTCGCTGAAGGTGCCGCACGGCGAGGAGGGCACCGTCATCGGTGTCCGGGTCTTCGACCGCGACAACGGCGACGAGCTGCCGCCGGGCGTCAACCAGCTGGTCCGGGTGTACGTGGCCCAGAAGCGGAAGATCTCGGTCGGCGACAAGCTGGCCGGCCGGCACGGTAACAAGGGCGTCATCTCGAAGATCCTGCCGGTCGAGGACATGCCGTTCCTCGAGGACGGCACCCACGTCGACGTGATTCTGAACCCGCTGGGCGTGCCCGGCCGGATGAACGTCGGCCAGGTGCTGGAGACCCACCTCGGCTGGATCGCCAGCCGCGGCTGGGAGGTCGACCCGGAGAACGAGGAAGAGTGGGCGCAGCGGCTGATCAAGATCGGCGCCGGTGCGGCCGAGCCGATGACGAACGTCGCGACCCCGGTCTTCGACGGCGCCACCGAGGACGAGGTCACCGGCCTGCTGTCCTCGACGCTGCCGAACCGCGACGGTGTCCGGATGGTCAACGGTCAGGGCAAGGCCCGGCTGTTCGACGGCCGTTCGGGTGAGCCGTTCCCGGACCCGATCGGCGTCGGTTACATGTACATCCTGAAGCTGCACCACCTGGTCGACGACAAGATCCACGCGCGTTCGACCGGTCCGTACTCGATGATCACGCAGCAGCCGCTGGGTGGTAAGGCGCAGTTCGGTGGACAGCGGTTCGGCGAGATGGAGGTGTGGGCCCTGGAGGCCTACGGTGCCGCCTTCGCGCTGCAGGAACTGCTGACCATCAAGTCCGACGATGTCGTCGGGCGGGTCAAGGTGTACGAGGCGATCGTCAAGGGCGAGAACATCCCCGAGCCGGGTATCCCGGAGTCGTTCAAGGTTCTGGTCAAGGAAATGCAGTCCCTCTGCCTCAATGTCGAGGTGCTCTCGTCCGACGGAAGCCGGGTCGAGATGCGCGACAGCGAGGAGGACGTCTTCCGGGCGGCGGAGGAACTGGGAATCGACCTGTCCCGGCGTGAGCCGAACAGCGTCGAGGAGGTCTGAGCGGGTTGCCGCTTGACATCAACAACCAACTCACTCAGACCAC
Organism: Kribbella sp. NPDC054772; assembly: GCF_053611945.1. Classification (NCBI taxonomy): domain Bacteria; kingdom Bacillati; phylum Actinomycetota; class Actinomycetes; order Propionibacteriales; family Kribbellaceae; genus Kribbella; species Kribbella sp. NPDC054772. Next base: position 98,765 of record NZ_JBSHBJ010000021.1, on the reverse strand, counting down.
TTTTAGCAACGGGAGATAACACATCGTGCTCGACGTGAACTTCTTCGACGAGCTTCGGATCGGCCTGGCCACTGCGGACGAGATCCGCCAGTGGTCGCACGGCGAGGTCAAGAAGCCGGAGACGATCAACTACCGGACGCTCAAGCCCGAGCGTGACGGTCTGTTCTGCGAGAAGATCTTCGGTCCCACCCGGGACTGGGAGTGCTACTGCGGTAAGTACAAGCGCGTTCGCTTCAAGGGCATCATCTGCGAGCGGTGTGGCGTCGAGGTCACCCGCTCCAAGGTGCGCCGCGAGCGGATGGGCCACATCGAGCTGGCCGCGCCGGTCACCCACATCTGGTACTTCAAGGGTGTCCCGTCGCGCCTCGGCTACCTGCTCGACCTCGCCCCGAAGGACCTGGAGAAGGTCATCTACTTCGCGGCGTACATGATCACCGACGTCGACGACGAGTCGCGGCACCGCGACCTGTCGTCGCTCGAGGGTCGTGTCGACGTCGAGCGCAAGCAGCTCGAGAACCGTCGTGACAACGACATCGAGACGCGGATGAAGAAGCTCGAGGAGGACCTGGCGCAGCTCGAGGCCGAGGGCGCCAAGGCCGACGTCCGCCGCAAGGTCAAGGAAGGCGCCGAGCGTGAGGTCAAGCAGCTGCGCGACCGTGCGCAGCGCGAGATCGACCGCCTCGACGAGGTCTGGACCCGGTTCAAGAACCTGAAGGTCCAGGACCTGGAGGGCGACGAGATCCTCTACCGCGCCATGAAGGAGCGGTTCGGCAAGTACTTCGAGGGCGCCATGGGTGCCGCCGCGATCCAGCGCCGGCTGGAGACCTTCGACCTGAAGGCCGAGGCGGACAACCTGCGCGAGACGATCAAGACCGGTAAGGGGCAGCGCAAGACCCGCGCCCTGAAGCGGCTGAAGGTCGTCACCGCGTTCCTGGCCACCAACAACAGCCCGATGGGCATGGTCCTGGACTGCGTCCCGGTGATCCCGCCGGACCTGCGCCCGATGGTGCAGCTCGACGGTGGCCGGTTCGCCACCTCGGACCTGAACGACCTGTACCGCCGGGTGATCAACCGGAACAACCGGCTCAAGCGGCTGCTCGACCTGGGCGCGCCGGAGATCATCGTCAACAACGAGAAGCGGATGCTCCAGGAGGCCGTCGACGCGCTGTTCGACAACGGCCGCCGTGGTCGTCCGGTCACCGGCCCGGGCAACCGGCCGCTGAAGTCGCTGTCCGACATGCTCAAGGGCAAGCAGGGTCGTTTCCGTCAGAACCTGCTCGGCAAGCGCGTCGACTACTCGGGCCGTTCGGTCATCGTGGTCGGCCCGCAGCTGAAGCTGCACCAGTGCGGTCTGCCGAAGGCGATGGCGCTGGAGCTGTTCAAGCCGTTCGTGATGAAGCGGCTGGTCGACCTCAACCACGCGCAGAACATCAAGTCCGCCAAGCGGATGGTCGAGCGTCAGCGCGCCCAGGTCTGGGACGTGCTGGAAGAGGTCATCACCGAGCACCCGGTGCTGCTGAACCGTGCGCCTACGCTGCACCGGCTCGGCATCCAGGCGTTCGAGCCGCAGCTGATCGAGGGCAAGGCGATCCAGATCCACCCGCTCGTCTGCTCCGCGTTCAACGCGGACTTCGACGGTGACCAGATGGCGGTGCACCTGCCGCTGTCGGCCGAGGCGCAGGCCGAGGCCCGGATCCTGATGCTGTCGACGAACAACATCCTGAAGCCGGCCGACGGACGTCCCGTCACGATGCCGACGCAGGACATGATCATCGGCATCTACTTCCTGACGATGCTCAAGGAAGGCGCCAAGGGCGAGGGCCGGGCGTTCAGCTCGGTGGCCGAGGCCACGATGGCCTTCGACCGCAACGAGTTGTCGCTGCAGGCCAAGATCGCGATCCGGCTGAGCGGCTCGGCCGCGCCGGCGGGCTCGATCGACCTGGGTGACGGCGGGTTCGCGCTGGAGACCACGCTGGGCCGCGCACTGTTCAACGAGGCGCTCCCGACGGACTACGCGTTCGTCGACGCCGAGGTGGGCAAGAAGCAGCTCGGTGGGATCGTCAACGACCTGGCCGAGCGGTACACCAAGGTCGAGGTGGCGCACGCGCTGGACGCGCTGAAGGACCTCGGCTACTACTGGTCCACCCGGTCCGGTGTCACGGTGTCCATCGACGACTTCAGCACGCCGCCGTCGAAGCCCGAGATCATGGCCCGGTACGAGTCCCAGGCCGAGAAGGTCCAGAAGCAGTTCGAGCGGGGTCTGATCACCTCGTCCGAGCGGCGTCAGGAGCTGATCGAGATCTGGACCGGCGCCAACGCCGAGGTCGGTAAGGCGATGGAGGAGAACTTCGCCAAGGACAACCCGATCTGGATGATGGTGCACTCCGGTGCCCGAGGCAACATGATGCAGATCCGGCAGATCTCCGGTATGCGTGGTCTGGTGGCCAACCCGAAGGGCGAGATCATCGCCCGGCCGATCAAGTCCAACTTCCGTGAGGGCCTGTCGGTGGTCGAGTACTTCATCGCCACCCACGGTGCGCGGAAGGGTCTGGCCGACACCGCGCTGCGGACCGCCGACTCGGGGTACCTGACCCGGCGTCTGGTGGACGTGTCGCAGGACGTCATCATCCGCGAGGAGGACTGCGGCACCGAGCGGGGCCTGCCGAAGCAGATCGGCGAGAAGGACCCGTCCGGCAAGGTCGTGCACGCCGAGAACGTGGAGACCAGCGCCTACGCGCGGACCCTGGCCACCGACGCCCTGGACGCCGACGGCAACGTCGTGCTCGCCGGCGGCGCCGACCTGGGCGACGTGTCGATCTCGAAGCTGGTCGCGGCCGGCATCGAGTCGGTGAAGGTCCGGTCGGTGCTCACCTGTGACGCCAAGACCGGTACCTGCGCGAAGTGCTACGGGCGTTCGCTGGCGACCGGCAAGCCGGTCGACATCGGCGAGGCGGTCGGCATCATCGCGGCGCAGTCCATCGGTGAGCCGGGCACGCAGCTGACGATGCGTACCTTCCACACCGGTGGTGTCGCGGGTGATGACATCACCCACGGTCTGCCGCGTGTGGTCGAGCTCTTCGAGGCCCGCCAGCCCAAGGGCAAGGCGCCGATCTCGGAGGCCGCGGGCCGGATCTCGATCGAGGACACCGACAAGACCCGGAAGCTGGTGCTCACCCCGGACGACGGTTCCGAGGAGGTCGCCTACCCGGTGTCGAAGCGTGGCCGCCTGCTGATCGAAGAGGGTCAGCACGTCGAGGTCGGTCAGCAGTTGACGCAGGGTACGCCGGACCCGCAGGAGGTTCTGCGGATCCTGGGTGTCCGCAAGGCGCAGGAGCACCTGGTGGACGAGGTCCAGGAGGTGTACCGGTCGCAGGGTGTGGCCATCCACGACAAGCACATCGAGATCATCGTCCGGCAGATGCTGCGCCGGGTCACGGTGATCGAGTCCGGCGAGGCGAACCTGCTGCCGGGTGAGCTCGCGGACCGGATCATGTTCGAGGCGGAGAACCGTCGCGTCGTGGCCGAGGGCGGTACGCCGGCTTCGGGCCGTCCGGTGCTGATGGGTATCACCAAGGCCTCGCTGGCGACCGAGTCGTGGCTGTCGGCCGCCTCCTTCCAGGAGACGACCCGCGTCCTCACCGAGGCCGCGATCCACGGCAAGTCCGACTCGCTGGTCGGTCTGAAGGAGAACGTCATCATCGGCAAGCTGATCCCGGCCGGTACGGGCATGGACCGTTACCGCAACATCCGGGTGGAGCCCACCGAGGAGGCGAAGGCCGCGATGTACTCGATGGTCGGCTACGAGTCGTACGACTACGACTTCGGCCCGTCCACCGGTCAGTCGGTCCCGCTCGACGACTTCGACCTCGGTTCCTACCAGAACTGAGCACCCCGCCGAGGGCGGTACTTCCCAGCTGGGAGGTGCCGCCCTCGCGGCATTTCCGGGCCGGTAAGAGGCCAGTACGAGGGCCGGTACGACGGGTGCTGGAAAAGACACTCGGGGTGGCGGCTGAAAGTGTGCCCCTGATACGCCAAGATTGGTGCATGACGGATCTGCCGGCCTACCTGCGGCCTTTCGTCCTGGGGGTTCTGGAAGGTTCCGATGTACGCGTCGATCGCCTGGGGGAGATCGACCTGTACCGCCCGCCCGGTACCGCCCGAGGCGGCGCAATTCTTTTCGTGCACGGGGGACCCGGACCAGCCGGCCTCGAGGTGATGCCTCGGGACTGGCCGGTCTACAAGGGCTACGCGACCGCTGCCGCCAGGCGAGGCCTGGTGGCAGCAGTCGTCGACCACAGCCTGATCCACGGTCTGGACCGCCTGGTCGAGGCCGCGGACGAGGTGGAGGCCGCGGTCGGCGTACTGCGTTCGGATCCACGGGTCGACCCCGATCGGGTCGGTCTGTGGTTCTTCTCGGGCGCCGGCCTGCTGGCCGGGGAGTGGCTGGACAGCCGCCCCGACTGGCTGCGCTTCGTGTCCCTGTCCTACCCCCTGCTCGCCACCCCGCCCGGTGTCGACGATCTGGTAACTGCTGCCGAGGTGATCGGCAAACACGACCGGGGCGGTGGGGTGGGGAAGGAATCAAGTACAGGTCTGCCGGTGCTGCTGACGAGAGCTGGACTCGAGCGTGAGGAGCTCGCCGGTCCGGTCGCGGAGTTCGTTTCCGCGGGTGGCGCTGCGCTGGACATCATCGACGTACCGAAAGGGCACCACGGGTTCGACATGCTCGACCACACCGAAGAATCACGCACTGCCGTGACGAAGGCTCTCGACTGGGCGATTGCCCACCTCGGCGAGGAGCCTGGTCACGACGGCAAGCTCCTCGTCCCACCCCCGGCCAAGAAGAAGACCACCGCACCCCGGCGAGCGGCAACGACCGCGAAGACCAGGGAACCCGCGGCGGTCAAGCAGCCCCCGGCGCCGGCTGAACCCGCCGTCCGGCCGGCGCCGAAGGCCGCTCCAGCCCCAGCTCCCCTTCCCGCCTCCCCGCCCGTCTCGACGCCCGCCTCGACACCCTCTGTGGCACCGACGCAGCCGCCGCTGGCCGATCTCGGGATGGCGACCGTCGCGGCCGTCACCGCCGACACCCCGGCCGCCCGGGTGGTCGCCCGCGAGCACGCCGCGTACGCCTCGCACGACCTCGAGGGCTTCCTGGCCACCTACTCGCCGACCGCCCGGATCGTGCGCGCGGACGGCTCCGAACTCAAGGGCCGCCGCTTCCTCCGCGAGTTCTACCGGCCGCGGTTCGACGCCGGCCAGTGCAAGACCGAACTGGTGCAGAAACTGACGCTGGGGGAGTGGGTGGTCGAGCACGTGATCACGTACGACGACGGCGATGCCGTCCCGCAGCTCGCCCTGTACCGCGTCGTCGACGGCCTCATCACCGAGGTCGAGTTCCGCGTCTGAGACGAGGATCCACCTCGTGGACGGCCCTCGGACCGGCCGGCGAAGGCCAACTGGTCCGGGCGCGATACCTCCGGCGATCGCCGCCGGAGGGGTCGCCGGGAGGGTCGGTACGGCGGCCCGTTCCGGTCCCGGAGACGGGTCGGAGGGCGCGCGCCGGAAGGTCGTCGTACCGGCAGATGTCGCGGGTCTCGGATCGACGGGAATCCCTGTGTCACAAGGGGATCCAGCGGTGTAGGACAGTCGGGTGATCGGCGCCTGTGCAGGCCGCCACGCAGGGTGAGATGGGCCCGTGGAAGCGCTTGCCGGGGGCGGCTGTGACAACGGTGGACGAGCCGCCGGAAGCGGCCGGTTCGCGAACCCTGAGGGCCGCCTTGGAGGCCCTGTACACTGGAAGGGCGGAAGGTCCTCTGTCGTGGTCGGTTAGTCATTTTGACCGTGCTTGGGGCACCCGCTAGTCTTAACGATCGTGCCCGGGGTCTTTCCTGGGCCGTCATGCGTGCCCCTCGTCCAACGGATCGGGCCGCGTGGCACGGGACTCCTGCCGACAGTCTGGAAGATTACGGCTTCGGTCTGCTCGTGCGCACGCGACACACCCGACCGCGGGGGTCAGGCAAAAGCAACAAACCCAGCCGGACGACAGAAAGAGCTACGCGGTGCCCACCATTCAGCAGCTGGTCCGCAAGGGCCGCCAGGACAAGGTGTCCAAGAACAAGACGCCGGCCCTGAAGGGTTCCCCTCAGCGTCGTGGTGTGTGCACGCGCGTCTACACGACCACGCCGAAGAAGCCGAACTCGGCGCTTCGCAAGGTTGCGCGTGTCCGCCTGACCAGCGGCATCGAGGTCACCGCCTACATCCCCGGCGTCGGCCACAACCTGCAGGAGCACTCGATCGTGCTCGTCCGTGGCGGTCGTGTGAAGGACCTGCCGGGTGTCCGGTACAAGATCATCCGCGGTTCGCTCGACACCCAGGGTGTGAAGAACCGGAAGCAGGCTCGCAGCCTGTACGGCGCGAAGAAGGAGAAGAGCTAATGCCGCGCAAGGGCCCCGCCCCGAAGCGCCCGGTCATCATCGACCCGGTCTACAGTTCGCCGCTCGTCACCCAGTTGATCTCGAAGATCCTGGTCGACGGCAAGAAGCAGATCGCGCAGAGCATCGTCTACAGCGCTCTCGAGGGCACTCGCACCAAGACCGGCACCGACCCGGTGATCACGCTGAAGCGTGCGCTGGACAACGTGAAGCCGAGCATCGAGGTGAAGAGCCGCCGCGTCGGTGGTGCCACCTACCAGGTGCCGATCGAGGTCAAGCCCGGTCGCTCCACCACGCTGGCGCTGCGCTGGCTGACGTCGTACTCCCGCGCCCGTCGCGAGAAGACCATGTCCGAGCGGCTGATGAACGAGATCCTGGACGCGTCCAACGGTCTCGGCGCGTCGGTGAAGCGCCGCGAGGACACGCACAAGATGGCCGAAGCCAACAAGGCTTTCGCCCACTACCGCTGGTGATCCGGGGTCCGATCCGGACCCCAGCACTCACCCTTTGACGCAGTACAGAATCGAGAGGTAGACCACCGAGGTGGCCGTACAAATCACCACCGACCTGGCCAAGGTCCGCAACATCGGGATCATGGCCCACATCGACGCCGGCAAGACGACGACGACCGAGCGGATCCTCTTCTACACCGGTATCACTTACAAGATCGGTGAGGTCCACGACGGCGCCGCCACGATGGACTGGATGGAGCAGGAGCAGGAGCGCGGCATCACCATCACGTCCGCCGCGACGACCTGCACCTGGAAAGACCACACCATCAACATCATCGACACCCCCGGGCACGTCGACTTCACCGTCGAGGTGGAGCGCTCGCTGCGCGTCCTCGACGGGGCCGTCGCGGTGTTCGACGGTGTCGCCGGCGTGGAGCCGCAGTCGGAGACGGTCTGGCGTCAGGCCGACCGGTACGGCGTACCCCGGATCTGCTTCGTCAACAAGCTGGACCGCACCGGCGCCGAGTTCATGCGCTGTGTCGACATGATCGTCGACCGCCTGGCCGCGGTGCCGCTGGTGCTGCAGCTGCCGATCGGGTCCGAGGCCGACTTCATCGGCGTCGTCGACCTGATCGGGATGCGGGCGCTGACCTGGCGCGGCGAGACCACGATGGGTGAGGACTACACCGTCGAGGAGATCCCGGCCAGCCACACCGAGATCGCCGCCGAGTGGCGCGACAAGCTGATCGAGACGCTGGCCGAGGCCGACGACGAGATCATGGAGATGTACCTGGAGGGCGACGAGCCCACCCAGGAGCAGCTCGTCGCGGCCATCCGCCGCGCGACCATCGCCAGCAAGCTGACCCCGGTGCTGACCGGTACGGCGTTCAAGAACAAGGGCGTCCAGCCCCTGCTCGACGCGATCAACGCGTACCTGCCGAGCCCGATCGACGTCCCGGCCATCGAGGGCCACGACGTCAAGGACCCGGAGACCGTCGTACTGCGCAAGCCGGACGACAGCGAGCCGTTCTCGGCGCTGGCGTTCAAGATCGCGGCCGACCCGCACCTGGGCAAGCTGACCTTCATCCGGGTGTACTCGGGCAAGCTCGAGACCGGCACCCAGGTGCTGAACCCGACGAAGGGCCGCAAGGAGCGGATCGGCAAGATCTACCGCATGCACGCGAACAAGCGTGAGGAGATCGCGTCGATCGGCGCCGGCCACATCGTCGCGGTGATGGGCCTGAAGGACACCACCACCGGTGAGACCCTGTGCGACCCGGCCAAGCAGGTCGTGCTGGAGTCGATGCAGTTCCCGGCCCCGGTCATCTCGGTCGCCATCGAGCCGAAGTCGAAGGCCGACCAGGAGAAGCTGGGCGTCGCGATCCAGCGGCTCGCCGAGGAGGACCCGACCTTCCAGGTCCGGACCGACGACGACACCGGCCAGACCATCATCGCCGGTATGGGCGAGCTGCACCTCGAGGTGCTGGTCGACCGTATGAAGCGTGAGTTCCGCGTCGAGGCGAACGTCGGCAAGCCGCAGGTCGCCTACCGCGAGACCATCAAGAAGAAGGTCGAGAAGGTCGACTACACGCACAAGAAGCAGACCGGTGGTTCGGGTCAGTTCGCGCGTGTGATCATCAACATCGAGCCGACCTCGGTCGAGGCCGGTGGCGAGGGTGGCTACGAGTTCGTCAACTCCGTCACCGGTGGCCGGATCCCCCGGGAGTACATCCCGTCGGTGGACGAGGGCGCCCAGGAGGCGATGGAGTTCGGCGTACTGGCCGGCTACCCGATGGTGGACGTCAAGGTCACGCTGACCGACGGCGCCTACCACGACGTCGACTCCTCCGAGCTCGCGTTCAAGATCGCCGGTTCGATGGCCTTCAAGGATGCTGCCCGGCGGGCGACCCCGGTCATCCTGGAGCCGATGTTCGCGGTCGAGGTCACCACGCCCGAGGACTACATGGGTGAAGTGATCGGCGACCTCAACTCACGCCGTGGCCAGATCCAGTCGATGGACGAAGGCCCCGGTGGCAGCCGGGTCGTCAAGGCCCTGGTGCCGCTGTCCGAGATGTTCGGGTACGTCGGCGACCTGCGGTCGAAGACCCAGGGCCGCGCGTCCTACTCGATGCAGTTCGATTCCTACGCCGAGGTTCCGAAGAACGTGGCGGAAGAGATCATCAAGAAGGCCCGCGGCGAGTAGTTTCGTCCCGGTCCAACCAACCCACAGCGCGTCGGCGTACGGCGTAAGTCAACATTTTCCAGGAGGGCCCCAGTGGCTAAGGCGAAGTTCGAGCGGACTAAGCCGCACGTCAACATCGGCACCATCGGTCACATCGACCACGGTAAGACCACGCTTACCGCGGCGATCACCAAGGTGCTGCACGACAAGTACCCGACGCTCAACGAGGCGTCGGCCTTCGATCAGATCGACAAGGCGCCGGAAGAGCGTCAGCGCGGTATCACCATCTCGATCGCGCACGTCGAGTACCAGACCGAGGCCCGGCACTACGCCCACGTCGACTGCCCGGGTCACGCGGACTACATCAAGAACATGATCACCGGTGCGGCCCAGATGGACGGTGCGATCCTGGTCGTCGCCGCCACCGACGGCCCGATGCCGCAGACGCGTGAGCACGTGCTGCTCGCCCGTCAGGTCGGCGTGCCGGCGATGGTCGTCGCCCTGAACAAGTGCGACATGGTCGACGACGAGGAGATCCTGGAGCTCGTCGAGCTCGAGGTTCGCGAGCTGCTCTCGGAGCAGGAGTTCGACGGCGACAACGCGCCGATCGTCCGCGTCGCCGCTCACCCGGCGCTGCAGGGCGACGCCAAGTGGGGCGAGTCGATCCTCGAGCTGATGAACGCCGTGGACTCCTACATCCCGCAGCCGGAGCGCGAGATCGACAAGCCGTTCCTGATGCCGGTGGAGGACGTCTTCACCATCACGGGTCGCGGTACGGTCATCACCGGCCGGATCGAGCGCGGTGTCATCAAGGTCAACGAGACCGTCGACATCGTCGGCATCCGTCCGGAGAAGCAGACCACCACGGTCACCGGTATCGAGATGTTCCGCAAGCTGCTCGACGAGGGCCAGGCCGGTGAGAACGTCGGTCTGCTGCTCCGTGGTACGAAGCGCGAGGACGTCGAGCGCGGCATGGTTGTCATCAAGCCGGGCACCACGACCCCGCACACGAACTTCGAGGCGTCGGTCTACATCCTGTCGAAGGAGGAGGGCGGCCGGCACACGCCGTTCTTCCAGAACTACCGCCCGCAGTTCTACTTCCGCACCACCGACGTCACCGGTGTCGTCACGCTGCCCGAGGGCACCGAGATGGTCATGCCGGGCGACAACACCGACATGTTGGTCGAGCTGATCCAGCCGATCGCCATGGAGGACGGTCTGAAGTTCGCGATCCGTGAAGGTGGCCGCACCGTCGGCGCCGGCCGGGTCACCAAGATCATCAAGTGATCTCATGAGGTCCGCGAGGGCTCGAGACTGAGCCCCCGCGGACCTCTGCTTTGCGCCTGATCCGGCGCTCAGGTGGTACCGGATCAGGCGTGGAAGCCGCCCGATTGGCGTTCCGGCGCCGATCTCTGGCACAATATTCAGGTTGCTCAGGCTAGGCCGCCGGGGTGCGCCCCAGATCTTCTTGATCTGGCTGGTGCGCCGGACCGGAGACCCTGCCGAGGTTCCGGTCCGAGACCGGGGCCCCGATCTCCACCAAGGTCGACAAAGCGGTGAGTCACGCGCGTGCCGCGTCCGCGACACACCCGACCGCGGGGGTCGGAGCAACAGCCCGAAAGACGATAGAGAAGGACGAAGCGAAGCGATGGCGGGACAGAAGATCCGCATCCGGCTGAAGGCCTACGACCACGAGGTCATCGACAGCTCGGCACGCAAGATTGTCGACACGGTGACGCGTACTGGTGCGAAGGTTGCTGGCCCGGTGCCGTTGCCGACGGAAAAGAACGTGTTCTGCGTCATCCGCTCGCCGCACAAGTACAAGGACAGCCGCGAGCACTTCGAGATGCGCACCCACAAGCGGCTCATCGACATCATCGACCCCACGCCGAAGACCGTCGACTCGCTGATGCGTCTCGACCTGCCGGCCGGTGTCGACATCGAGATCAAGCTCTGAGGGACGCGTACAACCAATGAGCACTTCCACCAAGAACACGCGCGGTCTGCTGGGCACCAAGCTCGGCATGACCCAGACCTGGGACGAGAACAACCGTGTCGTCCCCGTCACCGTGGTCCAGGCCGGGCCGTGTGTCGTCACCGGCGTCCGCACCGCGGACCGGGACGGCTACGACGGCGTCCAGATCGCCTTCGGCGACATCGACCCCCGCAAGGTGACCAAGCCCCTGCGCGGTCACTTCGACAAGGCCGGCGTGACGCCGCGGCGCCACCTGCTGGAGCTGCGCACCGCCGACGCCAGTGAGTACACCCTGGGCCAGGAGATCAACGCCGAGGCCTTCGAGGCCGGCGAGCGGGTCGACGTTTCCGCGACCAGCAAGGGCAAGGGCTTCGCCGGTGTGATGAAGCGGCACGGCTTCCACGGTCTGCGCGCCACGCACGGTGTGCACAAGAAGCACCGTTCGCCGGGCTCCATCGGCGGTTGCGCCACCCCCGGCCGGGTCTTCAAGGGTCTGCGGATGGCAGGCCGGATGGGTCAGGAGCAGGTCACCACGCAGAACATCGCGGTGCACGCGATCGACACCGAGCGCGGCCTGATCCTGCTGAAGGGTGCGGTTCCCGGCCCCAAGGGCGGTCTGGTATTGATCCGCAACGCCGCGAAGGGAGCTGCGAAGTGAGCCCCGCATCCAACACCGTCGACGTCGTCGTCGTGAAGGGCGACAAGGTCAGCAAGAAGGGTTCCGCCGAGCTTCCGGCCGAGCTGTTCGACGTGCAGGTCAACGTGCCGCTGATCCACCAGGTCGTCGTGGCCCAGCTGGCCGCGGCCCGCCAGGGTACGCACAAGGCGAAGACCCGGGGCGAGGTGTCCGGCGGTGGCGCCAAGCCGTACCGCCAGAAGGGCACCGGTCGCGCCCGCCAGGGTTCGACCCGCGCGCCGCAGTTCACCGGCGGTGGCGTCGTCCACGGCCCGTTGCCGCGGGACTACAGCCAGCGGACCCCGAAGAAGATGATCGCCGCTGCGCTCCGCGGTGCGCTGTCCGACCGGGCCCGCGACGGCCAGGTCTTCGTGGTCGAGAGCTTCGTGGACGGCGACAAGCCCTCCACCAAGTCGGCGCTGAAGGTGCTCAACGAGGTCACCGACCCGGGCAAGGCCCTGGTGGTCGTCGGCCGCGAGGACGAGCTCACCTGGCTGAGCCTGCGCAACGTGCAGCACGTGCACCTGATCGCCGCCGACCAGCTGAACGCGTACGACGTCCTGGTCAGCGACTCGGTCGTGTTCACGAAGGACGCGCTGGACAGCTACGTCGCCGGCGCGCCCAAGGGAAAGTCCGTCAAGGCCGTCGCCACGTCGACTGAGGCCGAGGAGGTAGAGGCATGAGCCACGGAGTCAACAAGGACCCCCGGGACGTGCTGCTCCGGCCGGTCGTGAGCGAGAAGAGCTACGGCCTGCTGGACGAGCAGAAGTACACATTCGAGGTCGCCCCGGACGCCAACAAGACCGAGATCAAGCTCGCGGTCGAGAAGGTGTTCAAGGTCAAGGTCAGCGACGTCAACACCCTCAACCGCAAGGGCAAGCGCCGCCGCACTCGTGCGGGCTGGGGCAAGCGCCCGGACATCAAGCGGGCGATCGTGACCCTCAAGGGTGACGACCGCATCGACATCTTCGGAGGCCAGTCGTAATGGGAATCCGCAAGTACAAGCCGACAACGCCGGGCCGCCGTGGCTCGAGCGTGGCCGACTTCGTCGAGCTCACCCGTTCGACCCCCGAGAAGTCGCTGCTGCGTCCGCTGCCCAAGAAGGGCGGCCGGAACAACTCCGGCAAGATCACCACCCGGCACCACGGTGGCGGTCACAAGCGGGCGTACCGGCTGATCGACTTCAAGCGGTACGACAAGGACGGCGTGCCGGCCAAGGTCGCGCACATCGAGTACGACCCGAACCGCACCGCGCGGATCGCGCTGCTGCACTACGTGGACGGCGAGAAGCGCTACATCCTCGCCCCGTCCAACCTGCGCCAGGGCACGATCGTCGAGAACGGCCCGGCCGCGGACATCAAGATCGGCAACAACCTGCCGCTGCGCAACATCCCGGTCGGCTCCACGGTGCACGCCGTCGAGCTGCGCCCGGGTGGTGGCGCCAAGATGGGCCGCTCGGCGGGTGCGAGCATCCAGCTGGTCGCGAAGGAAGGCCGGATGGCCACCCTGCGGATGCCGTCGGGTGAGGTTCGGATGGTCGACGTACGCTGCCGCGCCACCCTCGGTGAGGTCGGCAACGGCGAGCAGTCGAACATCAACTGGGGCAAGGCGGGCCGGATGCGCTGGAAGGGCAAGCGCCCGACCGTCCGCGGTGTCGCGATGAACCCGGTCGACCACCCGCACGGTGGTGGTGAGGGTAAGACCTCGGGTGGTCGCCACCCGGTGTCCCCGTGGGGCCAGCCGGAAGGCCGGACCCGCACCCGCAAGGAAAGCGACCGCATGATCGTCCGGCGTCGCAAGGCCGGCAAGAAGCGCTGATAGGGAGCCGGCCACAATGCCACGCAGCCTCAAGAAGGGCCCGTTCGTCGACCACCACCTGGCAAAGAAGGTGGAGGTGCAGAACGAAAAGGGCACCAAGAACGTCATCAAGACCTGGTCCCGCCGATCGATGATCGTGCCGGACATGATCGGCCACACGATTGCGGTGCACGACGGCCGCAAGCACGTGCCGGTGTTCGTGACGGACGCAATGGTCGGGCACAAGCTCGGCGAGTTCGCCCCGACCCGGACGTTCAAGGGTCACGAGAAGGACGACCGGAAGTCACGGCGTCGCTGATCCCCACGAGGGACCAGTGACGAAGCGAAAGCAATCTACGGAGAGATTCGAACATCATGAGCGTTCAAGAGCGTAGGGCGACCAGCGCCCGTCGCGAGAGCCTGCTGGGCGAGCAGCCCGGGGCCTTCGCGGTCGCGCGCTTCGTCCGCGTGACGCCGATGAAGGCGCGCCGCGTGGGCGATCTGGTGCGCGGTCTGGGCGTCGACGACGCACTCGCCACTCTGAAGTTCGCCCCGCAGGCCGCTGCCGCGACCGTGTACAAGGTCGTCGACAGCGCCGCGGCGAACGCCGAGGGCACCGAGCACCTGAGCCGCGCCGACCTGGTCGTGTCTCGGGTCCTGGTCGACGAGGGACCGACGCTGAAGCGTCACCGTCCTCGCGCCCAGGGCCGGGCCACCCGGATCGACAAGCGGACCAGCCACATCACCGTCGTGGTCGAGCCGCGGGTCGCCGAGGAGGCCGCGCCGAAGGCACCGGCCACCAAGGCGGCAGCCAAGAAGTCCGCGGACACCGCGGACACGGCGAAGAAGTCCCCGGCGACGAAGGCGGCCAAGAAGGCCGCCGACAAGCCGGTCACGGACGAGGCCGCCGAGAAGCCGGCCAAGAAGGCGACCGCGAAGAAGGCCGCCAAGAAGGCCACCGCTGAGAAGAAGGAGTCCTGACGTGGGACAGAAGGTAAACCCGCACGGGTTCCGTCTCGGCATCAGCACCGACCACAAGAGCCGTTGGTACGCCGACAAGTTGTACAAGGACTACGTGGGCGAGGACGTCAAGATCCGCCGCCTGCTGAGCAAGGGCATGGAGCGCGCCGGCATCTCCCGCGTGGAGATCGAGCGCACCCGTGACCGGGTCCGGGTCGACATCCACACCGCGCGTCCGGGCATCGTGATCGGTCGCCGTGGCGCCGAGGCGGACCGGATCCGGGGCAGCCTGGAGGAGCTCACCGGCAAGCAGGTGCAGCTGAACATCCTCGAGGTGAAGAACTCCGAGGTCGACGCCCAGCTGGTCGCGCAGGGCGTGGCCGAGCAGCTGTCCGGCCGCGTGGCGTTCCGCCGCGCGATGCGCAAGGCGATGCAGACCACCATGCGTGGCGGCGCCCTGGGCATCCGGATCCAGTGCTCCGGCCGGCTCGGTGGCGCGGAGATGTCGCGGTCGGAGTTCTACCGCGAGGGCCGCGTTCCGCTGCACACGCTGCGGGCCGACATCGACTACGGCTTCTACGAGGCCCGGACGACCTTCGGCCGGATCGGCGTGAAGGTCTGGATCTACAAGGGCGACGTGGCCGGCACCCGCGCCGAGCGTGAGGCGCAGGCCGCTGCCCGAGCCGCTACCCAGCAGCGTGGCCGTCCGGCCCGCCGTGACGGTGGCGACCGCGGTGACCGTGGCGGTCGCGGTGGCGACCGTGGTGGTCGCGGTGGTGACCGTGGTGGTCGCGACAACAACAGGCGTGACAACGCGGCTCCGGCCGCTGCGGCGAGCGCCCCGGCGGCCGACAAGCCCGCCGAGACGACCGGAACGGAGAGCTGACCGATGCTCATCCCCCGCAAGGTCAAGCACCGCAAGCAGCACCACCCGAAGCGCTCCGGCGCTGCCAAGGGTGGTACGACGCTCGCCTTCGGTGAGTTCGGCATCCAGGCGCTGGAGAACCACTACGTCACCAACCGGCAGATCGAGGCCGCGCGTATCGCGATGACCCGGCACATCAAGCGTGGCGGCAAGGTGTGGATCAACATCTACCCGGACCGCCCGCTGACCAAGAAGCCGGCCGAAACCCGCATGGGTTCCGGTAAGGGTTCGCCGGAGTGGTGGATCGCCAACGTCAAGGCCGGCCGGGTCCTGTTCGAGCTGTCCGGCGTACCGGAGGACATCGCTCGCGAGGCCCTCCGCCGCGCGATTCACAAGTTGCCGATGAAGTGCCGCTTCATCTCCCGAGAGGCAGGTGAGAACTGATGGCCGACACCGTGACCGCCGCCGAGCTGCGGAACCTGGGACGGGACGAGCTGATGAGCAAGCTCGGTGAAGCCAAGGAGGAGCTGTTCAACCTCCGGTTCCAGGCTGCCACGGGCCAGCTGGAGTCCCACGGCCGGCTGCGCGCCGTCCGCAAGGACATCGCCCGCATCTACACGGTGCTGTCCGAGCGTGCGCTCGGCATCACCGACGAGGTCGACGCCCCGGTCGAGGCCGTGGCCGAGGACACTGCGGACGACAGTGAGAAGGCGAACGCATGACCGAGAACGTGAAGGACGAGACCGTGAGCACGACCACGCAGGCGCGAGGCCGCCGGAAGACCCGCGAGGGCCTGGTGCTGAGCGACAAGATGGACAAGACCGTCGTGGTTGAGGTCGAGGACCGGGTCAAGCACAAGCTGTACGGCAAGGTCATCCGGCACACCAGCAAGCTCAAGGCGCACGACGAGCAGAACGCCGCCGGCATCGGCGACCGCGTCCTCCTGATGGAGACCCGGCCGCTGTCGGCGACCAAGCGCTGGCGCGTCGTCGAGATCCTCGAGAAGGCCAAGTAGCTGTTCCCGGTCCGCACGGATCGGCAACTAACCGATTTTATTCGTTCCGCAAGGCTCACGTGAGTGAGAACCAGCGAGACAACCAGGAGATCAACAGATGATCCAGCAGGAGTCGCGACTGAAGGTCGCCGACAACACGGGCGCGAAGGAGATCCTTTGCATCCGCGTTCTCGGTGGCTCCGGTCGGCGCTACGCCGGTGTCGGTGACACGATCGTCGCCACCGTCAAGGACGCGATCCCCGGCGGTGGTGTCAAGAAGGGTGACGTCGTCAAGGCGGTCGTCGTGCGGACCGTGAAGGAGCGCCGGCGTCCGGACGGCTCCTACATCCGCTTCGACGAGAACGCCGCGGTGATCCTGAAGGCCGACGGCGAGCCGCGCGGTACCCGTATCTTCGGGCCGGTCGGCCGGGAGCTGCGCGAGAAGCGCTTCATGAAGATCATCTCGCTCGCGCCGGAGGTGCTCTGAAATGGCCCAGAACAAACTGCCCGTGAAGAAGGGCGATCAGGTTCGCGTGATCGCCGGTAAGTCCAAGGGCCTCGAGGGCAAGATTATCCAGGTCTTCCCGGACGACGAGAAGGTCATCGTCGAGGGCGTCAACCGGGTGAAGAAGCACACCAAGGTGCAGCAGGCCCAGCGCGGCGGCACCACCGGTGGCATCGTCACCCAGGAAGCCCCGATCCACGTCTCGAACGTGGCGCTTCTGGTCGAGGTCGAGAAGGACGGCAAGAAGCAGAAGGTGACCACCCGCGTCGGCTACAACCGCGTCGAGGTGCAGAAGCGCCGTCCGGACGGTTCGACGTACACCGGTTACCGGAGCGTCCGGATCGCCCGGCGTACCGGCGAGGAGATCTGATGACCACCGCAGTATCCGAGACCAAGGTCCAGCCGCGGCTGAAGACGAAGTACCGCGAGGAGATCGTCGGCAAGCTGCACGAGCAGTTCCAGTTCGCGAACGTCATGCAGGTGCCCGGGCTCACCAAGATCGTGGTGAACATGGGTGTCGGCGAGGCGGCGCGCGACTCGAAGCTGATCGAGGGCGCGGTGAAGGACCTGGCCGCGATCACCGGCCAGAAGCCGCAGGTCACCAAGGCCCGTAAGTCGATCGCGCAGTTCAAGCTGCGCGAGGGGATGCCGATCGGCGCCCACGTGACGCTCCGCGGCGACCGGATGTGGGAGTTCCTGGACCGGCTGCTGGCGCTCGCGCTGCCCCGGATCCGCGACTTCCGCGGCCTGTCCGCGAAGCAGTTCGACGGCACCGGGAACTACACCTTCGGTCTGACCGAGCAGGTGATGTTCCACGAGATCAACCAGGACCGGATCGATCGCGTCCGGGGCATGGACATCACCGTGGTGACCACCGCGACGAACGACGACGAGGGTCGGGCCCTGCTGCGGGCGCTCGGCTTCCCGTTCAAGGAGAACTGACGTGGCGAAGACAGCACTCAAGGTCAAGCAGGCCCGGAAGCCGAAGTTCGCGGTGCGTGGCTACACGCGCTGCCAGCGCTGCGGCCGGCCGAAGGCGGTCTTCCGCAAGTTCGGCCTCTGCCGGATCTGCCTGCGGGAGATGGCGCACCGGGGCGAGCTGCCCGGTGTGACCAAGTCCAGCTGGTGACCGTCTCCACCCCCGAACTTCTCCCCATTCACCATCTAGTCACCGTAGGTCGCCGAACGGCGAAACCACGGCGGGAAAGAGGCCCCAGGCCATGACGATGACCGACCCGATCGCAGACATGTTGACGCGTCTGCGGAACGCCAACCAGGCGTACCACGAGTCGACCGCGATGCCGTACAGCAAGATCAAGCAGGGCATCGCCGACATTCTCCAGCAGGAGGGCTACATCGCCTCCTACAAGGTGGAGGACCCCAAGGAGGGGGCTGTCGGCAAGACCCTGACCGTCGACCTGAAGTTCGGTCCGAGCCGGGAGCGTTCCATCGCGGGCGTCCGCCGGATCTCGAAGCCGGGCCTGCGGGTCTACGCGAAGTCGACCAACCTGCCCAAGGTCCTCGGTGGCCTGGGCGTCGCGATCATCTCGACGTCCCAGGGACTACTGACCGACAAGCAGGCCAAGAACAAGGGCGTTGGCGGGGAAGTCCTCGCCTACGTCTGGTGACGAAGAACCGGAAGGAGGACCACAGAAATGTCTCGCATCGGTAAGCTCCCGGTCACGGTCCCGTCCGGCGTCGACGTCACGATCGACGGCCAGACGGTCACCGTGAAGGGTCCGAAGGGTCAGCTCTCGCACGTCGTCGCTGAGCCCATCGCGGTCAGCCGGGACGAGGACGGCGCGATCGCCGTCACGCGTCCGGACGACCTGCGCAAGAGCAAGGAACTGCACGGCCTGTCCCGCACCCTGATCGCCAACCTGGTCACCGGGGTCACGGACGGCTACGAGAAGAAGCTCGAGATCGTCGGCGTGGGGTACCGCGTGCTCTCCAAGGGCCCGGCCCAGCTGGAGTTCTCGCTCGGTTACAGCCACACCATCACGGTGGACGCGCCGGAAGGCATCACGTTCAACGTGGAGGCTCCGACGCGGTTCTCGGTGCTCGGCATCGACAAGCAGTCGGTCGGCGAGGTCGCCGCCAACATCCGCAAGCTGCGCAAGCCCGAGCCGTACAAGGGCAAGGGTGTGCGGTACGCGGGCGAGCAGGTGCGCCGCAAGGTCGGAAAGGCTGGTAAGTAACCATGGCGATCGGACTGCGTCCGCACAAGCACTCCGCCAAGAAGACGGCCTCCCGGCTGCGTCGCCAGATCCGGGTCCGGAAGAAGATCAACGGCACGGCCGTCCGGCCGCGGCTGGTGGTCACCAAGTCCTCGAAGCACCTGTTCGTTCAGGTCATCGACGACGTGGCCGGCAAGACGCTGGTCTCCGCCTCCACCATGGAGGCCGACCTGCGTGGCGCGGAGGCGAACAAGACCGACAAGGCCAAGACCGTCGGCGGCTTGATCGCCGACCGCGCCAAGGCCGCCGGCATCGACTCGGTCGTGTTCGACCGGGCCGGGAACAAGTACCACGGCCGTATCGCGGCCCTGGCCGACGCCGCCCGCGAGGGCGGGCTCGGCTTCTGACAGGCGATCAAGGGAAGAGGTAGTTCGACATGAGCGGAGGCCAGCAGCGTCGCGGAGGCGGCGCCGGTGGTGAGCGCCGTGGCCGCGACGGTGGTCGCGGTCAGCAGGCGGACAAGACCGCCTACATCGAGCGCGTGGTAGCCATCAACCGGGTCGCCAAGGTCGTGAAGGGTGGTCGGCGCTTCAGCTTCACCGCCCTCGTGGTCGTCGGTGACGGTGAAGGCACCGTCGGTGTGGGTTACGGAAAGGCCAAGGAGGTGCCCGCGGCGATCGCCAAGGGTGTCGAGGAGGCCAAGAAGGCGTTCTTCAAGGTGCCGAGGATTCAGGGCACCATCCCGCACCCGGTCCAGGGTGAGAAGGCGGCCGGCGTGGTCATGCTGCGCCCGGCTGCTCCTGGTACCGGTGTGATCGCGGGCGGCTCGGTGCGCGCCGTACTGGAGTGCGCCGGGATCCACGACATCCTCAGCAAGTCGCTGGGTTCCTCGAACTCCATCAACGTGGTGCACGCCACGGTGGAGGCGCTGCGGAGCCTGGAGACCCCGGAAGCCGTGGCCGCGCGCCGTGGCCTGCCGGTCGAGGACGTCGCCCCGGCGGCCCTGCTGAAGGCCCGGGCGGAGGTGGCGTCCTGATGGCACGCCTGAAGGTGACCCAGGTCCGTTCGGGCATCGGTGGCAAGCAGAACCAGCGCGACACGCTGCGCACCCTGGGCGTCAAGCGGATCGGCGACAGCGCCGTCCACGAGGACAAGCCCGAGGTTCGTGGGATGGTCCGTACGGTTCGCCACCTCATCGACGTCGAGGAGGTCGACTGACATGGCGCTCAAGGTTCATCACCTGCGTCCGGCGCCCGGTGCCAAGACCGCCAAGACCCGCGTGGGTCGTGGTGAGGGCAGCAAGGGCAAGACCGCCGGCCGCGGTACCAAGGGCAGCAAGGCGCGTAACAACATCCCCGAGTGGTTCGAGGGTGGCCAGATGCCGCTGCACATGCGGCTCCCGAAGCTGAAGGGCTTCAAGAGCAGGAACCGAGTGGAGTTCCAGGTCGTTAACCTGGACAAGCTCGGACAACTGTTCCCCGAAGGTGGCGAGGTCGGCGTGGCCGACCTGGTCGCCAAGGGTGCGGTCCGTCGTGGTCAGCCGGTCAAGGTGCTGGGTGACGGCGAACTGACCGTGGCACTGCAGGTCTCGGCGCACAAGTTCTCCAAGTCCGCCACGGACAAGATCCAGGCGGCCGGGGGAACCACGACCGAGGTGTGACACGAGGTCCAGGGCTCGTAACGATCGGTGCTTGATATCCTGCGCCGGACGGACGAGCCCTGGTTCGTCTCTTGCCCAGAGGCTTAGCTAGGCCCCTGCCGTGCCCGCGGCCAGGGAAACTTGTGGGAGGACAGGGTGTTAGGCGCCTTCGCCAACGCGTTCAAGACTCCGGACCTGCGCCGGAAGATCTTGTTCGTGCTCTTCATCGTCGTGATCTTCCGGATCGGCTCCGTCGTGCCGGCACCGGGCGTGAACGTCCAGTCGCTGCACACTTGTATCAAGATCTCCCAGGGTGGCCAGAACGCCAACCTGTACAACTTGATCAACCTGTTCTCCGGCGGGGCGCTGCTGCAGCTCGCGATCTTCGCGCTCGGCATCATGCCCTACATCACCGCCAGCATCATTCTGCAGCTGCTCACCGTGGTGATCCCGCGGCTCGAGTCGCTGAAGAAGGAGGGCCAGGCGGGGCAGGCGAAGATCACGCAGTACACCCGGTTCCTGACCGTGGGGCTGGCGATCCTGCAGTCCACCGCGTTCGTGGCGCTGGCCCGGACGCCGGGCCGGCTGTTCCAGGGCTGCAACGAGCCGCTGCTGTACAAGGACGACTGGTTCACGATCACCGTCATGGTGCTCACCATGACCGCCGGTACCGGCGTGATCATGTGGCTCGGTGAGCTGATCACCGACCGTGGTGTCGGTAACGGAATGTCGATCCTGATCTTCACCCAGATCGTCGCCACCTTCCCGACCCAGCTGTGGAACATCCGCAAGCAGAAGGGCATCACCACCTTCGTCGTGGTGATCGCGATCGGGTTGGTCATCATGGCCGCGGTCATCTTCATCGAGCAGGCGCAGCGCCGGATCCCGGTGCAGTACGCGAAGCGGATGGTCGGCCGCAAGATGTTCGGGGGTACGTCGACGTACATCCCGCTGAAGGTCAACCAGGCCGGTGTGATCCCGGTGATCTTCGCCTCCAGCCTGCTGTATCTTCCCGTCCTGGTCAGTCAGTTCCAGCAGGGTAAGAGCTGGTCCAACTGGATCCAGGGCAACTTGGTCAAGGGCGACCACCCGATCTACATGGTGACGTACGTCGCCCTGATCATCTTCTTCACGTACTTCTACGTCTCGATCACCTTCAACCCGAAGGAAGTCGCGGACAACATGAAGAAGTACGGCGGCTTCATCCCGGGCATCCGGGCGGGGCGGCCGACCGAGGAATACCTGAAGTACGTGTTGGACCGCATCACGTTGCCGGGCGCGATCTACCTCGCGGCGATCTCGATGATCCCGCTGGTCGCTCTCGTGCTGCTGAACGCGAACCAGAACTTCCCGTTCGGTGGTACGTCGATCCTGATCATGGTCGGCGTCGGACTCGACACGGTGAAGCAGATCGAGTCTCAGCTGCAGCAGCGTAACTACGAAGGGTTCTTGCGCTGATGAGAATGTTGCTGATGGGTCCGCCCGGGGCGGGCAAGGGCACGCAGGCAAAGGTGCTTGCGGAACGCCTGAAGATCCCGGCCGTGTCCACCGGCGACATCTTCCGTGCGAACGTGAAGGACGAGACGCCGCTGGGTGTCGAGGCCAAGCGGTACATGGACGCCGGCGACTACGTCCCGGACGAGATCACCAACGCGATGGTGCGGGACCGGCTGTCCGAGGCCGACGCCGGCGAGGGCTTCCTGCTCGACGGGTACCCGCGGACGCTGGCCCAGGTCGGCACGCTGGACGACATCCTCGCCGAGCACGGCCACAAGCTGGACGCCGTCGTCGCGCTGGTCGCGGACATCGACGTGCTGGTCGAGCGGATGACCAAGCGGGCGCACATCGAGGGCCGCTCGGACGACTCCGAAGAGGTCGTCCGGCACCGGCAGGACGTGTACGCCGCCGAGACCAAGCCGCTGCTGCAGGTGTACGCCGAGCGCGGCCTGCTGGTCGAGGTGGACGGCGTCGGCGAGATCGAAGAGGTCAGCGAGCGCGTGCTCAGCGCCCTCAAGTCCGTCACGGAGTAAAGACAGCAAGTGATGTACGCCGATGTTTAGAGACCGCGGTATCGAGATCAAGACCCGCGAGCAGATCCTGGCGATGCGCAAGGCCGGCCTGGTGGTCGGTCGCACGCTGGAGCTGCTCCGCGAACACGTCAAGCCCGGCATCAGCACGGGCGAGCTGGACGCGATCGCGGAGGACAACATCCGGTCCTCCGGCGCGACCCCGTCCTTCAAGGGCTACCACGGCTTCACCGGCTCGATCTGCGCCTCGGTGAACGACGAGATCGTGCACGGCATCCCGGGCGGCCGCGTGCTGGCCGAGGGTGACCTGATCTCGATCGACTGCGGCGCGATCGTGGACGGCTGGCACGGCGACGCCGCGATCACCGTCGGCGTCGGCGAGGTCGACGACGAGCTGCTGGAGCTGGCGCGGATCTGCGAGGAGTCGATGTGGCGCGGCTTCGGCGCCGCGCGGCTCGGCGGGCGGCTGACCGACATCTCGGCCGCGATCGAGGCCCACGTGCGGGCGAACTCGTCGTACGGGATCGTCGAGGACTTCGTCGGGCACGGGATCGGTTCGGCGATGCACCAGCCGCCGAACGTGCCGAACTTCGGCCGCGCCGGCCGTGGCCCGAAGCTGGTCGAGGGGATGGCGCTGGCCGTCGAGCCGATGCTGACGCTCGGCAAGCAGGACAACCACACGCTCGAGGACGACTGGACGGTCGTCACCGACGACGGCCGGTCGGCCGCGCACACCGAGCACACGTTCACTCTCACTCCGCAAGGGCCGTGGGTACTGACCGCGATCGACGGCGGCGAGGCGAAGCTGGCGGAGCTCGGCCTCAAGATCGGCGCCCTGGCCGACTAACTCTGGCCGACTGATTTTCCGATCACCCGGCCGATCGGCGGACCCGCGGGTCCACCCGTCGGGGGACGCGGAGGGAACCGGGGCTGAGGCACACTTGAGCCATGCCTCAGTACCAGCCGCACCAGCGTTTCACCGAAGCCGACCGGGACAAGATCGCCGGACGGTTGCGGGACGCGTTCGCGGACGGCCGGCTGGACCAGCCCGAGTTCTCCTCCCGCCTGGACCAGCTCTACACCGTGCAGACGTACGGCGAGCTCGAGCCGCTGGTGCGTGACCTGCCGGCAGTGCGGACGTACGAGACGCCCCAGGTGGTCCAGGACACCAAGCCCGCGCCGGAGCCGGGCAGTTTCCCGGAGCGGAAGAAGGACAACCACCCGCACCGCCGGGGCGGCGCGATCGGTGGCTTCACCGGCGTCGTGATGATGAACGTGGTGATCTGGTTCGTGATCGGGCTGGGCAACGGTGGGCACTGGCCGCACTTCTGGCCGGTGTGGCTGCTGATCCCGTGGGCGATCATCGCCCTCGGCGGTCTCGGCAGGCGCCGTTGACGGCGGCGCCGGTCAGCCGCCGCCTGACCGGCCCACGGCTGCGGCCGGACTGGGCATGGCAGTTCCACCAAGGGGCCGCGATCGTCTACGTGATCTGGTTCGCGGTCGCCATCCCGCTGGCGATCGTGGGGTTGCTGGTGGAGCCGCGCTGGGTGGGCTGGATGGTGCTGGCCTGGTTCCTGGTGCTGATCGGGTTCACGGTGGCGCTACGGATCGGTGACGCGCGCCGTCGGCGGTCGTGGGTGAACGCCGCCGGACAGCTCGGCTGGCGGATCAGCGCGTCCGGCGACGAACTGCTGGATCGTTGGCCGTTCCCACCGTTCGACAGCGACCCCGACGCCGAGGTGATGGACGTGACGTCCGGCCGGCACCGCGGCCGGGAGTTCTGGACCGGGCGGTTCCAGCACAAGGTACGGCGCCGGCTCCTCGGCTTCGACTTCATCGATCTGCACGTGGAACGACCCCTGCCGCCGTTGCAGGTGCTGCCCGCGGGACTGGCACCGGTGGCGGCGGCCAGCTTTCTGCCGTTGAAGCTGGCGGTCGACGGACTGCCGACGCAGTACCTGCTGTTCAACGGACACGAGGAGGAGGCGTTGGCGGTGTTGCATCCGCGGGCCGTCGAGGCGCTGGCCGAAGTACCGGCGTTCGGGTTCAGCTGTGAGGGGCGGCGGTTCGTCGCGATCCTTCCGGCGTACCGCGATGCCACCACCGCCCTCGCGCAGCTGGACGCGGCCTGCGACCTGCTGGACCTGATGCCCGAGCAGGTGTGGCGTGCCGGCGAGCAGTGGGCCGCTACCGAGCAGGAGTCCTGAGCAGCCGGACTACTGCCGACAGATCCGCGTCCCCGTGCCCGGCGGCGACCGCCTTGCGGAGCAGGTCGCCCATCGGCACGAGTAGGACCGGATCGACGCCCTGGGCAACCGAGGCGTCGATCAGGTTGTCGTACGCCGCAGCTTGCATCGCGAGGTTGGATCCGGCAGCGCCAGTCGCCGGTCCCTCGTCCAGATCCTTGGCGATGCGCGGCAGGCTGCCGATCATCGCGGTCAGCCAGGGCACCAGGAACTCTTGGGTGAACCGCGCCGCCGGCAGTGGCTCGCCGTCGATCAGCGCCAGCGCGTGCTGGGCGCCGCCGAACATCCCGTACATCGCACTGAGCAAGGCGATGTCGTACAACGCGGCGAGCCCGGCGTCCGAGCCGACGTACGCGGGCCTGCCCAGTGCGGACAGGGTGGCGCTGTGGTTCTCGAAGGCGGCCGGCGTACCGCTGTAGAAGATGAAGGCCGCCGGGCCACCGATCATCGCGGGGACCGCCATGATCCCGCCGTCGAGGTACTGCGCTCCCGCGGCCGTGACCCGTTCCGCCGTACGGCGGGCCTGGTCGGGCGTGCTGTTGGTGAGGTTGACGACCGTCTTGCCGGTGAGGTCGAGACCGTCGAGCGTGCTGCGAACGGTGTCGTCGACGAGCAGGCACACGATGACGAGGGGGCTGGCGGCGATCGCCTCGGCCGCGGTGGTGGCGCGGGTTGCGTCGAGTTCGGGGGAGCGGCCGGGCGTGCGGTTCCAGACGGTGGTCGGATGGCCGGCGGCCAGGAGGGCGCGGGCGAGGGCGGTTCCCATCGCGCCGAGCCCCAGGACGGTGACAGGTGTCTTCATGCGGTCCACCCTGGATCGACCGCTTTAGGATGGACAAGTACCCACTAAATAGTCAGGTACTGACGGAAAGGTAAGTATGCGCCCGTACACCTGTGGACTGGACGCCGCGGCCGACGTGATCGGCGGGAAGTGGAAGCCACGCATCCTGTGGGCGCTGCATCACGGGCCGATGCGGTTCGGTGAGTTGCGGCGGGAGGTCTCCGGGGTCACCGAGAAGATGCTGATCCAGCAGCTGCGTGAGCTGGAGGCGCGGGATATCGTGCATCGCGAGGTCTTTCACCAGGTGCCACCGAAGGTGGAATACTCACTGACCGAACTCGGGACGTCACTCAACGTGGCCTTGATGCCTCTGGATGCCTGGGGTGCTGAGCACCTGGAGGAGCTGGAGAGTACCCGCTGAGGGCTCAATTGGGCTCCTTGCCGTGCGTGGCGTACACTTTTTCCTTGGCTCTTTGTAGCCATAGCCAGTCACGTCTACAGAAGTGCGAGGACATGCCCAAAAAAGAGGGAGTAATCGAACTCGAGGGCACCATCGTCGAGGCCCTGCCGAACGCGATGTTCCGTGTTGAGCTGTCCAACGGGCACAAGGTGCTCGCGCACATCAGCGGCAAGATGAGGCAGCACTACATCCGGATTCTCCCCGAGGACCGGGTCGTCGTGGAGCTGTCGCCGTACGACCTCACCCGGGGTCGCATCGTCTATCGGTACAAGTAACACCACCAACACCTGTCGAAGAAAGTAGCTCGATGAAGGTCAACCCGAGCGTCAAGAAGATCTGCGACAAGTGCAAGGTGATCCGCCGGCACGGCCGGGTCATGGTGATCTGCGAGAACCCGCGGCACAAGCAGCGGCAGGGCTGATCCAGCCTCACGCAGGAACACGGCACTTTCGCACCACAGCGCGCATGCTCGTCCAGGCGGTTTCTGGACGTCGCCCCCGGAACAGAGGCCGGGGCCTTGCCGGTGAAGAAACTCTCACCGAGGCGGGCAAGGACGCAGCGCGCCACCACACCTCTGCTGACGAAAGGAACACCGCCACATGGCACGCCTCGTAGGAGTGGACCTGCCGCGCGACAAGCGCATCGAGGTCGCTCTGACCTACATCTTCGGCGTCGGCCGCACGCGCGCGGTCGAGACGCTGAAGAACACCGGGGTCTCCCCGGACAAGCGCGTCCACGAGCTGGGCGACGACGAGCTGGTCAAGCTCCGGGACTGGATCGAAGGCAACTACAAGATCGAAGGTGACCTCCGTCGCGAGGTGACCGCGGACATCCGCCGCAAGATCGAGATCGGGTCGTACCAGGGTCGCCGGCACCGCAGCGGACTGCCGGTGCGCGGTCAGCGCACCCGCACCAACGCCCGCAGCCGTAAGGGTCGTCGTAAGGCGATCGCCGGCAAGAAGAAGAAGTGACCCGGATGACCGTCGACCCCAGGAGCAACTGACCTATGCCTCCCAAGAGCCGCAGTGCGGCCGGCGCGAAGAAGGTGCGCCGCAAGGAGAAGAAGAACGTGGCCGCCGGCCACGCGCACATCAAGAGCACGTTCAACAACACGATCGTGACGATCACCGACCCGACCGGCGCGGTCATCTCGTGGGCTTCCGCGGGCACCGTCGGCTTCAAGGGTTCGCGCAAGTCGACCCCGTTCGCCGCGCAGATGGCCGCCGAGGCCGCCGGGCGCCGGGCGATGGAGCACGGCATGCGCAAGATCGACGTGTTCGTCAAGGGTCCCGGCTCCGGCCGTGAGACCGCCATCCGTTCGCTGGGTGCGGTCGGCCTCGAGGTCGGCACCATCCAGGACGTCACCCCAGTCGCCCACAACGGTTGCCGCCCGCCGAAGCGGCGCCGGGTCTGACCCCAGAGAGAGGAAGGTAGCGAACCATGGCCCGTTACACCGGACCTATGACCAAGAAGTCGCGCCGTCTCGGGGTTGACCTCGTCGGTGGCGACAAGGCGTTCGAGCGTCGTCCGTACCCGCCGGGTATGCACGGCCGCGGCCGCCCGAAGGAGAGCGAGTACCTGCTCCAGCTGCGCGAGAAGCAGAAGGCGCGTTACTCGTACGGCGTTCTCGAGAAGCAGTTCCGCCGGTACTACGAGGAGGCCTCGCGGCGCTCCGGTAAGACCGGTGACAACCTGCTGCAGATCCTCGAGTCCCGCCTCGACAACGTGGTCTACCGCTCCGGCCTGGCC
The DNA here is from genome assembly GCF_053611945.1 of Kribbella sp. NPDC054772. Lineage (NCBI taxonomy): Bacteria > Bacillati > Actinomycetota > Actinomycetes > Propionibacteriales > Kribbellaceae > Kribbella > Kribbella sp. NPDC054772. The sequence goes on along the minus strand of NZ_JBSHBJ010000021.1, from coordinate 70,849 downwards.
CGGACCCGTCGGCAGGCCCGTCAGCTCGTCGTCCACGGTCACTTCACCGTGAACGGCATCAAGGTGAACATCCCGTCGTACCGGGTGGCTGCTCACGACATCATCGATGTCAAGAAGAAGTCGGTCGAGACGACGCCGTTCATCATCGCCCGCGAGACGCACGCCGAGCGTGTCGTCCCCGCGTGGCTCGAGGTGATGCCGGAGCGTCTGCGGATCCTCGTCCACCAGCTGCCCACCCGGCAGCAGATCGACACCCAGGTCGCCGAGCACCTGATCGTCGAGCTCTACTCGAAGAACTGACCGCGTGCCGGCCGGTGGCCCTCGGGCTGCCGGCCGGTCCGGTGCGTTCTTCACCCATCGCGACCTCAAATAGTGGTCGTCGCGAGAGACAAGGAACAAGAAGTTGCTTATTGCACAGCGCCCCACCCTGACCGAAGAGGTCGTCGACGAGTACCGCTCGCGGTTCGTGATCGAGCCGCTGGAGCCGGGCTTCGGTTACACCCTCGGGAACTCGATCCGCCGGACCCTGCTGTCGTCCATCCCGGGCGCGGCCGTCACCAGCATCAAGATCGACGGTGTCCTGCACGAGTTCTCGACCGTTGCCGGGGTCAAGGAAGACGCCACCCAGCTGATCCTGAACCTGAAGGACCTGGTCGTCTCCTCCGAGCACGACGAGCCGGTCACCATGTACCTGCGCAAGCAGGGCCCCGGTGACGTGACGGCCGCCGACATCGCGCCGCCGGCCGGTGTCGAGGTGCACAACCCGGACCTGAAGATCGCCACCCTGAACGAGAAGGGCCGGCTCGAGATGGAGCTGGTCGTCGAGCGCGGTCGTGGCTACGTCTCCGCGGTCCAGAACAAGTCCGCCGACGCCGAGATCGGCCGGATGCCGGTCGACTCGATCTACTCGCCGGTCATGAAGGTGACCTACAAGGTCGAGGCCACCCGTGTCGAGCAGCGCACCGACTTCGACCGCCTCGTGGTCGACGTCGAGACCAAGCAGTCGATGCTGCCCCGCGACGCCGTCGCGTCGGCCGGTAAGACCCTGGTCGAGCTGTTCGGTCTGGCCCGCGAGCTGAACGTCGAGGCCGAGGGCATCGACATCGGCCCGTCGCCGGTGGACGAGCAGATGGCCGCCGACCTGGCACTGCCGGTCGAGGACCTGCAGCTGACCGTCCGGTCCTACAACTGCCTGAAGCGTGAGGGCATCCACACCGTGGGTGAGCTGATCTCGCGCAGCGAGCAGGACCTGCTGGACATCCGGAACTTCGGCTCCAAGTCCATCGACGAGGTCAAGCTGAAGCTGGCCGAGATGGGCCTGTCGCTGAAGGACTCCCCGCCCGGGTTCGACCTCCGCGCCGCGTCCGGTGCCTACGGCAACGAGGCGGACGACGAGGACGAGAGCTTCGCCGAGACCGAGCAGTACTGAGCTGACCAAGGCCCGTCGGGCCCTCAACCCCTTCGGCCCGACGGGCCTTAGATTCCTGGAGTTATGAGATGCCAACCCCCACCAAGGGTGCTCGCCTGGGCGGCAGCCCGGCGCACGAGAAGCTGATCCTCAGCAACCTCGCGACGTCGCTGTTCGAGCACGGCGCGATCACCACCACCGCGGCCAAGGCCAAGCGCCTGCAGCCGCTGGCGGAGCAGATGATCACCAAGGCCAAGCGTGGTGACCTGAACTCGCGCCGCCAGGTGATGAAGCGGATCCGGGACAAGAGCGTCGTGCACGTGCTCTTCACCGAGATCGGCGAGCGGTACGCCGACCGTCCGGGTGGCTACACCCGGATCACCAAGCTCGGCCCGCGCAAGGGCGACAACGCCCCGATGGTGAAGATCGAGCTGGTCGAGGCGCTGGCCGACTCGCCGAAGGCGAAGAAGACCGCCGCCAAGAAGGCCCCGGCGAAGAAGGCTGCCGCGGCCGAGACCAAGGTCGAGGACAAGGTCGAGGACGCGCCGGTCCAGGACGTCGTGGCCGGCAAGTTCGAGAACTCCGCCGCCCCGACCGCCGACGGCTCCGCGCCCGAGGGCTTCACGATCAAGGGCAACGAGGACTCGATGAAGTACCACACCACCGAGTCCCCGTGGTACGAGCAGACGGTCGCCGAGGTCTGGTTCAAGACCGAGGCCGACGCCGAGGCCGCGGGCTTCGCGAAGGCCGGCGGCACGGACGCCGACGAGAAGTAAGCACGACACGAGCGAGGGCCCCCCCACACACCGGGGGGGGGCCCACCCCTAGTGTTGTGGGCTTCCCCGCCCCTGGAAGCGCCCCTGTGGCCCTGTGGCTCAGCCCGTGGGTGAGCTCGGTGGGCTCGATGGCGGCGTTGAGGACGCCGGTGGGCTCGCGGGTGTCGACGGACTGCCGGACGGTTTGGGTGTCGGGGTGGGCGTCACCACGGCTCCTGCAGCCACCGCCTTGTCGACCGCGGTCTTCATGTCGGTGACGGCCTTCTGGTAGCCGGCCAGGTCGCCCTTCTTGAGGGCGTCCTGTGCCCGACCGTAGGCGGCCTGCGCATCGGCAAGCGCCTGCTTGACCGTTGCGCTCTGCTGCGCCGGAGGTGTCTTCGTCCCGGGTGGTTCCTCGCCGGTATCGACGCTGGTGTTGAAGACCTTGGTCAGAGCTTCCTGCAGTGTCGAGCCGTAGGCGACACGATCACCGAACGACACGAGGACATAGCGCAGGACGGGATAACTACCAGGCCCACTGGTCCGCACCGAGTACACCGGCTGGACATAGAGCAGACCGCCACCGAGTGGCAACGTCAGCAGGTTGCCGTACTGCGCTCTTGCCCCGCTGTTCGGCTGGTTGATCGGGAGCAGCGCCTGTCTGATGCCCTCGTCGGTCTGGAACTTGTTGTAGACCTGCCCCGGACCAGGGATCTGCAGGTTGCCCGGCAATCGCAGTATTCGGAACTTGCCGTAGTCCGGGGACGTGGCCTCGGAATCCACGGCCATGAAGGCAGTCAGGTTCTCGCGTTCACCGTTCGGTACGTACACCGACGTCAGCGAGAACTTCGGATCGGTCTGACCAGGCATCCGCAACGACAGATAGAAGGGAGGCTGGCTGATATGCGTCGACGAGTCACCGCCCGACGACACCGCGGTCGGGTCGTCCGGGACACGCCACAGGTCGCTGTTCTGGTACCAGGTGCCCGCGTCCTGGACGTGGTACTTGGCCAGCAGGTCGCGCTGCACCTTGAACATGTCCTCGGGGTAGCGCAGGTGCGACATCAGCGCCGGCGAGATCGCCGACTTGGGCTTCACGGTGCCGGGGAAGGCCTTCATCCACGTCTTCAGGACCGGGTCGCTCTCGTCCCACGCGTACAGCTCGACGGAGCCGTCGTAGGCGTTGACCACGGCCTTGACCGAGTTGCGGATGTAGTTGATCTTCTCGCTCGGCTGCTGCGCGATCGTCCCGCGCCCCGTGGTGGTGTCCCGGGTGCTGACGTCGAGCGCGACCTTCTCGGAGTACGGGTAGTTGTCCGAGGTGGTGTAGCCGTCGACGATCCAGACGACCTGGCCGTCGACGATCGCCGGGTACGGGTCACCGTCGGGCGTCAGCCACGGTGCGACCTTCTCGACCCGCTCGCGTGGCGTGCGGTCGTAGAGGATCTTCGAGTCAGAGTTCACCCGGCTGGACAGCAGGATGTTCGCATCCCGGAACTTGGTTGCGTAGAGCAAACGGTTGACGAAGGAGCCGACCTGGACGCCGCCCTTGCCCTCGTAGGTGTTCAGCGTCGGGTCGCCGCCGCTCTTACCTTCCGGGGTGTCGAGCTCGACCGGCGAGGATCCCTTCGGGCCGCCGACGATCGAGTAGTCCGGCGACTGCTCACCGAAGTAGATCCGCGGCTCGTAGTCACCGAGCTGACCGGTCGGCGGCAGGTCCTTCTCGGTCCAGACCGGCGTACCGTCCGCGGCGCGCTGGTTGCCGTTCGCGGCGACGACACCGTAGCCGTGGGTGTAGACGGTGTGGTCGTTGTTCCAGTTGCGCTGACCGGCCGGCAGCCGGTCGACCTGGACCTCGCGCACGCCGATGACGGTGTCGTTGACCTTCTGACCGATCTTGTACCGGTCGACGTCGAGATCCGTCGGGAACGAGTAGAAGCCACGCACCTGCTGGAGCTGCTCGAAGGTCGGCCCGATCACCGTCGGGTCGATCAGCCGGATCCCCGGGAGGACCTCGGCGTCCGCCGTCAGCTCGCTCGGCTTGGCCGTGGTTGCCGCCGGGTACTCGGTGATGTCGCTGTTCTCGAGCCCGTAGGCCTGCCGCGTTGCCTCGATGTTCTTGCTGATGTACGGCCCTTCCTTCACCGGCTCGCTGGGGCGCACCCGCAACTGCTGGAGCGCGGCCGGCCAGAGCGCACCGAGAAGGATCGCCGACAGGATCAGGACGACCGTGCCGACGCCAGGAAGCAGCCAGGTCCGGCGCACCACGTTGGCGAAGAACAACAACGCGCAAAGCACCGCGATGACGGCCAGGATCTCCTTGCTCGGCAGGATCGCGTTGTCACCGGTATAGGAGATACCTGTGAAGAGTCTGCCGTCGGAGGTCGTGAGGCCGAAGCGGTCCAGCCAGTAACTGAACGCCTTGAGCAGCACGAGCAGACCGAGCAGGATCGAGAACTGCACCTGCGCCGCGCCCGAGGCCTTCTGCCCCTTCGCGGACGGGCGGAAGCCGCCGTACAGGTAGTGGGTGATGATCGCTGCCACCAGCGACAGCAGCACGATCGAGTAACCGAAGCCGAGAAGGACGCGCAGCCATGGGTAGTCGAAGACGAAGAACGAGATGTCCTTGTGGAAGTGCTGGTCGGTGACACCGAACGGGGTGCGGTTCTTCCAGGCGAGGAAGACCTTCCACTCACCCGACGCGGCCGAGCCGCCGAAGATCAGCATCAGCCCCGCGACCACGCCGACGGCAATCCGGCCGTGCTGCTGCAGCAGATCGCCGTACCTCTCGAAGCCCGGGCTCGGCGACGGGGCGAGCGCGACCCGCGGGCGGGTGCGGAAGGCGACGATGATGTTCGCGACGACCGCCGCTGCCATCAGTACGCCGACGACCACGAAGAGCAGCACCCGGGTCCCGAGGACGGTGCTGAAGACCGAGCCGAAGTCGACGGAGCGGTACCAGAGCCGCTGGGTCCAGACGTCGGTGAAGACGCTGAAGAGGATCAGCAGGACGATCAGCGTGGCGATCGTCGGCAGCAAGGCGCGAGGGCGGCCGCCTGTTCGCCGCGTTTTTCGGGGCGGCTCGTCCGGCATGTCGTAGACGCCGTCGCTCATGGTCGCTTCTCCTCGTCGTCGCCCTCGACCGCAACCCCCTTGCCCGGCCGGCTGCCGGACGAAGGTTCGAATGTCAATGACAGTACTTCGCACAGCGTGGGGACCAAGTCGACACCGGTCAGCACCGCACTGTCCTCGTCGTGGGCGCGGAGCCGGACAGCGCCGAACCGGTCACCCTCGCGGAGCACCGCGGCGACCATTCGGACCTCGTGCCGGCGCGGGTCGCTGCCGGCCAACTGGGCCAGCTCGGCGTCGGATTCGACGCTGGAGAGACCGGCTTCGGCTGCGGCCGGCAGCACGATCCGTTCGATCGCCAGCGCGCAGCCGGCGACCCCGTCGGGCCACTCGATCCGGCCGAGCGCGTCCGCCAGGTTGTCGTCCTCGAGGCCGCCGGGCAGTTCTCCCTGCGCGACCGGGGTGAGCGGCTGCGAAGCGTCGTCGGCGCCGAGCTGCGCGGCCAGGTTCGGCTCGGCACGGAGCAGTTCGGCGGTCGGGACCAGGGCGAACAACTGCGCGGGCTGGTCCCAGCCCGCGCTGCTCACGTGCTTCTCGATCTCGACCACCGCGCGACTGAGTGCGTCACGGGGCAGCGTGCCTACGGAATCCATGCCGGCCGATCATCCCTTCGGTTCGCCGGTACGTACGGGTGGCTCACTGACTGCACGACGGAACAGCTCCCTTGCCGCTGGTGACCGCCTGCAACGCGCTGATCGCGTCGGTCAGCGTGCTGATCTTCACGAGCTGGATGCCCTTCACGTCCGCTTGCAGCGCGGCTTCACAGTTCGGCGCCGGGACCAGGAACACCGTGGCGCCGTCGTTCCTGGCGCCGGCGATCTTCTGCTGGATGCCGCCGATCGCGCCGACCTGGCCGAGCGCGTCGATCGTGCCGGTGCCGGCCACGTGCTTCCCGTTGAGCAGCGGGCCCGGCGTCAGCTTGTCGTAGATCGCGAGGGCGAAGGCGGTGCCGGCGCTCGGGCCGCCGATGTCCTGACCGAGGTTGACGGTCACCTTCACCTGCGACTCGACGCCGATCGTGATCCCGACCATCGGCCGGGTCTCCTCGCCGGGAGTCGCGGCGGTCTTCAGCTGGACGGTCTGCTCGGCGGTGCCACGGCGGATCAGGAAGACGACGTTCTCGCCGACCTTGTGCTTGCGGACGAACTCACCGACCTGCGGGACCTGGGTCACGGTGTGACCGTCGACGGCCAGCACTATGTCACCGGGCTTCAGCTTGCCCTGGGCCGGCGACTTCTCGGCGACCGTCGACACCTTGGTGTGGAACGGCACCTTCGCAGCCTGCAGCGCGGCAGCCACCGCGCTGTCCTGGGATCCGGTCATCTCCGCAGTGTTCTGCTGCTCGACCTGGTCGGCGCTCTGGTCCGGCGGATAGATGATGTCGCGCGGGAACAGGTCGTGGTGCGGGTCGAGCCAGTTACGCATCGCCTGCGGCAGCGTCAGCTGCCGGTCCGGGGAGGTCACCGACACGGTCGTCAGGTCGAGCTGGCCCGAGGTCGGGAACGTCTCGTGCCCGGAGATCTCGATGACCGGCTTGTTCTTGGACGACGATCCCAGGGTGTCCTTCACGGGCCCGGGGCTGAACGAGACGAACGGCACGGGGAACGCGGTCACCAGCCCGAGCGAGACCACGAGCACGACGATCGAAGTGACCAATGTGGCGGTACGACGTGTCACGAACCCTGCCCTGCGATCTTGGTGGAGGCTGCCTGGTTACCAGCCTCGGCGGAGGCCGACCGGCCGCGGTTCTCGGTGAAGGCCGCCTGATGATTACGACGACCGAAGCCCCGGCGACGTTCCGGAGTGGCCCGTGGGCCGGGCGCCGCGAGGGCGGCGTTGAAGCGGCGGAACTCGTCGACCGAGGCGAAGGCGCCACCGGACCGGCGCGGCTCGCGGCTGCGCCAGCCGCGCCACGCCGCCCAGCACATCGCCAGCAGTGTGGCGGTCACTGGGAACGCCAGCCACGCCAAAACCTTCACAGGGCCACCTTCATGGGCCCAGCGTACGGGTCAGTGAGCGCCGACCCACTCGCTGCCACCGTCGCTGAAGTGCTGGTGTTTCCAAATCGGGACCTCGGCCTTGAGATCGTCGATCAGCCGCCGGCACGCCGCGAACGCGACATCGCGGTGCGACGCGGCCACCGCCACGATCACCGCGGCGTCCCCGATCTTGAGGTCCCCGGTCCGGTGGACCGCGGCCAGCGCAGTCACGGCCGGGTCGTCACAAACACGCTGCGCGACCTTCCGGAGGTGCTCCAGCGCGTCCGGATGTGCCTCGTAGCTCAGTCGGTCGACCGGCTTGTCGTGGTCGTGGTTGCGCACACTGCCGATGAACAGCGCAACCCCGCCCGCCGTCGGATCCGCGACGGCAGCGAGTACCTCGTCGCTGGACAACGCGCTGTCACGAATGTCCAGCAGCCTGATCGCGTCGCTCATCGGTTCCTCATTCCGGCCGTTTCCCCGCCTGCACAGCACACACCATCCCATCCCATCCCCCACCGCCCAATTCTCCCTCCCACCCTCCGATTCGCCCACATCCCCGCCTGCGCCACCCGGGTCGGCCGCGGCGTCCTGGCGTACCCGAGGGCTGCTGTGCGTGGCGTTCCGTGCACCAGGAGAGACTGTTGCCTTCCTCACCTACCTGGTACTGCACCGGTTCATCGCTCTGCCTGCGGCGAACACGGGCGGTGATGCGTTCACCGGGCGAGGAACTGGTCGACGGAACCAGTACGTTGGAGTTGTACGCCCCACCCGCACAGGAAGGCCCTCCGATGAGCGACGAACCGGACAACCCGGACAACCCGTTCAAGGGAACGCCGTTCGAGGCCATGTTCCAGCAGTTCTCGGGTGCGGCCGGAGCGGGCGGCACCCCGGACCTGAACGCGATCTTCGCGCAGGTCCAGCAGCTGCTGAGCGGCTCCACCGACGGCAAGCCCGTGAACTGGGACCTGGCCAAGGACATCGCCCGCAAGACCGTCTCCGCCGCCGGAGACCGGTCCATGACGGCCACCGACGGCGACCGGATCGCGGACGCGGTTCGCCTCGCCGAGCACTGGCTGGACCAGGCGACCACGCTGCCCGAGGTCTCCACGACGTCCGCGGCCTGGAGCCGCGCGGAGTGGGTGGAGAACACGCTTCCGGTGTGGCAGACGATCGTCGACCCGGTCGCGGAACACGTCGCCGGCGCGATGGGCAACGCGCTGCCCGCCGAGGCTCAGCAGTTCGCCGGGCCGATGGCCGGGATGTTGCGACAGCTGGGTGGCTCTGTCTTCGGTGCCCAGGTCGGACAGGGGCTCGGTGAGCTCGCCGGCGAGGTCGTGAGTTCCTCGGACATCGGGCTGCCGCTCGGACCGACCGGCCAGGCGATCATGCTGCCGGACAATGTCGCCAAGTTCGCCGAGGGCCTCGGGCTGACCGACGAGGACGTCCGGCTGTATCTGGCGCTGCGCGAGGTGGCGCACCAGCGGCTGTACGCGGGGGTGCCGTGGCTGCGGCAGCACCTGCTCGCCGCGGTCGCCGACTACGCGGCCGGGATCGAGGTCGACACCGGCAAGATCGAGCGTGCGATGGCCGACATCGACCCGCAGAACCCGGAGGCCATGCAGGAGGCGCTCGCGGGCGGTCTGTTCGAGCCCGAGGACTCCGAGCAGCAGAAGGCGGCGCTGGTCCGCCTCGAGACCACGCTTGCGCTCGTCGAAGGCTGGGTCGACGACGTCGTCCGCGAGGCCACGAAGGAGCGCATGCCCGCGGCGGTCCAACTGGCCGAGACGGTACGCCGCCGTCGCGCTGCCGGTGGGCCCGCTGAGCAGACGTTCGCGACTCTCGTGGGGCTCCAGCTCCGCCCGCGCCGGCTCCGCGACGCCGCCAACCTGTGGGCCGCCGTCCGTGACGCCCGTGGGGTGGACGGCCGCGACAACCTCTGGTCCCACCCCGACCTGATGCCGAGCACCAGCGACCTCGACGACCCGATCGGCTTCGCCCAGCACGCCGGCGAGCTCGCGAACATCGACATCACCGACTTCCTCCCCAAGGACGACGCTCCCGAAGAGCCGTCACCCAAGGACGACGACGGCAACAACCCGGACAAGTAGCAGCCAGCGCGCCCCGGCACTCGAATCGGGGCGCGTCCCCTGCTTGGGCCGGGGCTCGTACCCCCGGTCAGGGTCCTCAGCGGTGGTTGTGGAGACTTGCGGGGTGCTTCATGGAGATGCGGTCGAGGTCCTGCAGGGCTGGCGTGCGCCTGACGCCGAGCAGGAAGAGCTGCGGCAGCACTATCTGAGGCACCTCGCGGTCCGTCCCGATGGCATGTGGCGAGGCTGCCGTCCCGAGCACGTGACGGCTAGCGCGCTGCTGGTGGACGGCGCAGGCCAGAACACGCTCCTGACGCTCCACAAGACTGTCGGCCGGTGGCTCCAACTCGGCGGCCACTGCGAGTCCGGCGACACCACGCTCACCGGCGCCGCACTCCGCGAAGCCACGGAAGAGTCGGGTCTGCCGGAACTGACGGTCAGCCCCGAACCGCTACAGCTGTCCCGTCACCTGCTCGAGGCCGGCGGTTGCGCCGGGGCGTACCACCTGGACGTTCAGTTCCTGGTCACCGCGAGCACGAACACGGCGTACGTCGTCTCCGAGGAATCCCACGATCTCGCATGGTTCCCCTTGAACGCCCTCCCGGCCGACACCGACCCCAGCGTCCAAGCCCTAGCCGCCCGAGCCCGCAAACACCTCACATCCAGCTGACCCGTTCCCTCAGCCAGAACCCGTCACCACCGCGTCGACCAACGCGAGGCAGTAGTACCCCGGACATGACCGCACATCCGTGGGCCGACCCGAACTGACCGGCCCACCTCACACCAAACCCCGCAGTCCCCACCCCCTGCTGCCCCCCAGCACCTCGTCCCGCTGGCACTGCATCCCCGCTTGCGCTGTCCCCGTGATTGCCCCCGCGATGCCGCCCCGCCTGTGCCGCGCCCCGCACTTGCCTAGCTTGTACTGCATCCTGCTTGTGCTGCGTCCCGGTCTGGTATCGCGCCCCCGGTTGGTACCGCCACCACCCCAGATGCTGCGTCCCCGTTGGCACTGCATTCCTGCGCGTACCGCGATCCCCCGTGCTCGCTGCGGACTCCGTCGTACTGCGTCCCCGCTGCATTCCGTCCCCGTGTACGGCGTACCCCGTGTGCTGCTTCGCCTGTGGTGGGTGTGTTGGTGCAGTCCCCCGACTGCGACATCCCACCGGATCCCCCGTGCGATCCCCCGTCGTGCTGTCCCTGGTGGGCCGCATCCCCCCGATGCGGCCGACAGGGGGAGCTGATGTCGGGTGCCGCCCCTGAACGGCATCGGCGATCAGCTGGGCTTCCCCGAAGTTCCCCGCTGCATGGTGAACGAGCCGGGACGGAGAAGGTGACGCGTCAGGAGTGACGAAGAAGAGATCTTGTCGCGTCCCATCCTTCGAGGCCGGGATCCAGTCGCGCTATGTCAGAGTTCGATCGCAGACGGTGCCACCCTGGGCCAGTCGCGACCGCATGGCGGCGAGGCTTGTGCGCCTCCAGGACCGACAGCGGTGTGTCGAAGGTCGGTGCGAGGTCGGCGATCCACTTAGGGACGGGACGCTTGATTCCGATCGCGGCCAGGGAGCCGTCTTCGGCAGGAGTGACCGCGATGTCGGAGTGGCTCAGCGCGCGGAAGAGCTTGCCGATGAGCAGTCCGGGCAGATCAGGTACGTCGTGCGAAACCGCGACGACCGCCGCAGCCGGACCGACGACCTCCACCGCGTGCAGGATCGGCCGGTCCCCGTCGACGGCGTACGTCGGCGTGCCCGGCCAGGTCAGTGCGCTGACCTCGGCCACCGCGGACTCGTCACCACCAGCGACCGCGACCGCTGTCTCGACGCGATCGAGCGTGGCGACCACCTCGTACGTGTCCTCGGCAAGCGCCAACCGCCAAGCCTCCGGATCCCGCCCCGGCGGAGCCCACGACCCCGTGGCCGGCACGACAACAATCACAACTCGCCGGTCCGCCACCTCAGACCGAGCAGCCGTTTCAAGGCCCTCGCCTGCCTCGAGATCGGGGCGGTCTGGGTTGGACGCACCTGGTGCGCCAGTGGTGGTCATGCGGGAGTGCTCACGTGGTCGTAGGTGGTGCGGGCGGCGGTGACCTGCGGCATATGGGTTTCGGCCCAGGTTTTGATGGCGGCGATCAGCGGCATCAAGGTGTGGCCGAGTGGCGTGAGCTCGTAGTCGACGCGGACCGGTACCGACGGGGTGACCGAGCGAGTCAGTAGCCCGTCACGCTCCAACGACCGCAGCGTCTGGGTGAGCATCTTCTGGCTGACGCCGGCGATCCGACGGGACAGGTCGGAGTACCGCTGTGGTCCGTTGGCGAGTGCCGTGAGTACGAGGGTCACCCATTTGTCGCTGATGCGGTCGAGGAGTTGGCGCGCGGGGCAGGTGGCCAGGAACGCGTCGTACTCGCGGGCCGCCTCTTCTCGGCGTTGCGCTGCGGTGCGGGTGGGCATGGCTCTCCTCGTCGTGCGGTACGTACTCCGAAGTGCGTACTTCCCAGAAGAGAGTAGCTCTCCGAGAGTGGGCTCAACCCCAGAGAAGGAGAGAGAACACCATGCGCGCACTGGTTGCCCGTCGGCTCGACGGACCCGAGGCGATCGAGCTCATCGAGACCGCCGTCCCCGAACCGGCTGCCGGTCAGGTACGGATCAAGGTCGCCGCAGCAGCAGTCAATCCGGTGGATGTCGCGGTCAGCATCGGGCTGCCGCTCGAGTTCGGTCTGACGGCCGCCCGCAAGCAGTTCGGCCTCGGCTGGGACGTGGCTGGGACTGTCGATGCCGTCGGCCCCAATACACAGCTGCAGATCGGCGAGGCCGTGGTCGGTGTCGCGGACCTGCTGGGCCGGGCACTCAAGACGCATGCCGAGTACGTCGTGCTGGATGCGGACGCGACGGTCCGGGCCCCCGAAGGTCTGGAACTGGTGCAGGCGGCAACGTTCGGCCTCAACGGGCTCACGGCATTGCAGGCGATCAAAGCGCTGCAGCCCGGCGCCATATTGGTGACCGGAGCCGCGGGTGGAGTTGGCCGCAGCGCCGCCGAGATCGCGAAGCATGTCGGGATGACGGTGATCGGCAGCGCGCGCTCGACTGACAAGGAACAGTTGCGCGGAGTCGTCGACCACTTCGTCGACGCGGCGGACAACCTGGCCGACACCATACGGCGGATTGCGCCCGCCGGCGTGGATGGCCTGGTGGATGCCGCGGTGGTCGGCGTCGGCGCGCAGGAGGCTGTGCGTAACGGTGGGCGGCACGTACATCTGCAGGGAGGTCCGCGGCCGCCGCACCTCCGCGGCATCACCGTCACACAGCTACTCGTGCGCGCCGATCAGACCGATCTGCAGGAACTGACCCAGCTCGTCGAAGCAGGTGTCGTCTCGACGCGAGTCGCCGGCACGTACCCGCTTGAGCAGGCTGAGCTCGCCTACAAGCGGGTTGCCGAAGGCGGCGTACGCGGTCGCCTCGTCCTCGTGCCTTAACAGCCCTAGGCAGGGATGCCGAGCTCCGGCTTGATCAGCCCCAACCGCATCGCGGCCATGATCGCGTTCGCACGATTGGTCGCACCAAGCTTCTCGTACACACGGGACACGTACGTCTTCGCAGTCGACAGACTGACGAACATCGTGGCAGCCATCGCCGGGACCGAGAGACCGGTCGCGAGCAGCGACAGGACCTCGAGCTCACGCGGGCTGAGCGCCAGGCCCGCGGGGTCGATCCCAGCCGGGGCCCGATCTGCGAACTGTCCGCGGCGCGCCAGGGCGCGCCCGAGACCGGTGGCGCTGAAGGAGGCGGCCGCGACCGCGGCGTGCCGGATCGCTGCGAGCACCTCGGCGTTCGGAGCGGTCTTCTCGACGAAGGCGGAGACGCCGGTCTCCAGCGCTCGGAACAGTACGTCGTCACCGGCTTCGGCGGTGAGGACCACGATGCCCAGCTCGGCGTGCCGATCGCGGAGTTGCCGGGCGAGCTGGAGACCGTCGGCGTCCGGCAACGCGACGTCGAGGACCACGACGTCCGGCTGCGTGGAGGCGACGAGTGCCAACGCCTCGGACGCGAGTCCGGATTCGTCGACGATCGCGATGCCGGCACCGGCGCCGACGAGTCGCGCCAGTCCGTACCTGGTCAGTGTGTGACCGTCGATGACGACGACGGTGATCGAGGTTTCCATGACTGCCCCCAGTGCAATCCCGCCGTGACTCATCCGCCCAATGGGTTCGAAGTCACCTTCTGCCACCATGATCGACTCGGGCCTACAGCCCGTTACAGAAACCCCGGAGATGCTTTCCAATTGCTTGGTCCCCGAGTTTCGTGGTCCGCTGCCGGTCACAGGAGGGCCGGTAGGTCTCGGCTGATCAAGCCGCGTTGCAGACCGAGCATCAGCGCCTGCGCCCGATTGGTCGCGCCGAGCTTCTCGTACACGCGCGAGACGTAGGTCTTCGCGGTCGAGTGACTCACTTGCAACGTGGTGCCTATAGCAACGACGGGCACACCCCGCCCGAGCATCTCGAGCACTTGGGACTCCCGCGGACTCAACGGCGAACCGCCTCCGAGTGGCAGAGGCCTGGGAGCCGGCGTACTCACGGATGCCCGACGACGGGCGATAGCCGAACCCAGGCCGCTCGCGATGAACGAGCCCGCTGCGACAGCGGAGTGCCGGATCGCGACCAGGACCTCGACAGCCGGGGCCGTCTTCGGAACGAACGCGGAGACGCCGATCTCCAACGCCCGGAAGAGAACGTCGTCCTCACCGTCGGACGTGAGCAGGACGATGCGGAGCTCGGGATGCCGGTCGCGCAACTCACGCGCGAGAGACAACCCGTCGCCGTCCGGCAGCGTGCTGTCGAGGACGACGACATCGGCGCGCTCGAGAGCGACAGCCGCGATCTTCGGATGCGAGGCCCGTCTCCCGAACGACCGACATGTCGGGCTGCGCAGTCACCAGTGCGCGCAGCCCGTCGCGCGACAGCGTATGACCGTCGACCACAACGATGCGGATGTGATTACTCAAAGTCAACCTCCCCGTGACGCCGTTACCCTAGGTAACGGGCGGAGGGGTCGACCAGGGACTTAGGACCCTATTTCGGCAGGCGCCGGGTCCTCAGCACCTACGCCGTCGGTCGGGTTCGCCGGGTGCCACGGACAGCTGGCCGTCAGCCCAGGGCGGCGAGGAGGCGGAGGGCTACTTGGATGTCGAGGGTGTGGTTCGGGGATTGCCAGCCGTCGCCGAGGAGGGCGGTGACGCGGTCGAGGCGTTGCTGGACTGTGTTCGGGTGGATGTGGAGCGAGGTGGCGGCGCGGGTGGGGCTTTGGCCTGCGGCGAAGTACGCGTGCAGGGTGCCGATCAGGTCGGTACCGCGCTGCTCGTCGTAGTCGAGGACTTTGCCGAGCACGTGCTGCACGTGGGTACGCACGTCAACGTCGGATGCCCCGACCAGACCCGCCACTCCAAGGTCATCAGGGGTGGCGGACTCGCTGGTGCGCCCCAGACGAAGCATCGTGGCGACCAGACGAGCCGCCTGACGGTGCGCCTCGACGAGCGGCTCACCCCACGCCGCAGGGCCAGTGACCGCGATGGTGACCCCAGTGCGCTTGGCCAGCTCGGACAGGTCGCGTGCCGCGGTCACAGGAGTAGTGCGAGCGAACAGAAGCACCAGATCCCCGCCGTACGGACCAGATAGCACCAGCCGGTCCTCCAGTGGAGCAGACAGGCGAGCGCGTACGGCGGAGTGGTCGCCACGGCACACGGCGATGACCAGGCGGTCGTGACGGTGGTTCGGTGCGAGCAGCCGGAGTCGATCGGTCAGTGTGCGCGGATCGGCGCTCCCGCTGAGTACGTCGGCCAGTAGATCCGCCTGCGCTCGCTGCGACTGCTCCGCGGCCTGCCGTCGGAACAGTAGAACCAGCGCGGTCACGACTGCTGCCCGTTCGACAATGCGCTGGTCCGCACCGGACAGGTCGTCGACACCGCCGATGACCAAGGCACCGAGCCGTTCGCCCTTGGCCGTCGCGGCCACGACCCAACAGTCACCGATCCGGGTCAGGCGGCCAGACTCCGAGTCCTGCCAAGGCACTGCCGTATCTGGTGGGCTGCCAGCCATTGCCAGCTCGTTGCCGACGGCGTCGACCAGTACGACCCAGACGGCGAGCAGCTCGGCCAGCGCGGCAGCGACCGCGTCCACATCCCCACCGGACAAGACGATCCCGGCGAAACGGTCGTGTGCTGCGGCAGCATGCTCGACACCGGCATGCGCTGCGGAGAGCTGATCCAGCGCGGCCGCAGTCTCAGCCGCGGCGCGTACCTGTACCAAGGTCACCGCGGCTAGAGCGGCGAGGGAACCTAGTAGTGACACCTCGTCGTGGCTGAACGGCCGCATCGTCCGGTTGGACGCGAACAGTACGCCGACGAACGCGCCGTCGACGATCAACGGCGTACCGCAGATCGCGACCAGGCCCTCGTCCCCTACCGCGTGGTCGATCGTCACGGTGTGCCGGAAACGCTGGTCCGACGGGTAGTCGGCGGTCCAGTAGGGCTTGTGGGTCTTGGCGACCAGACCGCCGAGTCCGGCCCCGAGCGGCAGCCGGACCTGCTGGAACTCCGCCGACACCGACCCGTCGGTCGCCCGCATGTACGTGTCGCCGCGCGCGTCGTCGTACAGCGTCAGGTAGGCGACGTCCACGCCGATCAGGCTGCGGGTCCGGTGCACGATGGTGTCGAGCACGCCGCCCGGGTCGCGCGCCGAGGCGAGCTCCCGGGCGACGTCGACCAGGGTGGAGAGCTCTGCCTCGCGCTTCTTGCTGGCATCGATGCCGGCCCGGATGCGCAGGGCGAGGTCACGGGCCACCGCGTCCTCGCCCGCCGCCCGGGCCAACTCGCTCCCGGGCGCATCCTCGGCCAGCAGCCGCAGCAGCTCCTCCATCCTGGGGATGATGCCACCTAGAGGGTGGTCAGGTCCCGCTTGTGCGTTTCGGAGTACGACGTCACCGCGATGATCGAGATGACCGCGCAGACCGCCACATAGATCGCGATGGCGTACCCGGAGTCGTACGCCTTGAGCAGTGCGACCGCGATGAACGGCGCCAGACCACCCGCGATAATCGACGCGAGCTGGTAGCCCACCGAGACACCGGAGTACCGCACGCGCGTCCCGAACAGCTCGGTGAAGAAGGACGCCTGCGGACCGTACATCGCTCCGTGCAACACAAGCCCGACTGTGACGGCCAGGGTCGCCAGCGCGAAGTTCTTAGTGTCCACCAGAGCGATGAAGAGGAAGGACCAGATACCGACACCAACCGCACCGACGAGGTACACCGGTCGCCGGCCGACCCGGTCCGACAGTGCACCCCACAGCGGGATAGCGCAGAAATGCACCGCGGCGCCGATCAGTACGGCGTTCAGCGCGAAGGACTTCCCCATCCCGAGGTGCTCCTTGGCGTACGTCGCGATGACGATCGTGAAGATGTAGTAGCTGACGTTCTCCGCCATCCGCGCACCCATCGCGGTCAGCACCTCCCGCGGGTACTTCGTCAGCACCTCCATCAACGGCAGCTTGTCCTCAGGCTGCTGCTTCGCCCGCGCCTCCTGGAACACCGGCGACTCCTCGATCCGCAGCCGCACCCACAGCCCCACCAGGACCAGCACTGCGGACAGCAGGAACGGAATGCGCCAGCCCCACGAGTTGAACGCCGCATCCGACTGGAACGCAGCCAGACCAGCCAGTACGCCGTTCGCGATCAGCTGACCCGCCGGAGCACCGGCCTGCGGCCACGACGCCCAGAAACCACGCCGCGCCGGGTCACCGTGCTCCGACACGATCAGTACGGCGCCACCCCACTCGCCACCGAGCGCGAAGCCCTGGATGAGCCGCAGTACGGTCAGCAGGACCGGAGCCAGTGCACCGACCTGCGCGTACGTCGGCAGCAGGCCGATGGCGAACGTGGCGAGCCCCATCATCAGCAGCGACAGCACGAGCAGCTGCTTGCGGCCAAGCCGGTCGCCGAAGTGCCCGAACACCACGCCGCCGATCGGACGGGCGAAGAAGCCCACCGCGAACGTGGCGAAGCTCAGCAGGGTCCCGGTGAGTTGCTCACCTTTCGGGAAGAAGAGGTCGCCGAACACCACCGATGCGGCGACCCCGTAGAGGAAGAAGTCGTACCACTCGACCGTCGTACCGACGAGACTCGCGCCCACCACCCGAACGATCGACGTACGGGTGCGGACCGGTTCTGTAGCTGTCATTTTGGGCGGCTCCTGAATTAGTGGGCGGTCCAGCCGCCGTCTAGTACGAACGAGCTCCCCGTGATGGAGGCGGACGCGGGGCCGCACAGCACGGCCACCAGCTCCGCCACTTCGGCCGGTTCGATCAGTCGCTTCACCGCGACCGGCTCGAGCAGGACCTTGTCCAGCACCTCTGACTCGGACAGGCCGTGCGTAGCGGCCTGGTCCCTCAACTGCGCGGTGACCAGCGGAGTCCGGACGTACGCCGGGTTCACGCAGTTGCTGGTCACTCCGTGCGCCGCACCCTCCAGTGCGACCACTTTGCTGAGTCCCTCGAGCCCGTGCTTCGCAGCGACGTACGCCGCCTTGAACGGACTCGCTCTGAGGCCGTGGACCGAGCTGATGTTCACCACGCGGCCCCAGCCGGCGCCGTACATGTGTGGGAGCGTCTGGCGGATCAGCCGGAACGGCGCCTCCAGCATCAGCCGGAGCAGGTAGCTGAACCGCTCCGGTGGGAACTGCTCGACCGGTGCGACCTGCTGGACGCCGGCGTTGTTCACCAGAATGTCGACGTCGACCGGCAGGTTCGCCAGCCCTTCCAGGTCGGACAGGTCGGCCACCACCGTCTCGACGCCCTCCAGCGCGTCGAGACCGGCCTGGTCGAGGTCGACGGCCACGACGTGCACGCCGTCCGCTGCCAGGCGTTGGGCGCACGCGGCGCCGATACCGGACGCGGCGCCGGTGACGAGGGCTCGACGGGTCTCCATGGCGGACGACTGTAGGAATCCGGCCGAGTCGGCACTATGGGATGGGACCACACATCCAGGCGGCAAGCTGTAGTCCGGATCACCATCTAGGCGTGGTCGCGTCTATCGAACCAGCGGATCGTCATAGATCGACCTATTGTTGAATCATGGTCGATATCGAGCAGCCGAAGCAGAAGGCTGCCGGCGTGCCCGCCGTGCTGTCGTCGTTCAAGTTCGGTCTCCGTGAGATGGGTGCGGTCCGCAGCGGCCGCGTCTTCCTGAAGATGAACCAGGACCGCGGGTTCGACTGCCCCTCCTGCGCGTGGCCGGACCCCGAGCACAAGCACACCGCGGAGTTCTGCGAGAACGGCGCCAAGGCGGTCGCCTGGGAGGCGACCCGCAAGCGGGTGCCGCGGGCGTTCTTCGCGGAGAACTCGGTCGAGGACATCCACCGGATCTCCGAGTTCGACCTCGGCAAGCTCGGCCGGATCACCGAGCCGATGCTGCTGCGGGCCGGCGCCACGCACTACGAGCCGGTCGGGTGGGACGAGGCGTTCCAGGTCGTCGCCCGGCACCTGAAGGCCCTCGCCGACCCCAACGACGCCGTCTTCTACACCTCCGGCCGGACCAGCAACGAGGCCGCGTTCCTGTACCAGCTGTTCGTCCGCGCGTACGGCACCAACAACCTGCCGGACTGCTCGAACATGTGCCACGAGTCCTCGGGTACGGCGCTGTCCCGCGTGATCGGCAGCGGTAAGGGCGCCGTCACGCTGAAGATGCTCGAAGAGTCCGAACTGATCGTGATCGTCGGGCAGAACCCGGGCACCAACGCGCCGCGGATGCTCACGCACCTCGAGGTCGCCAAGCGCAACGGCGCCGACATCGTCGCGGTCAACCCGCTGCCCGAGCCCGGCCTGATGACGTTCATGAACCCGCAGAAGCCCCGCGGCCTGGTCGGCAAGGGCACGCCGCTCGCCGACCAGCACCTGGGGATCCGGATCGGTGGCGACCAGGCGCTGTTCCTGGCCCTCGGGCACCTTCTGCTCGAGGCCGAGGCGGCGAACCCGGGCACCGTCCTGGACAAGGCGTTCGTCGATTCGCACACCAGCGGGTTCGAGCTCTACGCGAAACACAACACCGAGCTGGACTGGGACGCGGTCGAGCTGGCCACCGGGCTGCGCCGGGCCGAGATCGAGGAGCTGGCGCAGCGTTTCATCAAGTCCAAGGCGACCGTGATCTGCTGGGCGATGGGGCTGACGCAGCACCGCGAGGCCGTCGCGACGATCAGCGAGATCGTCAACGTGCTGCTGCTGCAGGGCAACATCGGCAAGCCGGGCGCCGGCCCGTGCCCGGTGCGCGGCCACTCGAACGTCCAGGGTGACCGCAGTATGGGCATCTGGGAGAAGGTGCCGGACGCCTTCCTGGACCGGCTCGACCGCGAGTTCGCGTTCACCGCGCCGCGCGAGCACGGTATCGACGCGGCCGCGACCGTGAAGCGGCTGCGGGACGGTGCCGTCCGGGTGTTCTTCGCGATGGGCGGCAACTTCGCGTCCGCGACACCGGACACCGAGGTCGTGCATCGGGGCCTACGTGCGTGCGATCTCACCGTGCACGTGTCGACCAAGCTGAACCGGTCGCACACCGTCACCGGGCGGGAGGCGCTGATCCTGCCGACGCTCGGGCGCACCGACCACGACCACACCGCGGCCGGTCCGCAGTCCGTGTCGGTCGAGGACTCGCAGGGCGCCGTACACCTGTCGAAGGGGAACCTGATCCCGCCGGCGCCGGAGATGAAGTCCGAGATCGGGATCGTGTGCGGGCTGGCGCAGGCCGTCGTACCGGAGATCGGGCAGATTCCGTGGGCGGATTTCGCCGACGACTACAGCCTGGTCCGGCAGCGGATCGGGCGGGTCGCGGACGGATACGAGAACTACGAGGACCGGTTGCGCGACGGTGACGGCGGGTTCCTGCTGGCGCACGCGGCGCGCGACAAGCGCGAGTTCCGGACGTCGGACTCGCGGGCGCAGTTCACCGCGAACGACCTGACCTGGTTGCCGACGGCACCTGGTCGGCTGCTGCTCCAGACGCTGCGCAGTCACGACCAGTTCAACACCACGATCTACGGCCTCGAGGACCGCTACCGCGGCATCCACGGGACCCGCGACGTCGTCTTCGTGAATCCCGACGACCTGGCCGAGCTCGGTCTGAAGGACGGCGTGTACGTCGACATCGTCAGCGAGTTCCAGGGTGTCGAGCGACGCGCGTCGCACTTCCGGCTGGTCTCGTACCCGACGGCGCGTGGTTGCGTCGCCGCGTACTACCCGGAGACGAACGTCCTGATGTCGGCCGACGACCTCGCGAAGGGCAGCAACACTCCGGTCGCGAAGGGCCTGACCGTCAGGCTGGAGCCAGTCGCTTCCTGAACCACGGCTGCAGAAGAGCGAGTACGGCGGCGACCGCGGCGGTCGTCAACCACAACCCGGTCGGGCCCGTGGTCTTGAGCAGCTGGGTGACGGTGAGCGGGGCGATCGTGGTCGCAATGCCCCAGCTCAGGCCAAAGACGGCCAGGTAGCGGCCGCGCGCTTCGTCGGGCGCGAGGCCGGAAGCCTGGGTGAGGTAACGAGTCAGCAGGAACAGGTCGCCGAGGCTCCAGAAGATCGAGGCGCCGACGAAAAGCACCAGGTTGTGGGCGAACGCGGTGACGACCAGGCCGATGGCGACCAGGACATAGCCGATCGCGATCGACCGGAAGTCGTCCAGGTTCTGCACTCGCAGCAGGCGCTGCGCGGCGATCAGGGTGACCGCGGAGACGGCGAGGATGATGCCGGTGCCGGACTTCGGGAGTCCTTGCTCGAGCAGGGTGAGCGGCAGGCCGATGATCAACTGCATGTAGATCGTGGCGAACATCGTGCCGCCCGCGAGGAGCAGGAGCAGCCGTCGATCACGCCAGGCCGAAGCGGCCGGAGCTTGGTCCTTCGGGTGCTCTCGGCGTACGTCGGCCGGTAGCGCGAGCGCGACCAGGATCGCGCAGGACAGACAGGTGATCGCGTCGGCGACGAACAGCCAGCGCAGGTCCCAGTGGCTGATCGCGGCGGCGAGCAGACCGGCGAGAACGCCGGCCGCCGCAAGCGCCGCGCTGTAGAGGCCGTAGGCCGCAGGGCGGTCCGCCGGTTCGGTGACGTCGGCGATCATCGCCTGGCTCGGCGGCTCGTAGATCTCGAACGCGAGACCGAGCAGGACCGTGGCCAATACGGCGGACCACAGCGCGTGGCTGAGGGCGATCCAGAGTTGAGCGACCGCGCAGCCAGTGAGGCCGAGGACGATCGTGAGCCGGCGGCCGAGGCGGTCGGCGAGCTGGCCACCGAGCAGGCGGGACGGGATCGTCGCCGCGCCGAAGACCGCGAGGATCACGCCGGTCTCGGCGAGCGACGCGCCGAACTCGACCGCGAGCACCACGCCCAGGAACGGCAGCGTGAACGCGCCGATCCGGTTGACCGCCCGGGCGACGACCAGGATCCACACGGTCGGCGACACCCCGCGCCAGGGCGCGGTCACCGTGCTCGCAGCGCTCACGACGTACCTCCATGACTGTCTAAGTGGCTATGATCGGTCACGCAAGCTTGAGATTACGGAGGTGAAGCGTGACTGGTCAAGTGTCTTTTGATAGTCATGCCCGCAGCGTGCTGGCCGCGTCGGTCGAGTACGTGAACCGGCTGACGTCCGGGTACGCCGGAGGTGTCGCGTTCGATGCTCCGCCCGACACACCCGAGGCGGTGACGGAGGCGGTCGCCGAGGCGCTGACCGCGATCGGCCATCCGCCGAAGTCGGTACCGGTCGACGACGCACGGCGACTCGTGCGGCTCGCGGGCCGAATGCGGGTCGTGTTCGAGGCCGCGAGCTCCGGCGAGCTGGACGCCGCCGCGACCGAGATCAACGCGCTGCTGCTGGACACCAACGCCCGCCCGCAACTCGACCGCGGCCGGGACCGCCCGTGGAGCCTGCATTTCCACGGCCCGGACGAGCAACTGGCCAACGGGTGGGCCGCCGGCTGCGCGGCTGGTCTCGCGCTCGCGGTCGGTAGTGATCTAGCCGGACGCTTGGGTCTCTGCGCGGCGCCCCAGTGCGACCGGGTTTTCGTCGACGTGTCGAAGAACGGTCAGCGGCGCTTCTGTTCGCCGCAGTGTCAGAGCCGGGTCAAGGCCGCCGCGCATCGAGCCCGTCAGCAGGCCGCGGCCGAGTGAGTGTCGGGTTCGCCGGATCCTCGTTGCCAACGACGAGTTGGGCCCGATCGGCCGGGCGGACGTCGTCGACGTACATTCGCTCACCCGGGATGTAGCGGTTGCGGTAGCGCTCCTCCGCGGCCTCGGCTGACGCCATCCACGCTTGATCGCGCGCGGCGCCGCGGCGCAGTACCGTCTCGAAGTCGATGTGGACGTAGATCCGCAGGTCCCACCCATCGTCGAGTTCCTGTCGTTGCAGGAAGCAACCATCAGCGATCAGGACTGCTTGTGGTGTGGCTGTTCTGATCGGGGAGTCCAGCACAACCTGAGCGTTGGCCTCGCGCATCGCCGCCGTATAACGCCGATCCCCACCCGGCCCAAGCGGCCCCAGCAGCCGGTCACGAATCGCGGCGTGGTCGTACATCTCGAAGTAGTAGCTCTCCGGAGAATCGATCGGGTACGTCGTCCGCAACTCAGGCGCCCGCTTGAAGTAATCGAGACCAACCCGAATCACCTCACGCCCACTCCGCTGACGCAGTACGTCGGCCAACTCATCCCCGAGCGTCGTCTTCCCAGCAGCCGAACACCCGTCAACCCCAACCCGCACCGGATGCGCCCGCTCCACGGCCAGAATCTCCCCCGCCAACTCCCCCAGCACCGCACCACGCTCACCCATACCCGCCATCCTCCACCCCAGCGAGCGCCCCACCCGAACGGTTTTCGCGACTCACAGCGAAAGCGTCGGAGGTGAAACGCGTGCGGCACCCGCCCGGTCTCGAAGTACCACGCGAATACCTCAGAGCTCCACGAAATTCGACTTCGCCAGCTTGGAGACGGCAGAGGTGATGGCGGTGCGCGTTATCTGGGGAACGACGAGGATGTTCGACAGCGTGGTGTATCCGGAGGATCGGACCTCGTCCGACACCTCCTGCTGCAGGCGAACCGCGTCGTACACCGTCAGGTTCCACACCCGATCACCGCTGCGGACGACGAGGTCTACGAGATAGCCCTTCGACTCGGTCTCGAATTCGTAGCCGTCCAGGTATGACGGAAACTCGATCTCAAAGGGAGCTCCTGACAAGTTCCACCTACCTCGTCGTGGTTTCGCTCATCCACGTTGGAAGATCGGTAGCAGGGTCGTGTTCCAGATCCCGTGCTGTAGTGAGAGGAAGAGTAGCCACACCACGGCCGGCATCGCTGCCCGGATCCACCAGGGCAGGCGGTTGACCAGGATGGCCATCGCGATCAGGGCGAGGCCGGCGGCCAGGCCGGGCGCGGTGAGTGCGATTGCCTGGGGTCGCTCGGGCCAGCAGGAGGTGTGGGTGCACGGGGTGTCCGGTCCGCCGAAGGTGTACGGGTGGCTGAGGAGGTACCCGAGCAGCGAACCACCGATCACGAGCACCCCGCTGATCCCCTGGACGAGCGCCGCACCCTCACCACCCCGAGCCTGACGCCACAAATGCCCAACGCCTCCCGATCCTTCAAGCAGGCGGGGCAGGCCGGTTGTTGCGGCGAGCGTTATCGCCATCCACAGAACGAGTGCTGCCCAGGTGAGGTCGAGAGGCTTGCCAAGATCGGTGCCACCCCGTGGGTCGACGGTCGTCAGGTAGAAGCTCAGGCCCGCGCCCACCCAACCGAACACGAGCACACCGATCAGCGCGCTAATCAGCAGACCCGCTTGACCAGCGAGAAACAAAACACGCCGGTACGCCGAGCCCGTGCCTGAACCTGCCTCGACGCCGACCCGGCCCTCCGGATCCCCCGCGTCCCCAGCAGTCACCGCGCCCCCTCGCCGCTCGGATCACCCGCCCCGGCGTCCATCATCCCCGCGACCACAGGTCACCGCCGCGCGGAGCGCACCGCAGGCCCACGCCGAACCCACGCCGTGCCGAGTGCGCCCGGCGCTCGTCACCGCGGTCGCCCCGTCCACACAGGCGAAACGGCAGGCGCCCCGCCCGAGTTGGTTCGGGTGGGGCGCCTGTGGGTGGTTAGCCGACGGGGGTTAGTTCGCGCTCTTCCTCCGCGGACGGGGGAAGGGTGGTGTGCTTCGGGCGGGTCGGGCGGAGCCACTTGGGGGCCCACCAGTTGGCGTCGCCGAGGAGGGTCATGACGGCGGGGAGGACGACCGCGCGGATGATCGTCGCGTCGATCAGGATCGCGACGGCGAGGCCGACGCCGAGTTGCTTCATGTCGAGGGTGCTCAGGGTCGCGAAGACCGCGAATACACCGATCATGACCGCGGCCGCGCTGGTGACCACGCCGGCCGAGCCGGTGATGCCTTCGGCGACGGCTTGCCGGGTCGGCACGCCGCGCAGTACCGCCTCGCGGATCCGGCTCACGACGAACACGTGGTAGTCCATCGACAGGCCGAACAGCACCACGAAGAGGAACAGTGGCAGCCAACTGACCACCGCGCCGTTGGAGCGGAAGTGCAGCAGTCCTTCGGCCCAGGTGTTCTGGAAGACCGCGGTGACGACGCCGTACGCCGCTCCGGCGCTCAGCAGGTTCAGCCCGATCGCGGTGACCGCGACCACCACCGACCGGAACGTCACCATCATCACGATTAGCGTCAGCAGCAGCACGAACCCGATCACCAGCGGCAGCTTGTCCCGCGTGTGCGCCGCATAGTCGACGTCCGCGGCCACGAACCCGCCGACGGCGTACTCGACGCCCGGCACCTTGCCGACGGTCTCCGGCATCAGATCCTTGCGCAGCTTGGCCAACGAGTCGCGCGCCTGCTGGCTGCCCCCCTCGTACGGCGTTGCGACCTCGAGCGTCGCGACGGTGCCGTCCTTGGAGAACCGCGGCTCCTCGAGACCGTCCGACGCGAACAGCTTGTCGCCCTTGGTCTTCTGCATCAGCTCGGCCAGCGCCGCCTTCACCGCGGGCTCCTGATTGGCCGGAGCCCGTACGGCGACCTCGTGGCTCGTCCCCGTGCTCGGGAACGCGGCGGTGAGCCGGTCGTACGCCTTCATCACCGAGGTCGTGCGGGGCAGGTCCTCGGTGCCCGGGAACTTCAGCGTCATCCCGAGCGCCGGCGACGCGACCGCGAGCAGCGCGGTGACGGCGACCAGCAGCGTCGCGATCGGGTGCTTCAGAGCCGGCTTCAGCACCGTCGGCCAGAACCGCGGCTGTCCCTTGCTCGCCGTCAGCCGCCAGAGCAGCGGGATCCGCGGACGATCCACCCAGCGCCCGAGCTTCGCCAGTACGGCGGGGAGCACGGTCAGCGAACCGACGACGGCCACCGCGACGACCAGGATCGAACCGACCGCGAAGGACGAGAACACCGCGTCGCGGGCGAGGAACAGCCCGGCCATCGAGATGATCACCGCCGTACCGGAGACGACGACCGCGTGGCCCGAGGTGGCCGCGGCGATCTCGACCGCGTCGACGTGACCGCGGCCCTTGGCACGCTCCTCACGTTCGCGGCGCAGGTAGAAGAGTGAGTAGTCGACGCCGACCGCCATACCGATCAGCAGGATGACGCTGTTGACCGCGTCGACCGCGGGCACGAGCTGTGATGCGGCAGCCGATAACCCGATCGCGGCGGCGACGGCGGACAGCGCGAGCAGCAACGGCACCGAGGCGGCGATCAGGGCGCCGAACGCGATCAGCAGGATCGCCAGCGTGACCGGCAGGCTGAACATCTCGGCCCGTTTGAAGTCCTTGCCGAGCGTCTCGCTGAGCGCCTTGTCGATCGAGAGGCCACCGACCTCCTCGATCCGGAGGTCCGGATACTGCTTCTGGACCTGCGCGGTGGTGTCGAGCAGCGGCTGCACGCGAGCGTCCTTGTCGGCGCCCTCGGCCGCGTCTTTCAGCGTGACCCGGACGATCACCGCGTCCTTCTGCGGCGACGGCATCGGCTGAGCGACCTCCGCGACCCCACCGAGGCCGCGCATCCGCTGGATCACCGTGCCGGCGGCCGTGGTCGCCGCCGCCTGGTCGAGCTGCCCGGACGGCGCCGTGATCAGCACGCTCTCCACGTCCGGGTCGTCGAAGTTGCCGGACTTGACGATGTTGTCCGCCCGGGTCACTTCACCGATGTCACCCTCGTTCTTCGACTCCTTCGTCCCGGTCATCGAACCGAGCGCGAAACAGGCGACCACGACGACAACCCACATCGCGATCGCCCGCCACGGATGGGTGGCGCTCCAACGCGCCGCCCGCACCGTGATCTGTCCCCTGGCCATACCGTCCCTGCCCCTCTGCGCCCCCTCAGGCGCCCCACCCGGCGCCCCCTGGCGTGGCACCGGCTACGGGACAAAAGCCTCGCTGGCGGACACAGTCCGGGACCATGCAGGAGACCCCCGAGTTCCCCCTGGGGGAAACCCCACCCCACCCTTTCTCGTACGCCCTACGCCACCTGAGGACCGGCCGTCACACGAGCGCGCGGGAGCCCTTTCCCGTACGCCGTACGCACCCGGTGATCGGATGTCCTCGGGAGGCGGGTCAGAAGTCCTCGAGGTTCAGGGACGAGGCGGCGGAAACGCCCTCGAGGTACCCCTCGGCGCGCTCGGCCTTGGGGTAGCGGTGCACGAGATCCCAGAAGGTGGCGTTGTGGGTCGGCTCGATCAGATGGGCCAGCTCGTGCACCAGGACGTAGTCCACAACCCACCCCGGCATCGACTGCAACCGGGTCGACAACCGGATCGACCGGTCCGCCGGAGTGCAGGATCCCCACCGTCTGTTTTGGTTCGAAACCCACCTCACCGACGCAGGTTCGGGCACTTCGGGGAGGTGGCGACACGCGAGTTCGTGTGCTCTGGCCAACAATTTTTCGTCCGACACGCGCGATCGGCTGCGCTGCTTCTCCAGCCGCGCCAACATGGTCTCTACCCAGCGCGCCTCCTCGACGGCGGACAGCCGGTCGGGCATCAGCACGACCACTCGCTCGCCGTCCCGGTAGGCGCTGACTGTGCGCTTGCGGCGCTTGCTGCGACGGATGTCCACGTACGGCGGGATCGGGCGCGGTGGAGAGTCGGCCATGGCTCAAAAATGTACCCCCCGAATCCGACAAGTTTCTTCGGTGCACACCCTGTGAATTCCTGTTTCCGCAGGTCAGATGCCAGATCTTGAGCCCGCCGCCCCCTGTTGTTCACACCGTGTTCCCCAGCCCGTCCACCGTGCCCGACGGCGCGTCCCACAGGTTGCGCACAGAGTTATCCACAGGGGTGGACAACGCGGTCTTGCCACCGGGGCCGTGGCCTCCTAGCGTCGTCTGCAACAGGCTCCCGGACCGTCGCCGGGGTCGCTCGGAGGGGAAGCCGAGCGGTTCCGGCGGCGGAACCCCGGGAGCCTGTTCCGTGCCGGCGAAAGTTTCGGTAAGGGTTTTCCTCGGGGGATTCAGGCGGCACGCGGGCCATCAGGTGCGCTTGAGCCTGCGCCAGAAGGCCGTAGGGTGAATCCCGACTGGGCCGAACGGCCTACGGCAGGAAGGTCTGCCGTTAGCATCCAACGACTGCCCGGGGCGAGACCCCCGGGCTGTAATTCAGAGCAAGGAGAGGGCCCTCATGGCAGAGACCTGGAGCGGCGAGTTCTACTGCGTCAAGTGCAAGGCCAAGCGCACCGCCGACGGCGAGGTCAAGGTCAACGACAAGGGCACGCGCATGGCGAAGGCCAAGTGCCCCGAGTGCGGTACGAACCTGAACCGGATCCTCGGCAAGGCCTGACGCACCAAGTCGTAAAAAGGGCGGTGCCCGGCACGTTGCGCGTGCCGGGCACCGCCTTCGTCGTCCCCGGGCCGGAGCACGCCGCGGGCACGCTCCGGGACACCCTCGGGGGCGCCGTCCGGGGACATGTTCGGGCGACACACGGCGACCCCACGGTGGCCGGGCTTGAGCGACCGGACAGAATGGGAGAGTGTCGGACCTTCCTCGTAAGGCGCTGAGCCGGACCGCGAAACTCGCCAGCCTGCCGCTCGGCGCCGCCGGGCGCGCGACGGTCGGCCTCGGCAAGCGCATCGGTGGTGCGCCCGCGGAGGCGGTGCTGGCCGAGTTCCAGCGCCGGACCGCCGACCAGTTGTTCGCCGTCCTGGGCGAGCTCAAGGGCGGCGCGATGAAGTTCGGGCAGATGCTCAGCCTGATGGAGTCCGCGATGCCGGAGGAGCTCGCGGCGCCGTACCGGGCGACCCTGACCAAGCTGCAGGACTCCGCCCCGCCGATGCCGGCCTCGACCGTGCACACGATCCTGTCCCGCGAGCTCGGGAAGCGCTGGCGGGACCGCTTCGAGGAGTTCGACGACCTGCCCGCGGCGGCCGCGTCGATCGGCCAGGTGCACCGTGGCCGGCTCAAGGACGGCCGCGAGGTCGCGGTCAAACTGCAGTACCCGGGGGCCGCCGAGGCTCTCCGGTCGGACCTTCGCCAGCTCGGCCGCTTCGCCCGCACGATCGGCACGCTGGTCCCCGGTCTGGACGTGAAGCCGCTGATCGCCGAGCTCCAGGAGCGGATCGGTGAGGAGCTCGACTACGACCGTGAGGCCCAGGCCCAGCAGCAGTACGCCGACGCATTCAAGGACCACCCGGAGTTCGTCGTCCCGCGGGTGGTGAAGCACTCCCCCACGGTGATCGTGTCCGAGTGGATCGAGGGCCGCCCGCTGTCGTCGTACATCACCGAAGGCACCAAGGAGGAGCGGGACGCGATCGGGCTGAAGTACGTCCGGTTCATGTTCAGCGGGCCGAAGTACGCCGGTCTGCTGCACTCCGATCCGCACCCGGGGAACTTCCGCGTCATGGAGGACGGAAGGCTCGGCGTGGTCGACTTCGGCCTGTGCGCCCGGCTGCCGGACGGTCTGCCGCCGGCGATCGGGCGGCTGCTGCGGATCTCGCTGCGCGGCGACGGAACGGCCGTCCGGGACGGGCTCAAGGCCGAGGGCTTCATCAAGCCGCGGATGGACATCGATCCGGACCAGCTGATGGATTACCTGGCGCCGTTCGCGGAGCCGGCCAAGGAGGAGACGTTCCAGTTCAGCCGGGCGTGGATGCGCGCGCAGGCGAACCGGACCGGTGACTTCCGCTCGCCGAACGCGTCGCTGGCGCTCCGCCTCAACCTGCCGCCGTCGTACCTGCTGATCCATCGCGTCTGGATCGGCGGCATCGCCGTACTGTCGCAGCTCGAGGCCGAGGCGCCGTTCCGGGCGGTGCTCGAGGAGCTGCTGCCGGGCTTCACGGAGGACTGACTTTCTGCGCATTAGTGCGCTCAAGCCTTGACGTCTGCGCATTTACAGCCTCTTAATGTAGCGACCTTTCCTTTCCTGGAAGGACCGCCCAATGCGCCGATTCCTGGCCTTCACCGTCCCCTTCGCCCTCCTGGCCACGGCCACCACCGCCGCCCAGGCCGGCCCGCCGCAGCCCTGGGACACCACCTCTGTCGGAGCCGTGATCAAGCGGCTCGTCCCCGCTCAGGCCGCACAGGTCGAGCTCCGCGCCCTCCCGCCGACCGGTGAGTCGTACGACGTCGACCGGCACGGCCAGAACGTGCGGATCTCGGCCACCACGCCGAGCGCGATGCTGGCCGGCTTCAACGCGTACCTCGAGCAGGTCGCCCGCGTCGACGTCTCGTGGAACGGCGACTCGCTGGCCCGCCTCCCCCGCACCCTGCCCACTCCACAACAACCGCTGCACCAGTCGGCCACGGTCGCCAACCGCTTCGCGCTCAACGACACCGACGACGGCTACACCGGCGCGTACCGCACCTGGGCCGAGTGGGAGCACGAGATCGACGTCCTCGCCCTGCACGGGATCAACGAGGTCTTCGTCCCGGTCGGGGCGGAGGCGGTGTACGTCGACACGTTCCAGCAGTTCGGGTACTCCGAGAGCGACCTGCTGAGCTGGGTCCCGCAACCGAGCCACCAACCGTGGTGGCTGCTGCAGAACATGTCCGGCTTCCCGGCCGCGATGACCGCCGACCAGGTCCGCCAGCGCGCCGACCTGGGGCGCAAGATCATCACCAGACTGCGCGATCTCGGCATCACCCCCGTGCTCCCCGGGTACTTCGGTACGGTCCCGCCCGGCTTCGCAGCAAAGGTCCCTAGCGCGCGTACCGTGCCGCAGGGCAACTGGGTGGGCTTCCAGCGACCGGACTGGCTCGACCCGACGAGCACTCCGTTCGCCGACGTGGCGAAGGCGTTCTACGCCAACTCCGAGCGGCTGTTCGGCCGCAGTACGCACTACAAGATGGACCTGTTGCACGAGGGAGGCCAGCCCGGTCCAGTACCGGTCGGCGCAGCTAGCAAGGCAGTCCAGGACGCACTGGAGGCCGCACGTCCCGGAGCCACCTGGGTGTTCCTCGGCTGGCAGAGCAACCCGCGGGCGGACACGCTGGCGGGCATCGACCGCTCACGCATCCTGATCGTGGACGGCCTGTCGGACCGGACCGATCAGAACCGCAACAAGACCTGGCCGGACTCGACGTACGCCTTCGGCTCGATCTGGAACTTCGGCGGTCACACCACGATCGGTGCGGCCACGACGACCTGGGAGGACCGCTTCTGGCGCTGGCGCTCGGAAACCGGCAGCAAGCTCGACGGCATCGCGGTGATGCCCGAAGCGAGTGACAACAACCCAGCGGCCTTCGAGTACCTCACCGGTCTCGCGTGGCGCAGCGGACCGATCGACCGGGACACCTGGTTCAAGGACTGGTCCCAGCGTCGGTACGGCGGCTCTGACCAGGCATCCGCGACGGCGTGGACCGCGATCGGCAAGACGGCGTACTCGCTCGCCGGAGGCAGTGAAGCGCAGGACGGTCTGTACGCCGCCACTCCATCGCTGACCGCCGACTCCGCAGCAACGTGGTCGCCCAGCTCGATGCAGTACGACGCCACTGACTTCGCAGCCGCACTACCGGCGCTCCTCTCGGTCGATCGACGGCTGCGCGGCACAGCGTCGTACCGCTATGACCTGATGGATGTGACGCGGCAGGTGCTGTCGAACCGGAGCAGGACGTTGCTCCCGCGGCTCAAGTCGGCGTACGACGCCAGGGACCTCGCGACCTTCGACACGCTCAAGGCGCAGTGGCTGGACCAGATGGCTCTGCTGGAGCAGGTGACGGCGACAAACCGGCAGACGATGCTCGGACCGTGGCTGGCGAACGCCGGCGACGCGTCACTGCAGAAGAGCGCCCGCACCATCCTCACCATCTGGGGTACGCGGGCCGGGTTCAACGCCGGTCTGAGTGACTACGCCAACCGCGAATGGTCCGGTCTGATCAGCACGTACTACGCCCCGCGGTGGAAGGCATACCTGGACGACCTGTCCGCAGCGCTGCGGGACAGCCGGGCACCGTCCACCTTCGACTGGTACCAGCGCGGCGCCGACTGGACGGCGTCCACGACGCCACTCCCCCAGAAGCCGACCGGTGACATCCACCAGGTCGCACAGCAGGTCGTCAGCTACCTGACCGCACACCCTGAACCGGTCGCGCTGACAGCCACCGCTACGCCGGCCAACGTTCCGGACGGCGCCAAGACGACCGTGACGGCCAGTCTGCGCAATGTCGACCCGTTCCAGACCGCCTCCAACGTCAGCGTCACTCTGACCGCTCCAGCCGACAGCGGCCTCACCGTGGAACCAGCGTCCGTCGCCATCCCCCGACTGGCACCTGGTGAACGCACCACCGCTTCCTTCGCCGTGACAGCGACAGGACCCGCAGCGCACCTGACAACAACCCTGACTGCTCGCACCGATCAGTCAGCAGCGTCTCTCCGCGTCCTACGCGCTGGACCAGTGCAGGAGCCGAACCGCACGCTCACGACCAACAACGCCGTATTCGCCCAGTCCGGTGACTCCTACCTCATCGAAGGCGCCGGAAACGACATGTGGGGTACGACGAAGCAGTACGGCACCATCTACCGCCAGAACGCCCTGGTGGCAGGCGGATCGCTCACCACTCGCGTTGTCACCCAGGACCGCACCGGTCCCTGGGCACGAGCCGGACTGGTCATCAGCCCCGACCTGACCAAGACCGGCAGCGCCGGACTGGCCGACATCGCGATCACTCCGGACAACGGGTGCGTCTACTCGTGGGACTCCGACGGCAACGGGTCCCTGGACCAGTACCGCAACGTCACCGGTCGGACTGCTCCCCAGTGGCTGCGCCTCACGCGGGACGGCGACACCGTGACCGCGGCGTGCAGCCCGGACAGTACGACGTGGACCACGATCGCGAGCTCCGTCGTACCGGCGGGGGCTGTGCTTGATGGCGGTCTGTTCATGTCGGCCGCGAACGGCGGTGCTGGGACTCGTGGCGCCGCCGAGTTCGCCAGCTTCAGTTCTGCCGGCCCAGCGCAGGTGCCGAGCGGAGGGTGACGGCAAGCAGGATCGCCATACCGGTCAGTGCGACGGCGGTGATCCCCGCAGCCAGGTGAAGACCTGAGGTGAACGCGTGTCGGGCGGCGTCCAGTACGTCGCCCGACGCGCCCTGGCTGATCGCCTCGCCGAGCGAGTTGCCGCCGCGGCCGTCCATGCGGCCCCGGTACACCACGGTCACCACGCTGCCCAGCACCGCGATGCCGAGCGAGTAGCCGAACTCGTTGCCGGTCTGGGTCAGCGCGCCGGCCGATCCTGCCTGCTCCGGCGGGACCGAACCGATGACCAGGTTCGTGCCGAGGATGACCAGCGCGCCGGGCCCGAAGCACTCCACCGCGAACGCGACGACCAGGACCGTCGTCGACGTCGTCTGGCTGACCACGATCATCCCGGCGACCGTGAACGCGACACCGGCCGGGATCAGGATGCCCGGGCGGATCCGCCGAGCGAGCCGCGGCGCGAGCTGGAAGCCGATCGTCGACGTGATCATGCCCGGCACCAACGCCAGCCCGGCGGCCAGCGGCGTCATCCCCTTCACCAGCTGGAAGTACTGCGCGACGAACACCATCACGCCACCGGACAGCATCGAGTACGCCGTCATGCTGCCGAGCGTCACGCTGAAGGTCCGCCGCGTGAACAGCCGCACGTCGACCAACGGTTCGGCCAGGCGCAACTGCCGTCGTACGAAGAACCACCCGAACACGCCCCCGAACACCAGGGCTCCGACCGACTGCGCACCGGCCCCGTGCGCCGCCAGGTGCTTGAGACCGTGAATGGCCGGCAGGATCGCCGCCAGCGACAGCACCACACTCGGTACGTCGATCCGCCCGGCCTTCTCGTTCCGGTACTCCGGGAGCAGGAACGGACCGATCGCGAGCAGCGCCACCATCGCCGGGACACCGATCAGGAACGCGGAACCCCACCAGAAGTGGTTCAGCAGCACACCCCCGACGATCGGCCCGACCACGGCGCCGACCGTGAAACAACCGCCCCAGACGCCGAGCGCGGTCGCCCGCTGCCGCTCGTCCGGGAACAGCGTGGAGATCAGCGCCAGCGTGCACGGCGCGATCGCCGCGCCCGCGATCCCCAGCACCGCTCGGGCCCCGATCAGCATGCCGGGGCTCACCGAGTACGCCGCCACGATGGAGGCGACCCCGAACACGCCGGCCGCGATCAGCAGCAGGCGCCGTCGGCCGAGCCGGTCGCCGAGGCTGCCCATCGTGATCATCAGGCCGGCCACCATGAACCCGTACACGTCCAGGATCCACAGCTGCTGGCTGCTGGTGGCGCCGAGCGCCTCGGTGACGGCCGGAACCGCGAGCAGCATCACGAACAAGTCCAGTGACACCAGCAGCGTTGCCAGGCACAGAACGCTCAGGGCGATCCACTGCCGCCGGCCGGTCGCCACGGTGTCGGCCTCGAGGGTGCGGGTCATGAGTGCGGTCCTTCCACAGGAGTGTCTTCACTCCCTGCGTCGACCGGATCACCCCGGAATCGACATAGGCTCGGAAGAAGTCCCCCGACGAGCGGAGAGCGCGATGACGGCGTCCGGAAATCTTCCCGAGGTCGTGTCGGAGCAGGAGTGGCTGGCCGCCCGCCGCGAACTGCTGCGGCTGGAGAAGGAGGCGACCCGAGCGCGGGACCGCCTGAACGCCGAGCGACGGCGGCTGCCGATGGTCCGGGTCACGAAGCCGTACGTGTTCGAGGGGCCGGACGGGCCGGTGGGTCTGCTCGACCTGTTCGAGGGCCGGGATCAGCTGGTGATCCACCACTTCATGTTCGGGCCGGACTGGGACGAGGCGTGCCCGAGCTGTTCGTCCGCCGCAGACGAGATCGGCAACCTCCGCCAGTTGCACGTTCGCAACACGTCACTCGCGGCCGTGTCCAGGGCGCCGTACGAGAAGATCGCCGCGTTCAAGGAGCGGCTGGGCTGGACGTTCCCGTGGTACTCGTCGTACCCGGGCGACTTCAACTACGACTTCCACGCCACGCTCGACGATCGGGTCGCGCCGGTGCTGCTGCACTTCCGGACGCAGGACGAGCTGGCGGCCGAGAAGGGTACGCCGTGGACCGACGGGCCCTGGACCGCGGACATGAACGGCGAGGAGATGCCCGGGATCAGCGCGTTCCTCCGGGTCGGCGACGACGTGTTCCACACTTACTCGACGTTCGGCCGCGGGATCGAGGACTTCCACAACGGCTACCGCTACCTCGACCTCACGGCGCTCGGGCGCCAGGAGGCGTGGGAGGAGCCGGCCGGACGCGCCGAACCGCTGGGCCTGCAGGTCGGCGGCCCGTCGATGCGGGTACCGGATCAGTACTGACTCACCAGTGGACCGAGTCCAGCTTGCCCTCGATACTGCGCACGTTCTCCCGGGCGCAGCGATCGCAGTACAACAGCCTGCGGCCACCCTCGATCGACGTCACCCAGGTCAGCGGCGCATCCTCCGACTCAGCCTGCTGACCACACAACGCACACGTAGCAACTCCCATACGACTAGTCTGCACCGAGTGCGATGGACCGTTCACAACGAGGCCGAAGTCTGGGGCAATCGATGGCTGAGCGTCCGGCGCTTGGACGTCGAGCAACCCGATGGGGAGCGGTTCGACTACCACGCCGTCCGGCTCAAGGACATCGCCGCGGCGGTCGTCCTCCGCGACGCGCACGTGCTGCTGATGTGGCGGCACCGGTTCCTCACCGACACCTGGGCGTGGGAGCTCCCGATGGGGATCATCGAAGTCGGTGAGACCCCGATGGCCGCGGCGGCGCGGGAGCTCGAGGAAGAGACGGGGTGGCGGGCGGGTGAGCTGACCGAGCTGATCCGGTCCGAGCCGGCCGCCGGGATCATGGACTCGCGGCATTTCGTGTACTCCGCGGCTGGCGCCGTACGGGTCGGTGAGCCGACGGAGCGGAACGAGTCGGATCGGATCGAGTGGGTCCCGTTGGCCGACGTACCGGGGATGATCGCGCGGCACGAGATCGTCAGTGGGATCACGCTGATCGGTCTGCAGCAGGCGCTGCTTCAAAGACGTGGCTGAGGGGGGGGGGGGCGCCGGGGGGGGGGCCCCCCCCCGTGTGTGCTCGGGCGCGGGGGGTGTTGTGGTTTGTTAGTGTGCGGGGGGGGGGGCGCGGGGCGCGGGCGCGGCGCCAGAC
>NZ_JBSHBJ010000021.1:0-34859 GCF_053611945.1 Kribbella sp. NPDC054772 | reverse complement strand
GGTTTTGGTCCTTTGTTTGTGGGTTCTGCCGAGGCCGTTTTACACTTCGGGGGGTGGGGGGGCGCCCCTGCGTGGGGCCCCCCCCCCTCAGTGATTCAGCTGGTCAGGCTGTGTTTCTGGTGTTTCAGACGAGGCGGGCGAGTGCGAGGCGCGCGCGTGCGCTGGCCCTCTCAGCTCGCCGGCCGGCCCGCTCGGCCTGCTTCTGCGCCTTCTCGATCTGGTGAGCGAGGCGGAAGCGCCGGTTCTGCTCGGCGTCGTTCAATTTGAAACGACAATGAGCACGGGCGAGATCTTCATTGAGTAAATGCATTTCGGTGCTCCTGTGCAAAGTCTGTGTGGTCATCGTTCGGACTCGTTTCGGATGGTTGGAAGTCGCTCAGGCTGCAGTTACGGTGTCGCTCTTGCGCGGGCGTCCGCGGGGCCGCTTGCGCGGAACCACCACACCCTGGACGAACAGCTGGCCGCCCCACACTCCCCACGGCTCGGAACGCTCGAGCGCTCCGGCCAGGCACTCGGCCTGAAGTGGGCAGGTCGTGCAGAGAGACTTCGCGTACTCGACGTCCGCCGGCGATTCGGCGAAGAAGAGTTCTGGCGCGTAGGACCGACAGGGCAGGTCCTGCGACGTTGCCACCTCGGTGAAGACATCGAGGAAGCTCACGCTCATTCCGGTCACCTCCCAGTGACTTTGGTGCTGATCTCTTGTCGTCCGTGACGACTACCGGTTGGTAGTCACCAAAACTGTGCTGACAAACAAAAGGGCCGCGGGACCCTTTTCGGGTTCCGCGGCCTTGGAGGTGCCGGCTCTGACGTCTGTCAGACCGGTGGACTCCATGCTCGAGAACCCGAACCGCCGTACTTCACATCGCCGACAGCTCCGCCCTTGAACTGGGCAGCGCCGGAAGCCATGAGCACAACGGTCGCGACGTGCAGGCGCGGCGAGGCACCCTGAATCGGGGCGCACGGCAGCGCGGCAGCGTCGCTGAACGGCTTCTTAACCGTGTTGGTGATCATTTCCAGGGCACCTCCTCTCGTTGTGGCGAAGCGGGCGGTTAGCTCGATCGCTATGGTTGTTTGAAGTTTTCGGCCAGGCTTCGACCGCAGAAAGAACAGTACGCCGCCGGAGTCGGAGCCTGCAAACTATTTATCGCCAGTTTGCGAAGTTGGCCGGAAGTTGCCGCTCCGACGGCCGGATCTGGCGGCCGATGCGGGATTCCGGCACGCTCCGGGGCGCCGTCCGCACGCTCCGAGATCGTTGCCTCTGTCACCTAACTGCCACGTCTGCCAGGAGCAGAACACGGCATGTCCTCCAGGGTGCACCCCGGCTCCCGGGCCTGGCAACAGATTTGCCCGTAGGGGCAGCGGCTCAGCGCGTGCAGAGGTTGAGGATGTGCTCGCCGTACTTCGCCAGCTTGGTGTGGCCGATGCCCGGGATCTGCCGGAGCGCCTGGGGATCGCTGGGCCTGGTCTCGGCGATCGCGGTCAGCGTCGCGTCGGTCAGGATCACGAAGGCCGGCATCCGCTCCGACTCCGCCTGCTCGGTCCGCCACTCGATCAGAGCGTCGTACAGCTTCTGGTCGATCGTGGACGGGCAGCTCTCGCAGCGGCCGAGCTTGCGCGCGCCGGGGTCGAGGAGCCCGCGGCCGCAGACGCGGCACTTCGGGATCGGTCGGCCGGACTTCGACGAGCTCGAGGTCGACGGGCGCTCCCAGCCCACCGAGGACGACGGGGTCCACTCGGTCCGCGCACTGCGGACACCGATCGGGTCCAGGAACCGGGTCGGTCCACGCGTGCCCCGGCCGCCGGGCGAGCGGGATGTCGACCAGCTGACGAACAGCTGCTGCTTCGCCCGTGTCACGCCGACATAGAACAGCCGCCGCTCCTCCTCCACCTGCGCCGGCGTCTGGGCGTAGCTGATAGGCAGCGTCCCCTCGTGCGCCCCGACGATGAAGACGCAGTCCCACTCCAGGCCCTTGGCCGCGTGCAGCGTCGCCAAGGTGACGCCCTCCGCCAGCGGCGCATGCTGGATCGTCGCCCGCCGGTCCAGCTCGGCCATCAGCTCCGGCAACCGGGCGTCAGGATGCTCCGAAGCGAAGTCCGACGTCATCGTCACCAGAGCGCTCAGCGACTCCCACCGGTCCCGCACCGCGCCGGTCCCGGTCGGCGGCTCCGGGGACCACCCGGCCCCCGCCAGTACGCCGGTCACCGTGGTCACCAGGTCGTCGGACAGGTCCCCGGCCTTCGCCTGACCCCGCAGCAGTACGGCGGCCTGCCGGATCTCCGCCCGCTCGAAGAACCGCTCCGCGCCCTTCAGCACCGTCGGGATCTTCCGCTCGGCCAGCGCCTGCTCGAAGTTCTCGGACTGCGCGTTGGTCCGGAACAGTACGGCGATGTCGCGCAGCGCGACGCCCTCGTCCTTCAGCCGCACCACCGCCCGCGCCACCGCGTCCGCCTCCGCGACCTCGTCGGAGTACTCGCGGTAGACCGGGCTCGGACCGGCCTCCTTCTGCGACCGCAGGGTCACTCGGCCGGGCAGCCCCTTCGGGCCGGCGGCGTCCAGGATCTTGTTCGCCACGTCGACGATCTGCGGGGTCGACCGGTAGTCGCGCACCAACTTGATCACCGTCGCCGATGGGTGCCGGGACGCGAACCGGACCAGGTTCTCCGGCTCGGCACCGGCCCACGAATAGATCGTCTGCGCCGGGTCACCGACCACGCAGACGTCCTCGCGGCCGCCGAGCCACAGGTCCAGCAGGCTCTGCTGCAGCGGCGAGACGTCCTGGTACTCGTCCACGACGAACGTCCGGTACTGACGGCGGATCTCCGCGGCGACCCGCTCGTCCTCCGCGAGCAGCGCCACCGCACAGAGCAGCACGTCCTCCAGATCGATCCGCCCGCGCTCGAGCTTCACGTCCTCGTACGCCGCGAAGATCCGCGCGATCGTCGCCGGGTCGAACGCAGCAAGTGCCCGCCCCGACTTCGGCGCCAGCCGCGCGTAGTCGTCGGGCCGGACGTTGCTCACCTTGGCCCACTCCACCTCACCGGCCAGGTCGCGCAGCGCGGGCGTGTCCACCCGGACGCGGCACCGCGACGCCGCCTCGGTGAGCAGTGGGAACTTGCGATCGGCGATCGGCGGCAGCTCCCCGCCGTACACCTTGGGCCAGAAGAAGCGGGCCTGGCGGAGCGCGGCGGAGTGGAAGGTCCGCGCCTGCACGCCCTGGACGCCGAGTTGCGCGAGCCGGCCGCGCATCTCGCCGGCCGCCCGCTGGGTGAACGTCACCGCGAGCACCCGGACCGGGTCGAAGGTGCCGGTGCGGACGCCGTACGCGATCCGGTGGGTGATCGCCCGCGTCTTCCCGGTCCCCGCGCCCGCCATCACCGCGACCGCCCCGTGCAACGACGTCGCGACCGCCCGCTGCTCCGGGTCGAGGGCCTCCAGGAGGTCCTCGGCGGAGGCCGATCGTGTGAAGTCGCTCACGGGTTGAGACATGCGGGAACAGCACCACCTGGACCATGGTTCGAATACGTCGAAGGCAACCCTAGACGGGACGCCCGACAGATTCCCCTCCCACTCCACAGGAGTCCGCCGATGTCGCCGACCTTGAGCAACACCGTCACGATGTACTCAACGCCCTGGTGCGGCTACTGCCACCGACTCAAGGGTCAGCTCAAGCGGGCCGGTATCGAGTTCACCGAGATCGACATCGAGCAGGTCCCGGGGGCCGCCGAGATCGTCGAGAAGATCAACAACGGCAATCAGACGGTGCCGACCGTGGTCTTCCCGGACGGCACCGCGATGACCAACCCGTCGCTCGCCCAGGTCGCGGACAAGCTCGTCGCCTGAGGGCTCCCAGCTGACATATCGGCACTGACGCACATATCGGCACCGGCTCGGGTCATATCACCCGAGTTATGGACATTACGGCCATGACCGTTATACCTTGCGATGAACTACGTCGCAGGGAGTCCGCCCATGTTCTCGCGCCGTCCTGTCGGTCAGTTCCTGATCACTCTCGCTGTCACGCTCGGCCTGCTCGCCACGGGCGGGCTGAGCGCCGGCGCCGCACCGCCGGGCGACCGGCCCGATCCCTTCCCGTCGGAGACCTGGCCGCTCGGCACTCCGACGAAGCCGTTCGCACCGGCCGCCGATCCCATCAAGGACCTCGGCTCACCGATCAGTTCGCTGACCATCATGGAGGGCGCGGTCGGCCACACGCCCGACGGTCGCGACGTCGTGTACGCCGTACCGGCCGGCGAGAACGCCCGTTTGAACGTCGTCGACCTGCACTCGCGCGAACTCATCCGTACCGTGCCGCTGCCGGGAGCCGCCGGCGGCTGGGCGATCGTCGTCACGCCGAACGGCGATGTCTACCTCGGCACCTACGCGAACGCGCACCTCTACCGCTACAGCCCCGTCACCGGTGAAGTGACCGACCTGGGCCAGCCCATTCCGGGCGAGTCCCAGATCTATGGCCTCACCTCCGACCAGGCCGGCAACGTGTACGCCGGGACGTACCCGACCGCGCATGCCTTCAAGTACGACGCCGGCACCGGTCAGGTCACCGACTACGGCTCGCTCGACCCGGTGCAGCAGTACGCGCGGTCCACGGTCTACGACCCCGACCACAACAAGCTGTTCGTCGGCGTCTCCACTCCGAACGCCAGGCTGCTCCGCATCGACGTCGCCACCAAGGCCGTCGAGGACATCACTCCCCCGGGGACGACGGCCAAGGACTTCATCGACCTGGACTACGCCGGCGGCAAGGTGTTCGCGAATGCCAGCAGCCGGCTGGTGGTGGTCGACGCGGTCACCGGTGAGCAGGTCAAGTACACCGACGCCACGACCGGCCAGCAGGTGATGGACTACCCGATCGCCGCCCGCGGTGTCTCCGCGGCTGGTCCGGGTGGCGTCTACTTCACCAACAACACCCTGGCTCTCACGCACTACGACCTGGCCACCAACACGGTCGGTCCGGTCTCACCGGCGCGCACGCTGACCCGTGGTGCCTCGATCGGCTACGGCTGGGTGACCGAGAACGGCGTACCGGTTCTGTACGGCCTGGCGGGCAACTACTCCGGTGGGACGTTCCGGTACAACCCGGCGGACGGGACGCTGGCGCAGTGGAGCTCACCGTTCCAGTACGTGCCGTCTCCACTCATGCACGCGCTGGCCGACCCGTCCACGGGCAAGGTGTTCGTCAACGTCTATCTGAACGGCACCACCGGCATCTACGACCCCGCGACCGGCAAAACGGCCACCACCACCCGGCAGGGACAGGTGGAGGGCTGGGCCTGGAACGGCGCCGGCAAGATGTACGTCGGCATCTATCCGTACGGCCGTCTCTCGCTCTGGGACCCGACCGCGCCGGAGAGCCCGACCAACCCGAAGGAACTGTTCAGTCTGGTCGACAGTGACCACCAGAACCGGCCCGTCTCAGTAGTCCCCGACGGCAACCACGTGTACGTCGGCACCACCCCGGCGTACGGCGAGTACGGCGGCGCGCTGACCGTCTACGACGTACCGACCGGGAGCCACACCGTCTACCGCAACCTGGTGACCGACCAGACCATCGCCTCCATCCTCCCGGCCGGAGCGAACGTCTGGGCCGGCTCCAGCATCGAGGGCGGTCAAGGCACTGACCCGCGGGCCACCGAGGCGCACCTGGTCAAGGTCGACCAGGCAACGGGACAGGTGCTCACCGACGTCGTACCCGTGCCCGGTGCGGCGAGCATCAACGAGCTGACGACCGGACCGGACGGCAACATCTGGGGACTGGCCGACGGCATCGTCTTCGCCGCCGATCCGGTGACGGGCGCGGTGCAGCGCCTCCTGCCCGTCTTCAGCGGAGCCACCGGCTCACAGGACGGCGCACTGTCCTGGCGAGACGGCTATCTGTACGGCGTGACTGGCGGGCGACTGTTCGAGGTGGAC
The DNA here is from genome assembly GCF_053611945.1 of Kribbella sp. NPDC054772. Lineage (NCBI taxonomy): Bacteria > Bacillati > Actinomycetota > Actinomycetes > Propionibacteriales > Kribbellaceae > Kribbella > Kribbella sp. NPDC054772. Next base: position 28,930 of record NZ_JBSHBJ010000021.1, on the reverse strand, counting down.
AGCCTCAGCGGCCACACGACTGTCCTGCACAGCCGCGGTCTCAACCGGCTCACTCAGACGCCGAATGGCACCTATTACTCGCTGCTCCGGCCGGACGGGTTCGTCAACCCGACCAATCTGGCCTCGTACACCCCGCCGACAGACACCTGCGCGCAGTCGGATGTCAGGGCGACGGTCTGGACGGGCAACATCGACAGCCACGTCCAGAACCGATTCCTCACCTACGGCTGCAGCTTGACCGACACACTGCCCAGTGCGAAGGCGGACTGGCCTAGCCATGGCGCGTACGTCCTCGCGGTCGACCGGAAGCTCCGGCAACTCGAGGCGAACGGGAGCGTGGAGAAGTGGGAGGGCGTCCTCATCCGAGTCGCCGCGGCGAGGTCGAACGTAGGTAGCTAGTCACCAGCTCCCGGTGAGGCTCTCGCCGTACCAGCCTTCGATCAGGCGGCGGGAGATGGAGATCGCACCCGGGAGGGCCATCGTGCCGGCTTCGACCAGCACGCGGACGTCCTCCCGGGTGAACCACTTCGCCTCGGCGATCTCGTCCTGGTCCACCTCGATGTCGAAGCCCGTCGCCTTCGCGTAGAACCCGAGCATCAGGCTGGCGGGCAACGGCCAGGGCTGGCTCCCGGCGTACTCGATCTCCGGGCCGACGATCACCCCGGTCTCCTCGAGCACCTCACGCCGTACGGCGGCCTCCAGCGACTCACCCGGCTCCACGAACCCGGCGAGCGTGGAGTACCGCCCGACCGGCCACGCCTCGTTACGGCCGAGCAGCGCGCGGTCCTGGTCGTCGGTGACGAGCACGATGATCGCCGGGTCGCTGCGCGGGAAGTGCGACAGCCCGCACACCGGGCAGCGCCGGACGTGCCCCGCCTCGACGACCTCGGTGTGGGCGCCGCAGTTCGCGCAGTGCGTGTGGACGCCGTGCCAGTTGGACAGTCCGATCACGTGGACGGCGATTCCGGCCTCACGGTCGCTCAGTACGGCGCCGAGCTCGCGCAGACCGCCGTACGACTCGTCGGCCTCCCCCTCGACCAGGACGCCGAAGACCGCTCGTCCGTCGGCGGTCATCCCGGCGCCGGACTCGCGGTCGATGCCGAGGAAGATCCGGGTGCCCTCCGGCGCCTCGGACGGCGGCAGGAACCGCAGCGCGGCGCGGTCCTCGGCCACCTGGATCTGGTCGCCGGTGACGACGACGACCTGGGTGTCGGGGGCGGCCCACGCCTTCTCCAGCCAGTCGTCGTCACGGCGGCGGTCGGCGGCGCGGTCGAGGACGGACCGGGACAGAGCTAGCGAACCGGAAGCGATGGAGTAGGCCACGTGCCTCAACCTACCCCGGGGGCGTGAGAGCATCCCCGCATGAGTATTCACATCGCCGCCGAGAAGGGGCAGATCGCACCGCGGGTGCTGTTCCCCGGCGACCCGCTGCGGGCCAAGTGGATCGCGGAGACGTACCTCGAGGACGTGATCTGCTACACCGAGATCCGGAACATGTTCGGGTTCACCGGCACCTACAAGGGTGAGCGGATCTCCGTGCAGGGCTCCGGCATGGGCCAGCCGTCCGCGTCGATCTACGCGCACGAGCTGTTCGCGGAGTACGACGTGCAGACGCTGATCCGGGTCGGCACCTGCGGCGCGCTCACCGAGGCGGTCCGGGTCCGCGACGTGATCGTGGCGATGTCCGCGAGTACCGACTCGCAGATGAACCGGCTGCGCTTCCACGGCATCGACTACGCGCCGACCGCCGACTACAAGCTGCTCCGCGCGGCCGTCGACGCGGCCGAGGCCGCCGGGCTGAACGTGCACGTCGGCCAGGTGTTCTCCGGCGACCTGTTCTACAACGACCGCCCGGACCTGGTGTCGCGGACGGCGGAGTACGGCGTCCTCGGGATCGAGATGGAGGCCGCGGCTCTGTACACGCTGGCGGCGAAGTTCGGCCGCCGGGCGCTCGGCATCATGACGGTGTCGGACCACCTGATCACCAAGGAGGAGACCAGCGCCGAGGAGCGCCAGACCACCTTCTCCGAGATGATCACCATTGCCCTGGACGCGGCGATCGAGGTGCCGGTCTGAACCGCCGGCTCGGCGCCGCCGTACTGGTGTGCGCGATGCTGCTGACCGCCTGCTCGGGCAAATCCGAAGAACCCAAGGCGGGTAGTACGACCACCAGCACGTCCGCTACACCGACAGGTGGCAGCACTACGTCGTCCGGTCCGGAAGAGACCCTTCCGGACCTGACAGCTGCACAGGTGGTCGCAGCATTCACAGCTCAGAAATACCAGTGCAGCACCGACGAGGCGTACGAGACCTGCAGCAAGGGCACCACCTCCGTGCAGGTACTCCTGGGCAAGCAGCCGCGCCCCGCGGTGCTCTCACTGCAGTCGACCGGTGTAGCGGCGGAAGCGGCCACCGCACTGGCCGAGTTCGCACCACAGGCGCTGGAGCTCGCGCATGTGAACCCCCGCGGTCAGATCGTCGACTGGATCAAGCAACACGCGAGCAAGCCGTCCGGTCAGACGACAGCAGGCAACTGGACGGTCGACTACTCGACCGAGGTCGACTCCGAGCAGCCAGGCGTGATCCTGACGCTCACCGACAAGCTCTGCAAGGCAGACTGCGGCGCTGAATAGGAGCTACGCCGCGACCAGTCTCGGAAGCACCTGCATGATCCGGTCGGCCAGCAGGCCGGGTGCCTTCTCCGGGTTCGCGGCGTAGCCCACCACGGCCTGCTCGAACAGGCCGTCGACGAGCGCGTACGCCGTCGGCGCGTCGACCGTCGGCGTACTGCCGGTGAGGTCGGCGTACCGGGCCAGGATCCGCCAGATCATCTCTTCGAGCAGCTTGTCGATCGCCTCGACGTCCGGGCGGAGCTGGTCCTCGAACATGGATTGGGCGCGCAGGTCGTACCAGAGCTTGTGCATCGGGGTCTCCTCGACCAGCGTCTGGGTCATCCTGCCCAGGAAGCCGGTCGCGAGCTCGTCGCCCGAGGTGGCGGTCTCGACCACCTCGTCGTACCGCCGGGCGCACTTGGTCTTGTAGTAGCGCACGCAGTAGCTGATCAGGTCGATCTTGTCGCGGAAGTAGTAGTGCACGACTCCGTGGGTGAACTCGGAGTTGTTCGCGATCTCGCGCAGGCTGGTGCGCGCGTACCCGAGCTCGCCGAGGGTCTTCAGCGCGGACTCGGCCAGTGCGACCCGGCGGCGCTCGATCTTGTCGATGCCGGAGACGCGGGCGGGCCGTTCTGCGGCGGCGCTGGCGGACGCCATCGAGACCACCCACCCTCCTGATCGATGCGGTACTGGATTCGGTGCTGATGGATGCGTTGCGTCAGAGTACCCCGCCCCGGGCCAGGCGCGTCCCGGTGCGGGGAGTTTTCTTGACAACTGTCAAACAAACTCTTGACGCCTGTCAAACAGATGGCCAGAGTGTGAAACACCGGCGAGTCCGCTGTCAGCAAAGGAGCAACAGATGGGTTCACTCGATCTCTCCGGCCGGAAGGCCTTGGTCACCGGTGGCGCGCAGGGCCTCGGTGAGGGCATGGCCAGAGCCCTCGCGGCGGCCGGCGCGAAAGTCGTGATCAGCGATATCCAGAAGGACGCCGGCGCGGCGGTCGCCGACGCGCTGGACCAGGAGTACGGCGCCGGCAACGGCTTCGTCGCGCACGACATCACCGACGACGGCGACTGGGAGAACGCGGTCGTCGCCGCGAACGACGTCCTCGGCGGCCTCGACATCCTGGTGAACAACGCGGGGGTGGAGATCACCAGCCTGCTCACCGAGGTCACCGCCGAGCAGATCCGCAAGATGCTCGAGGTGAACGTCCTCGGTACCACGCTCGGCGTCAAATGGGGTCTGCGGACGATGCGGCCCGAGGGCCTGGCCGGTCAGGGCGGCGCGATCATCAACGTCGCCTCGGTCGCGGCCACCATCGCCTTCCCCGGCATCGCGGTGTACTCCGCGACCAAGTCCGCGGTCGACCGCCTCACCCGCGTCGCCGCGATGGAGTCCGGCAAGCTCGGGTACGGCGTCCGCGTCAACTGCATCTACCCCGGGCTCGTCCCGACCGCGATGGGCGCCGGCCTGGCGAACGACGTCGCGCAGCTCGGACTGTTCGAGTCGCCGGACGCCGCGGTCGCCGCAGTGGTCGGGCTGACACCGGCCGGCCGGCTTGGTGAGGTCGCGGACATCGCCGACGCGGTCGTCTTCCTCGCATCGGACGAGTCACGGTTCATCACCGGTATCGGACTGCCTGTCGACGGCGGAATGGGGATGTGATCGCGAATGGCCACGAAACCAGTCGTTGTGTACGGCGCCTCCGGCTACACCGGCCGCCTGGTCTGTGAGTACCTCCGGCAGTACCACGTCCCGTTCGTCGCCGCCGGACGTGACGAGGCGAAGCTCAAGGCCTCCATGGACGCACATGTCCCGGGCATCGAGACAGCGGACTACGAGATAGCCGCGGTCGACCATGACGTTGCTGCGCTGACAGATCTCTTCAAGGGCGCATCCGTCGTACTGAACACGGTCGGGCCGTTCAGTGAGCTCGGTCCGGCGGCAGTGGAGGCCGCACTGGCAGCCGGTGCGCACTACACCGACACGACCGGTGAGCAGGACTGGCTGATGACCTGCGACGAGAAGTACGGCGCACAGTTCGCCGAGGCCAACCTGGTACTGGCCCCGGGGATCGCGCAGATGTACACCACCAGCGAGATCGCGGCGCAGCTCTGCCTCGAGCAGCCCGGCCTCGACTCCCTGGACATCGCCGTGTTCTGGGGCGGCAGCCCGACCATCGCCTCGACCCGCACGATTCTGGTGAACGCCGCGACGTCGAGGGCGCACTACCTGGAGAACAACCAGTACACCGAGTTCCCCGAGCAGAGTCTGGTGCCGCTGGTGGTGCCAGGGCAGCACGAGCTCGCGCTGTCCCTCCCCTGGGGCGGCATGTCGCATCCGGTCTGGTTCAAGCGCGATCCACGCGTCGCGAACTGCAAGGCGCAGGGCGGCGTGTTCAACGCCGCGCTGATGAACGGGGTCCCGCAGATCGTCGCCGCCGCGCTCGAAGCCACGAAGGACATGGCTCCGGACGACCGCAACGCCGCACTGACCGAGACCGCTCGCCAGGTGATGAACGAGATGCCGCCCCGGGAGAACCCGCGGGTCAACAAGACGCTGGACTCCGTACACGCCTCCGGGCCGCTCGGTCGCGCGCACTGCGTCATCCACGGCAACAGCAACTACCAGCAGACCGGTCTGATGCAGGCGTACGCGGCGTACTCGCTGTTGCAGACGCCACCCAAGCGGGTCGGTTTCGCGAGCGGTTGCCAGGCGTTCGGTCACCACGAGCTGCTCGGCGTACTGCGGAGCTTCGGCCTGGTGTCCGAGCCACAGCTGACGGTTCAGCACTAGGGAGCCCGCAGTGCGACTGGTCGACTACCTCGACAAGGGTGCCTCGCTCGGCCCGGACGCGGCCTGCCTGACCACGGACGGCGAGACCCTCTCGTACGCCGAGGTTCAGCAGCTCACGTACCGGATAGCGGGCGCGCTGGCGGCGACCGGGGTCCAGCCGGGCGGCAAGGTCGCGATCCTGTCCGCGAACGACCCGGTGGCGTTCAGTTGCGTCTTCGGGATCAGCCGGGCCGGTGCGATCTGGTGCCCCATCAATCCGCGCAACGAAGCCGCGGAGAACCGTGAGCTGCTCGACCAGTTCGACTGTGAAGTACTGATCTACCAGGCGGCGTTCGCGCCGCTGGTGGACCGCATCCGCGACGCGCTGCCGAAGGTGCACACCTTCGTGTGTCTCGACGCGGATCCCGCGGTGTTGGATCCCATGGCCTCCGGCCCTACCCCCCACCCTGACGGCCGGAGAATCGTCGGCTGGGACGCGTTCTGCGGGGGCGCGTCCCAGTCGGCGCCTGACCTGACCGATCCCGATGATCTCGCGATGATCGTCGGCACCGGCGGGACGACCGGGCGTCCGAAGGGGGTGATGCTGAGCAACGGCAACCTCGAGACGATGACCGCGCTGACGTTGATGGGGTACCCGTTCGGCGACCGGCCGGTCTATCTCGCGCTCGCGCCGCTGACCCACGCGGCCGGCGTGCTGTGCTTCCCGGTGCTCGCGTCCGGCGGCGAGATCGTGATCATGCGAGCTCCCGACGTACATGCGTTCCTCGAGCTGATCCCGCGCCATCGGGTCACTCACACGTTCCTGCCGCCGACGCTGATCTACATGGTGCTGGCGGCGCCCGAGCTGGACTCGACCGACCTGTCGTCGCTGCGCTGCTTCTGGTACGGCGCCGCGCCGATGTCGGTCGCCCGGCTCGAGGAGGCGCTGCACCGGATCGGTCCGGTGATGGCGCAACTGTTCGGGCAGACCGAGGCTCCGATGATGATCTCGGTGCTGCCACCGGCCGCCCATTTCAATGCCGACGGCAACGTTATCCGCGGACGGCTGTCGTCGGCAGGGCGGCCGTCCCCGCTCGTCAGCGTGGCGATCATGGGCACCGACGGCGCCCTGTTGCCGCACGGCGAGCGCGGCGAGATCGTGGTCCGCGGGTCCCTGGTGATGAAGGGGTACTACGAGAACGCCGAGGCCACCGCAGCGGCTTCGGCGTACGGCTGGCACCACACCGGCGACATCGGGTACCTCGACGCCGAGAACTACCTCTACATCGTCGACCGGGCGAAGGACATGATCATCACCGGCGGCTTCAACGTGTACTCCACCGAGGTCGAGCAGGCCCTGATGGCCCACGTCGCGGTCCAGGACTGCGCGGTGATCGGGCAGCCGGACGAGAAGTGGGGCGAGCGGGTCGTCGCCGTCGTCCAGCTGCAGCCGGGTGTCGCCGTCGATCCGGGCGAGCTGATCGCGTTCGCCAAGGCCCGGATCGGCAGCGTGAAGGCACCGAAAGACGTGCTGATCTGGCCGGACCTGCCGCGCTCGAAGGTCGGCAAGGTCGTCAAGCCGGAGATCAAGGCCCGGCTAGCTGCCGGCTGACGCGCCCGAGGCCGCAGTCACCACGAGCACCGCGGTGATGGCGGCCTGCATCTCGGTGACGGCCTTCTTCACCGCGTCGGCCGCCCAGTCGGACTCGGCGATCTCCTTCGCCCGCCGCTTCAGCGCGCGCTTGTCGACCGCATCGGTGACCACCCTCGGTACGACGTTCAGCGCGCTGAGCAGTGCGATCAGCGCACCGGTGCGCTCGTCCGGCGCCGTACCGACCTTGAGGACGCTCTCGAGCTTCGCGCGCACCTCGACCTCGTGGCGTGCGTCCTTGGCCGGCCAGCGCGTCACCGGGAACAGGCCGAGCACCTTGCCCTTGTCCGCCTCCAGCACTCCACGCTCCGCCAGGCGCGTCAGCAGCTGGTCGCGGAGCCGCTTCGACAGCGCGCCGACCTGGTCCTTCGGTTTCTTACCGGGCTTGTTGACGACGAACGCCAGCCGTTCGTCGAGGATCGGGTCGCCCGTCGGGCCATCGTCGAGAACCTGCAGGCGGCCTTGGCTGGTGATGTCGAGCTTGCGGCCGAGCGTCAGCTCGATCAGCACGGCGCCGGCCAACGCGTAGTCCAGGCCGGGCGAGCCCGCGATCGGCTTGCCGGTCTCGTCGTCGTACAGCAGCAGCAACAGGTCTTCGGCGATCAACATGTCACCAACGTAGGCACGACGGGTGCCTGGACACATCCGCCGCGCGGACGACCTGGGGTGTCAGCCCGCGGACCCATCTCTTCGGGTCGGCGAGCGTCTAGTAAGGTAAGCCTTAGCTAACAGGTTCGCCCACCTCGCCAGCGGAGTCCGCCATGACCAGAGCACTGCCCGAGCCGGCGTACCGGCGGTTCGTCCCCGGCGTCGGCACCCTCAGCCTGCGCCCGTTCGACCTCGTTGACGACGTGGTCACACTGCACGACTGGGTCACCCAGCCGTATGCGCAGTACTGGGGGTTGCTGACCGCGTCGGTCGCCGACGTGCACGCGGAGTACCTGCGCATCGAGCAGAGTCCGCACCACCACGCGTACCTCGGCGAGCACGACGGACGACCCGCGTTCCTGATGGAGCGCTACGAACCGGCGTACGACGCGATCGGCCAGGTGTACGACGTGGCGCCGGGTGACATCGGCATGCACGTACTGGTCGGACCGCCCGTGATCCCGATCGCCGGGTTCACCGGGGGCGTGTTCGAGACGATCATGGACAGCCTGTTCAGTGATCCGCTGGTCGACCGGGTCGTGGTCGAGCCCGACGTACGCAACGGGAAGATCCAGGCGCTGAACGAGCGGATGGGGTTCCGCAAGCACAGCGTCGTACAGCTGCCGGACAAGCAGGCGTGGCTGAGCTTCTGCACGCGGGACCAGTACGCCGACGCGCTCCGGATGAACGAGGCGGGCTGAATGATCGAGCACCTGAACCCCGAGGCCTGGGCCGTCGTCAACCGCGCACTGGTGCGGAAGGCGCTCGCCGAGTTCACCCACGAGCGCATCCTCGAACCAGTTGCCGAGGGCGACGAGTACGTCGTCGGCGGGTACCGGTTCAGCGCCCGGCGGTACCCGTTGAACCACTGGGATATCGGGGATGTCGCCCGCGTCGACGGTGGTCCGGTCGATGCGCTGGAGTTCGTGACCGAGTTGCACGAGCAGCTCGGGATCGGGCGCGAGATGCTGCCGGTGTACCTCGAGGAGATCAGCAGCACGCTGGCATCGGCGGCGTACAAACTGTCGAAGCCCGACCTGACCGCGGCGGACCTGGTCACCGCGGACTTCCAGACCATCGAGGCCGCGATGACCGAGGGGCATCCGTGCTTCGTCGCCAACAACGGGCGGCTCGGGTTCGGGGTCGAGGACTACCGTTCGTTCGCACCGGAGACGGGCGCCGGCGTCGCGCTGACCTGGATCGCGACGCGGCGGGACCGGACGACCGTGGCCCACAGCTCGTCGCTTCGGTACGAGGATCTGCTGCGCACCGAGCTCGGTGACGAGGTGCTGGAGCGTTTCGCGGCCGAGATTGTTGCCGTGGGCGCTGATCCTTTCGATTACGTTTTCCTGCCCGTGCACCCGTGGCAGTGGGAGAACAAGACGTCGATCACGTTCGCGGCGGACATCGCGCAACGACACATCATTCCGGTCGGGTCGACAGCCGACGTGTATCAGCCGCAGCAGTCGATCCGGACGTTCTTCAACCGCTCGACGCCGTCGCGCTGCTACGTGAAGACAGCGCTCTCGGTGCTGAACATGGGCTTCATGCGCGGCCTGTCGCCGTCGTACATGGCCGCGACGCCGGCGATCAACGACTGGGTGCACTCGGTGGTCGAGAACGACGTGGTGCTGAAGCGGTACGGGTTCTCGGTACTGCGCGAGATCGCGGCGGCCGGGTATCACAACAGGTACTACGAGAACGCGACGGACAAGACATCGCCGTACCGGAAGATGCTGTCGGCACTCTGGCGGGAAAGCCCCGTGCCGTCCCTGGAACCGGGTGAGCGGCTGGCGACGATGGCCTCGCTGCTGCACGTCGACCGGCACGGCGCATCACTCGCCGCGGCGCTGATCCGCGCATCGGGCCTGGCGCCGGCCGACTGGCTGCGAGCGTACGTCGACGCGTACCTGATCCCGTTGCTGCACAGCTTCTACGCCTACGAACTGGTCTACATGCCACACGGCGAGAACCTGATCCTGGTACTGCGGGACGCGATCCCGATTCGGGTGATCATGAAGGACATCGCCGAGGAGATCGCCGTCCTCAGCCCGGCGACGCCGATCCCGGCCGAAGCCGAACGGGTCCGCGCCGAGGTCCCGGACGACGAGAAGCTGCTGTCGATCTTCACCGATGTCTTCGACTGCATCTTCCGGTTCCTGTCACCGCTGCTCGATCGTGAGGGGCTGTTGACGCCGGACGAGTTCTGGTCGGTGGTGGCGTCATCGATCCGCGACTACCAGTCCGCGACGCCGGAGCTGGCGGACGCGTTCGCGAAGTACGACATCTTCGCGCCGTCGTTCGCGCTGTCCTGCCTGAACCGTCTGCAGCTGCGCAACAACCAGCAGATGGTCGACCTGACGGACGTTGCCGGCTCCCTGCAGTTCGTCGGAACCCTGCAGAACCCGTTGGCCTGTGGATAACTAAAACCGCCGTCGGGCGCTTTCCGTCAGGCTGGGCGGGTGACAACTCTCGAAGCCACCCGCGACGGCCGAAGATACGAGGTGGTCGACGGCCGCCTCCTCGTCACCGGCCCGCAACCACCCGCCCATCACGCCGCCGTCATCGCGCTGATGGTGCAGCTCAAACACGCCTGCCCACCCCACCTCCTGGTCGCGATGGGCTCCATCACGTTCCGCCCCACTCCGCACACCACCCTCCGCCCCGACCTCCTCGTCTGCCCCCGCGACGCCCCCGTCACCCAGCCACCCTTACTCGCCGTCGAGGTCCTCTCCCCCACTACCCGCACCACCGACGTAGTCCGCAAACGAGCCCTCTACGAACAACACAACATCCCGTCCTACTGGCTCTACGACCCGTCGATCCAAGAACTCACCGTCCTAGCCCTAACCCCCACCGGCTACACCTGCCAAGCCGTCGTCCAATCCGAGGAAACCTTCCACGCCACGAACCCGTTTCCCGTCGCCCTCACCCCCGCCGCACTGGTCGGATGAGCCTGCATTCGCCCGGATCATGCGGGGCAGACCGGGGCAGATCGCAGCGTAGACGGGCAGATCACGGGGCAGCTCGGGGCAGATCGCCGGAATGGCTCCAACCGCACGGTCCGGCCCATCATGCTGGTCGTGTGACCGAGAAGGAGGCACCATTGTGTCCGTGGACCAGCTTGAGCCGTACACGTTGGAGTATCTCGACAGCACGCCCGATGACGGTGGACGGCGCGAGATTGTCGACGGCGGCCTGTTCGTGACGCCGGCACCATCGCGGCTCCATCAGCGAGCCGTCACCGAGCTGTGTTTCCAGCTGAAGCTCGCTTCCCCGGGCGGCATGGACATCCTCGTTGCACCGTTCGACTATCGGCCAACGTCACAGCGATCTCTCCAACCGGACGTACTCGTCTGCAGCCCGGACGACACCGATCCGCAGCATGCACGGAAGCCGCTGGCCCTCGCCGTCGAGATCCTCTCACCGAGCACCAGGATGGTGGACCTCCTGCTGAAGCGCGGTGTGTACGAGCAGGCCGGCGTGCGCTCGTACTGGATCCTCGATCCCGAGAAGGAGAGCCTGACCGTGCTCGAGCTCGTCGACGGCGTGTACGTCGAGCGCGACGTCGTCACCGGCGAGAAAGTCTTCGACGCCGTGCTCCCGTTCCCGGTACAGATCGTTCCGGCGGAACTCTTCCGGGCTCGTTAACCGTTCAAGAGTCTCGTCAGTTGTTGTTTGTCGGGGAGGGTTTCCGGGCGGACGATGTCGCCGGTGCGGACGTAGTAGAAGCCGGCGGTGATGTGGGTGAGGGGGATGTTGAGGAGTTCCGACCAGGCGACGCGGTAGATCGCGAGCTGGAGGGGGTCGGCGGTTTCGCCGCGGGTGGTTTTCCAGTCGATGACGTCGTAGCCGCGGGAGCCGTCCGGGCGGACCACCTGGTAGACCGCGTCGATGCGGCCGCGGATGACCCGGCCGTCGAGTGAGAGCGCGAACGGGGCTTCGATCTCGTACGGCGTGGTTTCGCCGAACGGACCGTCGCGGAAGGCGTCCATCAGGTCGGTGAGATCGGTGTCGTCGACGATGTCCTCGTCCGCGGCGCCCGGGAGATCGTCCGGATCGAGCAGCAGTTGCTGACCGAAGTAGCTCTCCACCCAGGCATGGAAGCGGGTGCCGAACCGCGCGGCCCGGTTGGGTTTGCGTGGCATCGGGCGGGCGAGTTCGGCGGCGAGACCGTCGGGGTCCTTCGCCAGCCGCATCACCTGGGTCGCGGACAGTGCCGCCGGCAGCGTCACGTCGTACGCCTTCCGGCTGCGGCTTTCCCTTGCCTCGGACAACAAACGCTCGATCTCGGAGTCCCAGCGCGCGACCGTCGCCTGCTCGTCCAGCAGCAGTGACTCCTCGGCCTCGACCGACGGCCCCTCGGAGCGCGACTGCTGCACCAGCGCCGCCGAGTCCAGTCGCCGCTGGTACGAGTCCACGTCGTACGGCGTCGGCCACGGCGCCTGCGTCTGCTCGGCGAGCTCCGGGTTCTCCGCGGTGAGCTCCGGCTGCTCGGCCCAGGCGATCACCCGCTCGCCGGCGTGCTTCTTCAACGTCTCGAGGTACGTCGACGGGCCGCGCGGACGCTTCTGGGTCGGGCCCCACCAGTGTCCGGTCGCGACCAGCAGATCCTTCGCGCGGGTGAAAGCGACGTACCCGAGGCGGCGTTCCTCGAGTGCGTTGATGGTCTTGCACTCGTCGGCGAAGGCTTTCAGTCCGGCGTTCGACAGGTCGTGGATGTCGGGCAGCGTGTCCGCGTCGCCGCGCAGCGGCCAGGGCAGGACCTTGGCGTTCGTCGTCCACTTGTCCCGCCCGCGATCGGACGGGAACACCTTGGACACCAGCGTCGGCACGAACACGACCGGCCACTCGAGGCCCTTCGACCGGTGCGTGGTCAGCAGCTTCACCGAGTCCGCCTCACTCGGTACAGCGAGGTCGAGGCCCGCGGCGTACTCCTCCTCGGCCGCGAGGTACGCGAGCAGGCCGTCGAGCGACCCGTCCGACTCGGTCGACACGAAGTTGCCCACGGCATCCAGAAAGGCGGCCAGGTGATCGCGGCGGCCGGCGTCGACGTGGTCGGGGGTCGCGGTCAGCTCGACGTCCAGACCGATTGTGCTGATCACTCGCCGGACCAGATCGAGCAGCGGCTCCCCCGCGTGCCCACGCAGCTCACGGAGCTCGACCGACAGCTCCTTGAAGCGAACCAGGGCTTCCGGCGCGTACGCCGCCAGCCCTGGGTCGTCGACTGCCTCGGCGAGCGAGATCACCTCGGTCGAGTCCATCCCGGCGACGGCGGCGTCCAGGGCCGCGACCAGGTCGTCGGCGGCCGGGCGCTCCCCCGCGTCGGCCAGCGAGCGAGCGCGGTTGGCGAGCAGCGCGAGGTCGCGGTGACCAATCCGGTACCGCGGGCCGGTGAGGATCCGCAGCATCGCCGCGTTCGCGGTCAGATCGTTGACGGCCTGCAGGGTCGCGACGACGTCGACGACCTCGGGCAGCGCGAGCAGCCCACCGAGACCGACGACCTCGACCGGGACCTTGCGGGCGATCAGTGCCTCGTGGACCGCGCTGAGGTCGACGTTGGTCCGCATCAGGATGCCGATGTCCTTCCACCGGCGGTTCCGGGTCTGGTGCGCGGCGACGATCGCGTCGGCGACCCACTCGATCTCCTCCGACCGCGTCTCGAACAGACCGACCGTGATCGCGCCCTCGGGAGCGTTCGTCGGGGCCTCGAGCGGGATCACGCCGGGATGCTGTTCGTACAGCTCTGCCGCATGTTGATTGGCGGCCGCGAGGATGCGGCTTCCACAGCGGCGGTTGACGCTGAGCACGTAGCGCTGCGCGGGAGCGCCGTCGACCTGCGCGAAGTGCTCCGGGAACTCGTCGAGGTTCGCGACCGATGCGCCTCGCCAGCCGTAGATCGCCTGGCACGGGTCGCCGACCGCGGTGACCGGATGGCCCCGGCCGTCGCCCGCGGCGAACAGTGCGGTCAGCATCCGGCGCTGCGACACCGACGTGTCCTGGTACTCGTCGAGCAGCACGACCTTGTACCGCGCGCGCTCGACCGCGGCGACCTCCGGGCACTCCTCCGCGAGCCGCGCGCCGAGCGCCATCTGATCCGCGAAGTCGACGACGCCGCGCTCCCCCTTGTACGCCTGGTACTCCTCGACGAGCTGCAGAATCTCGCCACGCTTCAACGAGGTCTCGGCCAGCTTCCGGACCTCCACGGTCTGCTTGCGCGCCGCGGCGACCTCCTGCCGTACGGCGTCGTCGTGGTCGCGGATGTCGTCCGGGCGGAGCAGGTGGTCGGCGAGCTCACCGTCGAGCGCGAGCAGACTGTTGACGAGCGTCGGCACGTGGTGCGAGGCGAAGCGGATCGGCCCCGCGGAACGGCGTACCACTCGGCCTGCGAGCTGGAAGCGGGTCGCGTCGGCGAGCACTCGCGAGTCCGGCTCGAGACCGAGCCGGAGCCCGTGCTCCGCGATCAACGTGCCGGCGAACGCGTGGTACGTCGAGACGACGGGCTCGCCCGGCTCCTCGGGCTCCCAGTTCGGGATGTTGCTGCGCAGGTGCGCGGCGAGCAGCGGGTGCTGGTCGGTCGGCAGGGTGGATCCCAGGACGCCGGCCTTCGTCAGGTCCTCGCGGATCCGGACGTCGAGCTCGTTGGCCGCCTTCTTCGTGAACGTCAGCCCGAGCACTTCCTCCGGCTTCACCTGCCCGGTGCAGATCAGCCACACCACCCGGGCCGCCATCGCGGTCGTCTTGCCCGAACCCGCGCCCGCCACGATCACGCCAGGAGCCAACGGCGCGGTAATGGCCGCCAGCTGCTGATCGGAGAACGGGATCCCCAGCAGATCGCACAGGTCAGCAGTGGACCTCAACTGTGCAGGCATCAGACGACTTCCCGCCCCTCGGGCTGGATGGGACACAGTGCCCGCGCCTCGCAGCGGCCGCAGCCGTCGTTGCGCTGGGCGGTGATGTTCTCGGTGCGGATCATCGACTCGGCGTCGTCGACCGCCTCGTCCAGCCAGGTGCGGCCTTCGTCGTCGGCCTCCAGCGGCCCCTGGTGCTGCACCTTCGGGAACCCGACGTTGTCGTCGTGGCGCAACTGCACCAGCTCGGCACCTCCGGCGACCGCGTCCTCGCCGAGCTTCTTCAGTTGCCGCGACTGGATCGCGCGTTGGTAGATCGCCAGCTGAACATGCCGCTCCAGCGCCGGCTTCGTCGGCATCGTGCGCCCGGTCTTCAGGTCGACGACCCGGATCGTCCCCTCGGGATCCTTCTCGACCCGGTCCATCCGGCCCTTCACCCGGACCGCGGGCTGCTCCTCGTCCGGCAGCAGTACGTCGAAGTCGACCTCGGTCCCCACCAGGGTCCGGTCCGGACGACCCTGATGCCAGGCGACGAACCGCCGCAACGCCTGCTCGGCCTCGCCGCGCTCACGGTCCGAGATCCAGGCGGACTCGAACTCGAGTTGCGTCCACACCTTGTCCAGCCAGCCGTTCAGCTCGTCGACCGACGGTGGCAGTGTCCCGGTCGCGACCGCATCCGCCAACGTGTGCAGCACCATGCCGAACCCGATCGCCGACGTACTCGGGGTCTCGCCGCCGGCCCGGCGGGTCAGGAACCAGCGCAGCGGGCAGTCGACGATCGTCGTCAACGCGCTCCCGGACAGCGGCACCGGCTGCTCGGGATCCGCGATCGGTTTCACGGACTCCGTCCGCTCGCGCACGCCCCACCAGCGGGACGGATCAGCTGTCGGCACGAGTGGATAGTCGCGGTCGTCGACGGCGTCGGCCAGCAACGCCAGCCGGTCCGCCGCAGCTCGCTTCAACGCCGGCGACGAGGCGGGATCGGCCAGCACGCACCGCAGATCGGCGACCAGACCGGGCAGCGACAACGGCCGTCGCGGTCGCCCGGCGACCAGTTTCAAAGGAATGTCGAGCTCGGCAAGGAAGCGGGACGGTTGGTCGCCGTCGGCCTCCGGCGCCTGGACCGCGGTCACGATCAGCCGTTCCCGGGCCCGGGTGATCGCGACGTAGAACAACCGTCTCTCCTCGGCCAGCAACGCACCGGCCGACAACGGATCGATCAACCCGTCCGGACCCAACCGGTCCGGCTCCAGCAACGATCCGCGGCGCCGCAGGTCGGGCCACTGCCCTTCCTGGACCGACGCCACGACGACGAGCCGCCACTGCAGCCCCTTCGACCGGTGCGCCGTCATCAGCTGTACGCCGGCCTCGCGGTACGTACCGTCGAACCGGTTGTCACCCGCGATGTCCAGCGACTCCAACTCCGACAGGAACGCCGACACGCCCTTGAACCCGACCTGCTCCTCGGCCCGGCTCGCCGCATCGAACAACGCACACAGGGAATCCAGGTCGCGGTTCGCCGCCCGGGCCGGCTCGCCCCCGGAGTGCGCCTGGCCGCGCAGCCGGCGCAACCACGGCGAGTCCGACCACAGCGACCACATCACCTCGTCCGGCGCCGCGCCCGCGGTCACGATGTTCCTTGCCTTGAGCAACCGCTCGCCTAGCGCGGCGAACCGAGCCTCGGCCGGTGACGCTTGCTCGTCCAGCAGCAACGGGTTCATCAACGCTTCACGCAGCAGCTCGTCGGATGAGCGCGGCAACCGCTGACCGGCCGCCGCATCCCGGTCCCGCCGCCGAAGCACCCGGGCCAGCCGCCGCAGCTGCCCCGCATCCATCGCTCCCAACGGAGACAACGCCAACGCCCGGACCACGTCCACGGTCAACGTCTCCGGATCGGCCACCGCCCGCAACGCCAGCAACATCGGCCGTACGGCGGGCTCGCGCGACAACGGCAACTCGTCACCGGCGACGTCCACCGGGATCCCGGCCGCCGCCAGCGCCCGTCGCAGCGGCGGGATCGACCAGCTGCCGGAGCGAACCAGGACCGCCATCTCGTTCCATCCGATGCCGTCCTGGACATGCGCCCGCCGCAGCAGGTCCGCGATGTGTTCGAGCTCGGCGCCGCTGGTCGAGTAGAGGTTGGCCTCGACCTTCCCCGGGCCGTACACGCACGAGGAGGCATCCGGGTTCCGGAACCGGTCGAACGTGTCCCGGTCCAGCGTGCCGGGTACGCCGAGGCGGTTGACCACGTTGCGCGAAACGCGTTGCAGCGTGCTGCCGAAGCGTCGCGTCGTACCCAAAGCGATCTGCGCGGCCTCGGAGCCGTCGATGGTCTTGAACTCTTCGGTGAAGCGGAGCAGGCCGCGGACGTCTGCGCCGCGGAACGTGTAGATCGACTGGTCGGGGTCGCCGACCACGACCAGGTCCCTTCCGTCGCCGGCGATCGCCTGCAGCAGTTTGGTCTGCCCGGGATCGGTGTCCTGGTACTCGTCGACGAAGACCGCTTTGAACTCGGCGCGCAGCTTGGCCTGCACCGACGGCTGCTGCGCGAGGATCACCGCGCGATGGATCAGCTCGGAGTAGTCCAGCACCTGTTCGGCGTCGAGCACCTGCAGGTACTCCTGGAAGAAGTCGCCGACCGCGACCCACTCGGCCCGGTCCGCCGAGCGGCCGATCGCGGACAGGTCCTCCGGGTCGAGTCCCAGCTGCCGCGCCTTGCCGATGACCGCCTGCACCTCGTCAGTGAACCCGCGCGTCTTCAGCGCCGGATGCAGACTGCCTGGCCAGTGCACCGCACCGACCTCACGACTCCCGGACAGCGCCTCGTTCAACCGCAGCGACTGCTCCGGCCCGGACGGCAGCCGCAGTGGTACGTCGAACGCGTCCGCCGGCGTGAACCGTCGCAGCAACGCGTAGCAGAACGAGTGGAACGTCATCGACGGCATCACTCGGGTCGTCCGCCCGAGCCGGCCGGTGATGCGGTCCCGGAGCTCGGTCGCGGCCTTCCGGCCGAACGTCAGCACGAGCACCTGGTCCGGGCTCAGACCACGGTTGCGGACCCGGTCGGCGACGGCCTCCACCAACGTCGTCGTCTTGCCCGTCCCCGGCCCGGCGAGGACCAGGAGCGGTCCGCCGGGATGGTTGACGACCGCCTGCTGATCGGCGTCCAGGACCGGCGCTTCCGCCGCGCGCCCCGCCTCCCGGACCAAGCGATACCGGGACCCCTGTCTGCCGACCATCGCATCATCCCAGCAGACTCCACCGACAAAAGCCG
Source organism: Kribbella sp. NPDC054772 (assembly GCF_053611945.1). Classification (NCBI taxonomy): domain Bacteria; kingdom Bacillati; phylum Actinomycetota; class Actinomycetes; order Propionibacteriales; family Kribbellaceae; genus Kribbella; species Kribbella sp. NPDC054772. The sequence goes on along the minus strand of NZ_JBSHBJ010000021.1, from coordinate 11,118 downwards.
ACGGGCACCCCGCGCCGTCCACAGATGCTCGGAAACCGGACAACAAACGCCGTAGCTGACCGATCAGCGCGGCGCTGACAGCGGGTGGATCAGTCGTGCGGATCCCAGCGGGCGGCGCGGAGGTTCACGCGTCCGTTGGTGATCCGCACACCGTCCGACCGCAGCCGGTGCAACTGCTCGTCCCCGACCTCGTCGGCCGGTACGCCGGATGCGCGGATCACCCGCCACCACGGCACGCTCGCGCCGTACTCGCGCATGATCGCGCCGACCTGCCGCGGTCCACCCTGGCCGACGTACTCGGCGATGTCCCCGTACGTCGCGACGCTGCCCTCCGGGATGGACTCCACGGCCCGCAGGACAGTCTCGATGTATTCCTCCCGATCCACGGGCTCAATCTAGGCGAGCGGTGCCAACGCCTTCGCCAACGGCTCGAGGACCGACGGCGGCGCGTCCAGCGGGAGGTTCATCACGACCAGGTCGACGCCGGCCTCGCCGTACGCCGCGGCCTCGGCGACCGCCTTGTCGAGCGGGCGGTCGGGGTCGATGCGGACGTTCACCGAGCAGGTGATCTCGTTGACGTCGCGGCCGACCTCCTCGCAGCGCTGAACCAGCACCTCCTTGAGCGGGGTCCACTCCTGCGGGTTCGGGACGATCACGTTCCACTGCTGGGCCCACTTGGCGACCGCGCGGAGCGTCCGCTTCGGGCCCTTGCCGCCGATCGTGATCGGCGGGTGCGGGGTCTGCACCGGCTTCGGGTTGCAGTAGGCGTCGGTGAGCTTGACGTAGGTGCCGTCGAAGTTCGCGACCTTCTCGGTGAGCAGCGCGATGATCGCCTGAGTGCCCTCGTCGAAGCGGTCGAAGCGCTCCTTCAACGGGTACAGGTCGATGCCGTACGCAGCGGTCTCCATCTCGTTCCAGCCGGCGCCGATGCCGAGCTCGAGGCGGCCGTTGCTGATGATGTCGGTGGTCGCTGCCATGTTCGCCAGCACGGCGGGGTGCCGGTAGATCATGCCGTTCACCTGGCAGCCGACCCGGATCCGCGACGTCGCCTGGGCGAGCGCGGCCAGGGTCGTCCAGGCCTCCAGGTTCGGGCCCTGCATGTCGCCGCTCAGCGGGTAGAAGTGATCCCAGTGCCAGGCGGATTCGAAGATCTCGAACTGGTCCGCCGCGACCCACACGTCCCGCATCTGCTGCCAGGTGGTGTGCTCCGGCCTGGTCTTGATCGCGAACCGCATCCCGCGCCTCCCTCAGGGGTAACCGTTTCCCCGGGTGAGATTACTCTGCTTTCGCCTCAGTCGAGGCCGAGGCGGGCGCGCACTTCCGGACGGCGCAGCGGTGGCACGGTCTGCGGTGGCGTCCGGCGGGCCGGCATCTCCTCGAGCAGTTGCTCGGTGATCCGCGCGACCTCGGTGGCCGCCTTCTCGATCGGGCCGCGCGTGGTCGCGCTCAGCGAGCCGACGCCGGTCACCTTCCGCACGTACTGCAACGCCGCCGCATAGATCTCCTCGGAGGTCGCGGACGGCTCGAGTCCCCGGAGCACGGTGATGTTTCTGCACATGCCTTCAGACAGTACGCGCCACCAGGGACAAGACCAGGCAATCTACGAGGTATTGACATCCCTAATGGCGTTAGGTTTTCCTCAGGGTATGAGCACTGCCGCGCCGGACCGCCGTACCCGCCGTCGTCAGGAGACGATCGGGGAGATCCTCGACGTCGCCATCGAGCTGATGGCGACCGAGGGCGTCGCGGCGCTCAGCCTGTCCGCGGTGGCCCGGCGGCTCGGCATGCAGCCGCCGTCGCTGTACCAGTACTTCCCGTCGAAGATGGCGATCTACGACGCGTTGTTCCAGCGGGGCGCCGAGCTGTTCCTCGCCTCGCAGCGCGACGCAGTCGCCGCGGCGACCACCACCGACGTCGTCGAGCTGCATCTGATCGGCACCACGGCGTTCGCCCGCTGGAGCATGCAGAACCCGGTCTACTCGCAGCTGCTGTTCTGGCGGACGATCCCCGGTTTCGAGCCGAGCCCGGAGGCGTTCGCGCCGGCCCAGGAGGCGGTCGCCGACCTGCGCCGGCACCTGCAGGCGGGCGTCGACGCCGGCCGGTTGCGTCCGGAGGCGGCGAGCGACGAGGGGCTCGCGGTGTTCACATCAGTCACGTCGGGGGTGCTCTCGCAGCAGATGGCGAACGAGCCGGACGTGCCGTTCGAGGAGGGGCGGTTCAGCCGGCTGCTGCCCGTCGTACTCGAGATGTTCTACCAGTACTACGCACCGACGAGGGGAAAGAGATGAGCGCAGTACTCGCGGAGCAGATCGGGCGGGCCGACCGGTCACGGTGCCGGATCCACCGGGACGCGGAGCTCGAGGCGTGGCACGAGTTGCTCGCGTCGGTCGAGGGCGACGAGTGGCAGCGCCGTACCGTCTGCGACGCGTGGGACGTCGCGGACGTTGCCGGCCACCTGATCGGGCAGGCCGAGGACGTGAACCGGCCGCTCTCGTTCCCCCGCCGCTACCGCAAGGCGAAGCGGGTCTATCCCGGCGTACTGCGGATCGACGCGCACATGATGGTCCAGGCCGACGAGCACCGGGGTACGGCGCCTGCTGAACTGCGCACCACCTTCGACCAGGTGTGGGCGAAGGCGACGCGGAAGATCTCGACGGAGCTTGCGCTGATGCGCCGGATGTCGATGACGATCGACGGGTTCGAGAGCGTGAAACTCAGCCTCGGCTACATCCACGACATCCTGCTCGCGCGTGACCTGTGGATGCACCGCGACGACGTCTGTCAGGCTCTCGGCCGCCCCTTCGATCCGGGCCCGAACGCGGAGGAGATCGTCGCCCAGGTCATGTACGACGTGATCGACGGACCGTGGTGGGGCGAGCGGCCTGCCGTCGAGGTGGAGCTCACCGGGGCCGGAGGTGGGACCTACCAGCTCGGGAGGGGTGCGCCGGTGGGTCACGCTGCGGTGGACGCGGTCGCCTACATGCGAACCGTGTCCGGACGTGACGACGCCCCAGCGGTTTCGGGAGATCCCGTCGCCGCTGAGGCGGTCGCTTCGTGCAGGATGCCGTTCTAGCCGGCGTCTGTTTAGTACGAGGGCTGGCTCGGGTCGATCTGGTCGACCCAGGCGACCACGCCGCCGCCGACGTGGACCGCGTCGGAGAAGCCCGCACCCTTGGCGATCGCGAGCACCTCGGCGGAGCGGACGCCGGACTTGCAGTGGAAGACCAGCTGCTTGTCCTGCGGCAGCTTCTCCAGCGCCACACCGGTCTGGAAGTCCGCCTTCGGGATCAGCACCGAGCCCGGGATCTTGTTGATCTCGTACTCGTTCGGCTCCCGGACGTCGATCAGGACGAAGTCCTTCTCGCCGTTGTCCTTGAGTTTGATCCACTCGCTGAGCTGCTTGACGGAGATCGTCGAGCCGGCGGCCGCGTCGGCCGCCTCCTCGGTGATCGCACCGCAGAAGCTCTCGTAGTCGATCAGCTCGGTGACCGTCGGGTTCTCGCCGCAGATGGCGCAGTTCGGGTCCTTGCGGACCTTCAGCGAACGCCAGTTCAGGTCGAGCGCCTCGTAGATGTTCAGCCGGCCGAGCGACGGGTCGCCGATGCCGGTGAGCAGCTTGATCGCCTCGGTGACCTGGGCCGCGCCGACCGACGCGCAGAGCACGCCGAGCACGCCACCCTCGGCGCAGGACGGGACCATGCCGGGCGGCGGGGGCTCCGGGTACAGGCAGCGGTAGCAGGGGCCGTTGTCGGCCCAGAACACGCTGACCTGGCCGTCGAAGCGGAAGATCGATCCCCACACGTACGGCTTGTGCAGCAGCACCGCGGCGTCGTTCACCAGGTACCTGGTGGCGAAGTTGTCGGTGCCGTCGACGATCAGGTCGTACGGCTCGAAGATCTCGAACACGTTGTCGTTGTCCAGCCGGGTCTCGTGCAGGACGACGTTCGTGTACGGGTTGACCTCGAGGATGGACTCCTTGGCGGACTGCGCCTTGGACTTGCCCACGTCGGACTGACCGTGGATGACCTGGCGCTGCAGGTTGGACTCGTCGACGGTGTCGAACTCGACGATGCCGAGCGTGCCGACCCCGGCCGCGGCCAGGTAGAGCAGCGCCGGGCTGCCGAGACCGCCGGCGCCGATGACCAGCACCTTGGCGTTCTTCAGCCGCTTCTGCCCGGCCATCCCGACCTCGGGGATGATCAGGTGCCGCGAGTACCGGCGCACCTCGTCAATCGTCAGCTCGTCAGCCGGTTCGACCAGCGGTGGCAGTGACACGTTGCGGCTCCTCAGGAAGACGTCGTTCGGGGTCTGAAGGTTTTCAACCATCTGTCCCTCCCCCATGTTCCCGCACTATCCCAACCGCCCTCTGCGGAGTCCACCATCCGGTACCTCCGTCTCAGTCGTTGTCGGTGATCGTGGCGGTCAGGGTGGTGGGGACCTTCAAGGTGGCACCGTCGATCTTCTGGATCACGGCCGTGAAGGTCTCGGCGGGTTCCTTGAGCTTGTCGTCGAGGATCTTGACCGCCAGGTTGCCGGTGGTCTTCCCGGGCTCCACTGAGCCGTCGATGACCGGGGCCGCCGGTCCCTCGTCCGCGTCGGTGTAGTCCTTGCCGAAGACCGCCGTACCGTTCTTGAGGACTCCGCTGAACGACACGTACTTGTCGCTCGGTGCGGACAGCCTGACTCCGAAGCTGACCACTCCGGTCTTCTCGACCGTCTTCAGGTTGCTGAGCGTCAGCGTTGGCGTCGGGTCGTCGTCGACGACCAGACCGTGCCCGAAGGACTCGTCCAGCAGCCCGTCGTGCGGCACCGACAGCACCAGGCTGAACTTGATGTCGTAGCTGTCCCGCGTGTTCCCCGTGATCGGCACAGTCACCTTCTGCCGTACCTGCCCCGGCTTGAACACCAGCTGCCGTGCGACCTCGCCCACCGTCTCCGCGAGGTCGCCGTTCGTCTCGACGTACACGCTGACCGGTCGGATGCTCGGACGGGACATGCGGACCCAGAAGTCCACCGTCCGCGTTCCCTTGTTCCCCTCCTGGACTGTGACGTTTGACGCCGACAGCTTCGGCAGCAGCGTCGCAGGGGCCGAGAACCCGAGTCCGGGCGACGAGAACCCCAGATCGCTCACGTACGCCGACCCGCTGGCCACACGGTCGGTCCGCAGCTCCACCGCACGCACGTCCCGCAGGTCCGCGCCCGTCAGGGACGAGACCGGGATGCGCACCGTTCGCAGCAGGTTCTTCGGTAGGCCACTGCCGTCGTTGCTCCCCGGCATCCGCACCAGCGCGTCACTGACCGCAGACACCGGTACGGCGACCGCGCGCCCGTGGCCGTCGACCACGCGCACCGTCAGGTCAGTCTTCGGCGCACCATTCGGGTCCGGCGCCGCGCGGAACGTGAGAGCCGCGAAACGACGTACGTCGCGCTGGCCGGCGGGCACGTCGACTCGCACGACCCCATTGGTGCCCGTCCACTTCAGTTTGGTGACCGCAGTGGTCGGCGTCTTCGCTGCGAACCACGCCGTACCCCAGTGCGGTGCGCTGGCCCAGTCATCGGTCGCCATGCACGCCGGAGTACTGGACTTCGACGTTGCGTCGGCCACTCCGGCGCACACGTTCGCAGAGACCTTCCCGCTGACCGCACCGGCCGGCAGCGCCTTGTCGAAGTCGTTCAGATCCCGCCGCGACCCCACCGGCGCCTGCGACACCACTCGTACGACGGCCTTCCCAGCCGACGCCGCTCGCGAGTCCGACCCGTCGAACTGCGACAGGAACTGCGTCTCGCGTCCCAGCTGCAGCCGGAAGAACCCCGCGACGTACGCCGTCCCGACTGCCTGCTGCTCCTTCGCAGTGAGCCGGCCCGCGTACTTCGTACCGCAGGGCGCCGCCTTCTCGTCACCGAACCAGTCGTCGTTCGACGGTGCGACGGACTGCCCGGGCGTCCACTCGGTGTTGAAGAAGTTGTGGTTGGCGCCCAGCACCGTGACAGTGGACCGCGGCGCGGCGTCACCGTCGACGGAGTACCGGGTGTCGTCGTAGAACTTCTGACCCTGCAGATCCGACACGTCGCCATCGCAATACGGCAGGACGACGCTCATCGCGACACCCGGCACCGTGGCCCGGGCGAAGTCCGTGGGTGCGAGCGGGAGGACCGCACGGATCCCGTACTGGCCGCCGCGGTCCGCGTTCAGCACTACGGCGCGGGCGACGCCTTCACCGCCACGTGAGTGCCCCATCAGGCCGACGTTCTGCAGATCGATCCTGCCGACGAAGCGGGCGCCGAACGGCCCGCCGCCGATGGTCGACCACTTCCGCCACAGGGCGAGATGGTCGAGGACCAGCTCGGCCCGCGCCTGCGCGCCGGCGTCGTACACCTCGCTGTCCCAGGCGTTGACGGCGTTGGCGCTGATCGAGACCACCTGGTAGCCGTTGCTGGCCAGCGCGGTCGCCGGAGCGTCGTACCCGCGGTAGCTCGGGATGGCCTTCATTCCCGGCGGGCACGGCCAGGGCTTGGCGTCGTCGGACGGGTGCGTCGGCTCGCCGTAGCAGACCTCGTGGCGGCCGTGCAGGAAGATCACCAGCGGCCGCGGCCCCAGTGCGCCACGCGGCGAGTACACCTTTCCACGCAGCTCCGACTTGTGACCGAGACCGGGCAGCTCGATCGCCTCGTCGCCCAGGTTGTACTCCGCGGTGTCGACCTTGTATTTGCCCAGTGCACCGGGGTCGGACGGCAGCAACGAACCACGCCGCGCCTTCAGCCAGTCGGCATCCGTCGGGCCGCCGGCAGTGATGCCACGACTCTTGCTGGATTGCTTCCCCAGGTCCCCGGACCAGACCAGGCTTACTTCGCGGGCCGTCAGCACAGAGGGATCCGCACTGACCAGCGTCAGCGTCTTGCGGTCCACCGACTGCTTGGCGACGCCCAGCGGCTTGCCGTCGACCGCCAGCAGCGGAAGCGAGGCGCGCATCGCGGCGGGTGCGTCCAGATGCAGTGTCAGTTGATAACCACCGGCTACCGGACGCACGTCCCATTGGTTGCCTTTAGCAACCGCAGGTGGCGCCGGCAGCGCGGCTGTTGCGGTCAGTGTCCCCACACCGAGTAGTGCGACCATTCCTAACGACAGACTTCGGGCGGCTCTGCCGATACCTCGCACAGTGGTCCTCTCGTTCGTCCCAACAGGTCACCTGTACTACTGGTCAGGCGAGAGGAAAGTTGACCGGACGGGCTGCTCAGTCGTGTCTCAGTCGAGGCTCGGATTCGACTCGATCAGGAGATCAGCTGGCGGAACGCGCGGGCCACCTGATCGGGGTGCTCCATCTGTGCGACGTGACCCGACTGCGGCAGGTAGAGCAGCCGGGCGTTCGGGAACGTGCGCTGGGCCTTGGTGCGGATCCGGGCGTCGACCAGCCGGTCTCTGCCGCCGTAGATCAACTGCACCGGGCACTCCACCGTGGCCGCGTCCGCCCACAGCGACCGGCGTGGTCTGGCGAGCGACGACCGCAGAATGCTCCGAGCGCCCTCCACCGTCGCCTGCCGGCCCCACGGGTCGGTGTCGCGCCGGTGCAGTTCCGCCTCGTACGCCGCCCGTACCTCTGGGGAGAGCGTCCGCGGGTCCCCGAACACCATCGACAGCGAGGCCTGGAACCGCTGGTCGAACGGCATCCGCGCCGTGCGCTCCAGTACGGCGGGACCGAGCCGCGGAGTCGCCAGCGCGGCGAACCACAGGGCACTCGCGGACACCCGTGGATGCGGCAGTGCGGGCGAGACAAGGGTCAACGACGCGACCAGATCAGGACGCTGCGCGGCCAGCGCCACCGACGCGGCCCCACCCATCGAGTTCCCGAATACGTGCACCGGCCGGTCGAACTGCTTCTCCAGCAGATCGACGAGTAGTGCGGCCTGCTCCGAGATCCCGATCACGCCGGAGAGCGGCGTACGCCCGAAACCGGGCAGATCGGGTGCGATACCCCGGATGGTGTCGTTCAGCATCGTGCCGAGGGCAGTCCAGTTCAGTGACGACCCACCGAGGCCGTGGACGAACAGCGCGGGCGGCAGGTCCGCCGCCGCGCCAGGCACGTCCCTGACCAGCAGATCCACTCCCGCCACCGGCACCCGCCGCTCCGGCCACTCCTGCAGCTCGAGCGGTGCGGCGTCCCCAGTTACTGGCCCGTAACTATCCACGGTTCCCATCGTAAGACGGTCTGCAGATGGAAACATGGAGGTATGGCGGGCGCGCAGCAGCAGCTGACCACTGAGGTGGACGGGCAGACGATGAAGCTCACCAACCTCGGCAAGGTGCTGTATCCACAGACCGGGTTCACCAAGGCCGAAGTGATCGACTACTACCACCAGGTCGCCGCCTTGCTGCTGCCCCACCTGTCCGACCGGCCGCTGACCCGCAAACGCTGGCCGGACGGCACCGAAGCGTCGTACTTCTTCGAGAAGAACGCTCCCCGCGGTACGCCGGCCTGGGTACGGACCGTGACGCTGCCTACACCGGGTAGTTCGACCGGGCGCGACGTGGCGGACTTCGTGGTCGCGGACGACGTACAGACCGTGGTGTGGCTCGCCAACCTCGCCGCGCTCGAGCTGCACATCCCGCAGTGGCGGATCGGGCTGTCCGACGAAGGCAAGAACCCGCAGGCCGATCTGATTGTGTTCGACCTCGACCCGGGGCCTGGAGCGACCGTCGTGGAGTGTTGCGACGTCGCGCTCGCGCTGCGGCAGCTGCTGGGCCACTACGGTCTGGAGGGCTGGCCGAAGACCTCTGGGAACAAGGGCATGCACCTGTACGTGCCGATCGAGCCCGCGTCCTCCAAGCTGACCAGTGCGTTCGCCAAGCAGCTCGCAGAACAGCTGGCGGAAGCTCTGCCGGAGAGTGTGACCGCCAACATGACCAAGGCGCTCCGGCCCGGCAAGGTCTTCATCGACTGGAGCCAGAACGCCAGCGCGAAGACCACGCTGGCGCCGTACTCGCTCCGCGGCTCCGACGAGCCCCGCGTGTCCACACCGATCGACTGGGACGAGGTGGCGTCCGCCACGTCACCCGAGGAGCTCAGATTCCTCCCGCACGACGTCCTGGCCCGCATCGAGGAGTACGGCGACGTCCTGGAGGGCCTGTACGACGATCCGCAGCCGTTGCCGTCAGTCGGGTAGCTGGGGTGTAGCTGGGTGTAGGTGGTACACACGTAGGTGAGTCATAGCTGTCGCAGTCCGAGAGGAGAGCGAGTCGCATGACCAGCGAAACCGACTACGAGGGCGCGGGCGACGGAACGCTGCCTGACGAGGCGTCGGAGGCCGACGTACTGGAGCAGCGGCTGGCCTCGAGCACGGTGGACGACCGGCCCGAGGAGACGGGGCTGCCGAACGAGGCGGATCCCGCCGACGTCGAGGAACAGCGCCGCTCGATCGGCGACACCGGCGAGGACGACTACCGCTGAGCTGCCGCCACTGAGCGGTATTGGACACGACTGCGCACTGCTGAACGCACGCGTGCCGGAACGCTGTTCGGCGGGGAAGCTACTGGCGAGGAGGACTGCTGGGTAGGATTCGTGGAACGTCACACCCGAAGGAGCCACCACCGTGTCGACGACACCTGAGACCGCACCCAAGCGTGGCAGCCGCCTGCCCCGGCTGGCCCGCCGCGCGCAGCTGCTCGAGGCGGCCCAGGAAGTATTCGTCGCGAACGGGTACCACGCGGCCGCGATGGACGACATCGCGGACCGGGCCGGAGTCTCCAAGCCTGTCCTCTACCAGCACTTCCCCGGGAAGCTGGAGCTGTACCTGGCGCTGCTGGACACGTCCTGTGAGGCAATCGTCGCGTCCGTCCAGGACGCACTGAAGTCGACCGAGGACAACAAGCTCCGGGTCGCGGCGACGATGCATGCCTTCTACGACTACGTGGCGAACGCGCAGGGCGCGTTCCGCCTGGTCTTCGAGTCGGACCTGACCAACGAGCCGGCCGTCCGGGAACGGGTCGACCGGGTCACCCATGCCTGTGCCGAAGCCGTCTCCGAGGTGATCAGCGCCGACGCCGGCCTCAGCCGCGAGCAGTCGATGGTGCTGGCCGTCAGCCTGGTCGGTATGGCCCAGGTCAGCGCCCGCTACTGGCTCGGCGCCGGCGACCCGTCGATCCCCCAGGAACACGCCGCCGACCTGGTCGCGTCCCTGGCCTGGCGCGGTATCCGGGGCTTCCCGCGCAGCGACGGCTGACGCCCGTACCACCGTCCTGAGGTTCTGCTCTGGGCGGACGGGTGAGAGCCGGGGGACGTGAGCGGATAGGCTCGAAGGGTCACCGGCGAGAGCCGCCGGTCGGAGCGTGTGCCCGGAGGGTTTCGTGGAGGTCAAGATCGGCGTACAGCACGCCAATCGCGAGTTGGTTCTGGAATCCGAGCAGAGCCCGGAAGAGGTTCAGCAGTTGGTGGCGGACGCGCTCAGCGGCAAGAGCGGCCTGCTGGAGCTGGCCGACGAGAAGGGCCGCAAGGTGCTGGTCCCGGCCGACCGGCTGGCGTACGTCGAGATCGGCGAGGTATCGACCCGCAAGGTCGGGTTCGGCGCGATCTGATCGCGGTCCGGACACAGTAGAGCGTGTCCCGGTTCGCTGGGGCCGCTCGACGGGCACGATGGCGGTAGACCTGCGTCGTGATTGGTCTGGTTTGTCACGGGGCACCGGACCGGACGCAGGTCCTCCACCTCACAAGGAGGCATCGTGGGTTACTGGATCTGGATGATCATCGTCAGTCTCATCGCGGGCATCATCTTCGGGCCGCTGGCCCGGCTGGTGCTCCCCGGCAAGCAGAACATCAGCCTCGGCTGGACCATCCTGGGCGGCGGCATCGGCGCTTTCATCGGTGGTTTGATCGCGAAGCTGCTCGGCGTCAAGGACACCCCGGGCCCCGACTGGACCCAGTACTTGATCCAGATCATCTGCGCCGCGATCGTGGTCGCGATCATTTCGTCCCGCAACAGCAAGACCAAAGCCGCCTGACGCAGTCACGGCGGGGGGGGAGGGCGCCGCGCGCCGCGGGCGGGGGCCGGGTGGGTGTTGGGCGGGCGGTCTGCGGGGGGGCGGGCTCGCGTCGGGGGGGGGGGGGGGGGGCGCGCGGGCTCAGCGCG